>QCDA01000001.1 GCA_003281065.1 Pelagibacteraceae bacterium AG-349-E10
TGCCAAATTTGATGAATTATTTTTAGAAATTAAATCGTAATAATTAAGATTACTGTTATCAAAAAAAATATTCAAAACTAAATAAAAATATATCATTGAGCTTTAATCATCCGCTGTATGTTTTATTTTCTAGTGGAACGACAGGGCTCCCAAAGTGTATTACGCACGGTCATGGAGGCTCACTCCTTCAACATTTAAAAGAACTAGCATTACATACAAATGTAAAATCTAAAGATAAAATGCTTTTCTTAACTACTTGCGGGTGGATGATGTGGAACTGGACAGTTTCAAACTTACTACTGGGTTCCTCAATCGTTCTTTATGATGGTTCCCCATTTTATCCAAATATAAATCGAGTTATCAATATTACAAAAGATACTAATTCAACAATGCTAGGTGCGGGAGCAAAAGTTTATGAAACTATTCAGAATAATTATAAATCAAATAAAAAAGATATTTTAAAAAAAATTAATTGTTTTATATCAACTGGCTCTCCTTTAAGCCCAGACACTTTTAAGTTTATTAATAAAAGTTTAAATTCAAAATCTTTTATATATTCGGTGAGTGGTGGTACAGACATAGTTTCGTGTTTTATGTTAGGAATACCAACTTTACCTGTTTATTCAGGTGAAATTCAAGGACCGGGCTTGGGCATGGATATTGATGTTTTCAATGATAATGGCAAGCCAACCAAAAAGACAGGAGAACTAGTTTGCAAGACCCCTTTCCCCTCTAAGCCTATCTACTTTTGGAATGACAGATTGAATGACAAGTATAAATCCGCATATTTTAAAAAATTTCCAAACATATGGTCTCATGGAGATTATGTAAAAAAAACCAAAAATGGAGGTTATGTAATCTTTGGAAGGTCAGATGCTACTTTAAATCCAGGTGGTGTCAGAATAGGAACAGGTGAAATATACAGTTGCTTACAAAAATTTCATTGGATCGAAGACTGTTTGGCAACAGGTTATTTGACTAAAAATGATGAAAAAATTGTCCTTTTTTTGAAATTGTTAAACACAAAAATTAATGTTGATTTTAATACAATATTGAAAAAACACCTCAAGACATCGCTTAGTCCAAGGCATGTTCCTTGGAAAATATTTATAGTTAAAGATATTCCAAGAACAAAAAGTGGTAAAAACTCTGAAATACTTGTCAAAAAAATTATCAATAATGATAAAGTGCAGAACTTGGGATCGTTGGCAAATCCTGAGTCAGTAATTGAATACAGAAAGATAAATATTAATGAGTGATGTTTTTATAATCGATGCAGTTAGAACACCAATAGGAGCTTATTTAGGTAATTACAAAAAAACTGAGTCAGTAGAATTAGGAACCACTTGTCTCAAAGAATTATTTGATAGAAATAAAACAATCAATACTAAAGAAATTGAGGGGCTAATTTTAGGACAAGTATTAACTAGTGGACTAGGAATGAATACAGCAAGGCAAGTTGCATTAGGTTCCGGAATGCAGCAGACATCCTTTGGTTATGTAGTAAATCAAGTTTGTGGAAGTGGTATGAGAGCTACAATAGATGGTTCATCTAAAATTTATTCCGGAGAGTCAAATTTATTAATTGTTGGTGGTCAAGAAAGTATGTCAAGGGCACGCCATGCGTATCTGAGTAGGACTGGAGAAAAAAAATTAGGAAATAATATCTTTATAGACACTTTAGTTAATGATGGCCTGACTGATGCTTTTTCAAAAGAACATATGGGTATAACAGCTGAAAATGTTTCAAGAAAATACAATGTTACAAGACAAGACCAAGATCAATTTGCTTATCAGTCTTATCTAAAAACATATAAGGCAATTAAAAATAATTACTTCAAAAACGAGTTGACAAAAACATCTCTTAAAGATGAAGTTCGAAAAGATACGACTTTGCCTAAATTAAGCCAATTAAAAGCTGTTTTTAAAAAATCTGGAACAGTTACTGCTGGAAATGCTTCTTCATTAAATGATGGAGCTAGTTTTTTGGTTTTAGCTTCTGAAAAATATGTAACTTCAAACAAAATTAAACCAATAGCAAAAGTACTATCTTGGGCGTCCTCGGCGGGTAATCCTGATTATATGGGTATTACTCCAATTACAGCTATACAGAAATTAATGAAGAAAATGAGTGTAAATATTAACTATTTTAATTTGGTTGAGGTCAATGAGGCGTTTGCTGCAACTTCAGTTGCTGTCCAAAGATCTTTAAAGATTGATCCAAGTAAATTAAATATTGCTGGGGGCGCTATTGCATTAGGACACCCCATTGGCTGTTCAGGTGCAAGAATTATTACAACTTTGTCTCATCAACTTAGAAGAACAAAACAAAAGTTTGGTCTTGCAAGTATGTGTATTGGCGGTGGTCAAGGTCTAGCAATTGCTATTGAAAATTTAAAATAAAAAATCTAAGTGAGTGTTTCTCTTAAAGCAGCGATATTTTTATGTTTTGCCTCCTTATTTTGGTCAGGCAATTTTATAGTAGGAAGATTATCTTCAGTTGAGGATTTAGTATCACCCTTATCGTTATCTTTTTATAGGTGGGTAATAGCTTTAATTATTTTAACTCCCTTTTGTTTAAAAAATGCTTTAGTTGACTTATCACTTTTAAAAAAACAACCAGGAATGGTTTTTTTGATTATTTTAACTGGTCCGACACTATTTAACACATTAACTTATATTGGTCTAACAGCGACAACTGTTATTAATTCTTTATTAGTTATTTCGACAACCCCCATGTTGATAATCCTTTTAAACAAATTGATTTATAAAAATCAAACAAACTTGTTTCAAATGTTAGGTGTCATTTTATCTCTTATTGGTGTTAGCTATGTTATAACAAAAGGTAACTATCAAAATATATTTGATTCAAAATTTTACTCTGGAGATTTATTCATTCTACTTGCTGTTATATCTTGGGCATTGTATTCAATATTTCTAAAAAAAAATGAAACAGGTGTTTCAGGATTTAGTTTTTTATATTTATCATTTGTATTCACAGTAATCTTACTCTTACCTGTTTATTTATATGACATTATAATTCAAAATAATTTCATAGCATTTGACTACAAAACCTTATTAGTAATTGGCTATACCGGAACTTTTCCTAGTATTTTGTCATATATTTGCTGGAATACCGGGGTGGCTTTAATTGGCCCAAATAAATCAGGTCCTTTTCTACACTTAATGCCTATTTTTGGTGGAATTCTTGCATATTTAGTCTTTCAAGAAACATTACAGAGTTATCATTACGCTGGAATTTTATCTGTGATTGTTGGTATAATGATTACTAATAAAAAATAATTAATTATTTCTAATATTAGGAGGGGAATATTTATGGCAAAAAAGAAGACAAACAATAAGACCATGAAAAGAAGAAATTTCCTTAAAGGTGCAGGTGCTGCAGCACTGGGCGCCGCAGCAGTTTCTTCATTTCCAGCACCAGCAATATCAGGTGGACACATGGAATGGATTGCATGTTCTGCTTTTGGTAAAGCAGGAGGTCTTGGTAAAGCAATAGATAGATTTGCAAGTTACGTTAACAATGCTTCTGATAAATTAAAAATTACTGTTTATCATGGTGGTGAATTAGTACCACCACTTGAGTCATTGGACGCAGTAAGATCTGGTGCTGCTCAAATGGCATATGGTGCAGGTTATTATTGGACAAACATTAGTATGGCACCATCATTTTCAGCAGCTTTACCTTTTGGTTTAACAGCTCAAGAACAAAATGCTTGGTGTTACTATGGTGGTGGAATTGAAGCAGCAGACAAAGCTTATAATGCTATCGGTGTAAAATTTCTTCCAATGGGTAATACTGGTAACCAGATGGGTGGTTGGTTTAATAAAGAAATTAATTCTCTTGCAGACTTTGAAGGCTTAAAAATCAGAATGCCTGGTCTTGGTGGAGAGGTATTAAAATCTTTTGGTGCCAATACAGTTCTTTTGGCTGGAGCGGATGTGCTTCCATCACTTGCCTCAGGTGCGATTGATGCAACAGAATGGATTGGTCCTGCTGCTGACTTAGGTAAAGGATTACACCAAGCAGCTAAATATTACTATAACCCAGGATGGCATGAGCCAGCTACTATTTTAGATTGTTCAATAGATATGTTTGAGTGGGAAAAACTTGATGACGCAACTAAAGAGTTAGTCACAATTGCAACTAAAGCAGTTAACATGGAAGTTTTATCTATGTTCCAAGCTGCAAACGATAGTTCCTACCAAAAACTTATTAATGAACATGGTGTTCAAATGAGACAATTACCAGATCCGGTTATGAATGCTCTGGGTCAAAGAGCAGGAGAGGTTTGCAGCTCAATAGCAGCGGAAGACCCTGTTTCTCAGGCCCTTTTCTCACATATTGTTGAATTTAGATCATCAATTCTGAGATGGACAAATACTTCTGAAAAAGAGTACATGAGAGTAAGAAGCCTACCATTTACTTATCCATCAGCATAAATAAAAAATTAAAATCATCCCCGATACCTATTCGGGGATGGTCTTTTTACTATTATTAGAACATTTTATTTGGCAACCAAGTTGCTATTTCAGGATAAAAACCAACAATTAAAATAGCTAATACTTGAATACCAATGAAGGGAATTACCCCTCTGTACATGTTTCTAGTTTTAATACTACTTGGGGCCACTCCTCTTAAAAAAAATAAAGAAAATCCAAACGGAGGCGTTAAAAAACTAGTTTGTAAATTGAGTGAAATAAGAATACCTAACCACAAAGGGTCTGCTCCGTTTGCTATCAATATTGGGCCAACTAATGGAACGATTACAAAAATTATTTCGATATAGTCCAGAAAAAAACCTAATAGAAAAATTACTATCATTACTAAAATGAGTGCTGCATAAAGTCCACCAGGTAGAGTTCCAAGAAAATGCTCAATCATTTCATCACCACCAAAACCACGAAATACAAGTGAAAACATTGAGGCACCAATTAAAATTACAAATACAAAAGAGCTAAGTTTCACAGTTCCTAAAGCTGTCTCTTTAATATTCTTTAAATTCAATTCTCCCTTTAACAGTGCAATTATTGCAGCTCCAACAGCTCCTACTGAAGCAGACTCTGTGGGAGTAGCTATTCCAAATAAAATTGAGCCTAAAACCAGCACAATAAGAGTTATGGGAGGCACAACTGATTTAGCAGCTTCAATATATATTTCAGTTCTTGATTTTGTAGTTTCGACTGGCGGGCAACTTAATGGATTTATTCTAGCGTAAATAAAAATAAAAATTATAAATAAAACTACTAACATCAATCCAGGTAGAATAGCACCTGCAAATAAATCAATTGCTGTAACTGGATCTGGAGCTAAATTACCAACTAACATCGCTGCTTCTTCATTTGCGCCTTGTAAAATTGTTGCCAGTAAAACTAAAACAATTGAGGGAGGTATTATTTGTCCTAATGTACCAGCGGCACAAATTGTGCCTGTGGCTATTTTCTGATCATAGCCTGCTTTCATCATTGAGGGCAAAGATAACATTCCCATAGTTACAACTGTTGCACCAACAATGCCTGTTGATGCAGCTAGCAACATACCCACTATTACAACTCCTATTCCAAGACCTCCTTTAGTAGTTCCAAAAAGTTCACCTATTGAATGTAATAGTCCTGCTGCAATTTTTGTTTTTTCTAACATTATTCCCATAAAAATGAATAGAGGCACAGCCACAAGGGGCTCATTAATCATTGTTCCAAAAATGCGTTGAGGAAAAAATCCTAGCATTCTGAAATTAAATATTTCTAGAGCATCTCCTAAAAATCCAAACAGAAGAGCTGTTCCAGCGAGTGTAAAAGCAACGGGAAAACCGAAAAGCAATAACCCCAATGTTGTTACAAACATTATAATTGCCAAAATTTCAGGACTAATCATGATTTATTATCAGACAAATGATAGTTTGAAAGTGTAAGTATTGATTTAATTACATTAGAGACTAATTGAAGAAATAAAACTAAACAAAACCATAGAATTGCACTTTTTAAAATATATAGTGCAGGCATACCGCCCGCTTCTCTGGAAACCTCTCCCATTAAAAAAGATCTATATACAAATGGATAGCTGTAATTCCAAATAATATATAAAAAAGGTAGAAGTAAAAAAATATTTCCAAATAGATCTACAGTAGCTTTATATTTTTTTGATGCCTCTCGGTAAAAGACGTCTATTCTAACATGCTCATTAGCTAAATAAGTAAAACCAGCACCTAACATAAAAACAAAACTATGAAGCCAAACATAAACTTCTTGCATCCATATAAATCCAATATTGAACCCATATCTTAAGACGACAACAGTGAATACAACTATGACCATAGAGAAAACAAAAAAAGCACATAGATATCCTATGATTGTATTAAATCGATCAATAAATTTGGATATTTGTGCCAAGGCAGACATAGCAGCAGATTATATATAGACAATAAACATATTAAAGAGAGTATATTGATAGGTCGTGGTGCCAACTTTATATGAATAAAGCTTTCTCATGCGGGGTGAGATTCGGCACATTTAAACAAAAATGTTCACGACCTAATTGAATTTTAATTGAATATAGGGCATTTTCAGAACCTTTATTTTAATGAATGGGCAATTTGATCAACATTTTTTCCACAGTCTTATTTATTCATGTAACGCATGAATTAATAAAATAATAGTTTTTTACTATAAGACATTTTTAAATATATTGCCTTTCTATGGCTCCGATATCACCCCATTTGCAAATATATAGGCCTTTTTTGACAATGGTATTTTCTATCTCCAGCAGGATAGGAGTAATTGCATTTGCATTTTCTTTACCTTTTTTTGCAATTTGGTTAGGAAGCTTAAATTTTCTCCCTCAACTTAATCAAGTATTAACATTGTTGATAAACTTGATACCTATAAGGCTAATATTTGTCTTTTGGTTTTTTATCTTTAATCATCATTTGTTAAACGGTTTTAAATATTTCTTATGGTCATTTTCAATTGGAATGGATCTTAAAAATGTCTACTTAGTGACATATCTTATTCTAGTAGCAAACATTATAATGACTTTAATTTTTACTTGGATGATATTTTAATGAAAGCTTCTCAAAAGTGGAAAATAGAAAGAATTTTATATCTAGCATTAATTCCTATTAGTTATTGGTTTATTTTATTTTTTTTAAGTTCTTACCCCGATGTAAATTCTCTCAATATTGCATTATCTACTACCACTAATAAAATTTTATTATTAATTTTTTTTATCATATCAATGCTTCATATTAGAATTCAACTGGGCAAAGTTTATGAGGATTATTTTCAATTAAATAAAATGAAACTTTATTCTTTAATAACAGACAGTATTATTGGTATTTCCTTCCTCTTCTTTTTACCGGTGTTATTTATTTAATATGAATTATACAGATCATAAATTAGATGTAGTTGTATTAGGTGCTGGTGGAGCGGGCTTGAGAGCAGCTTTGGGGTGCTCTGAACAAGGCCTTAAAACTGCATGTGTCTCAAAAGTTTACCCTACAAGAAGTCATACTGTTGCGGCTCAAGGTGGAATTGGAGCTGCCTTAGCTAATATGGGTGAGGATAGCTGGCAGTGGCATATGTTTGACACTGTAAAAGGCTCAGATTGGCTGGGTGATCAAGACAGCATTGAATATTTATGCTCAAATGCAGTCGACTCAATTGTTGAGCTCGAACATTATGGTATGCCATTTTCAAGAACAGATGATGGTAAGATTTATCAAAGACCTTTTGGTGGCCATATGACAAAAAATGGTAAGGGCGAGCCAGCAAGCCGAGCTTGCGCTGCAGCTGACAGGACCGGCCACGCATTACTCCATACTCTGTATCAACAAAGCCTCAAAAATAACGTTGATTTTTATAACGAATATTTCGCTATAGACTTATTAAAAGATGACAATGATACAATTTGTGGTCTTTTAGCAATTAGTATAGAAGACGGATCATTGCATCGTTTTATTGCAAAAATGACAATACTCGCAACCGGGGGTTATGGAAGAATTTTTCAATCCTCAACAAGTGCCCATATTTGCACTGGTGATGGAGCAGGCATAGCGCTGAGAGCCGGTCTTCCTCTATCTGATATGGAGTTTATTCAATTTCATCCAACAGGAATATATGGTGTGGGAGTTTTAATTTCAGAAGCAGCTAGAGGTGAAGGAGGTATTCTTAAGAACAACGAAGGCACAAGGTTTATGTTAGAATATGCCCCAAATGCAAAAGATCTTGCTGCTAGAGATGTTATATCAAGATTCATAAGTAAAGAGATTAGCGCAGGTAGAGGATGCGGACCTAACAAAGATTATATAAATCTTCATTTGGAACATCTTGATGCTGATATGCTTGCGAAAAGATTACCTGGTATTTCTGAGTCAGTTAAAGCCTTTTGTGGAAGAGATATTTCAAAAGAGCCAATCCCAGTAATTCCAACTGTTCATTATTGTATGGGCGGAATTCCTACAAACTTTAAAGCAGAGGTTTTGAAACCAAATGACTCTAATACAGAAGAAGTCTGTGAGGGACTAATGGCTATCGGAGAAGCTGCATGCGCTTCAGTTCATGGAGCTAATCGACTTGGAACAAATGCTTTAGCTGAGCTCGTAGTTTTTGGAAGGGGCGCAGCAATTCAGGCCGGTCAAGTTATTGATACCAAAGAGTCATTGAGAACCCCATCTCTGTCGCAAACAAATTCTATCATAGAGAGATTAGAATCCATTAAAAGTAACAAAGGAGATGTTTCAGTCGGTGAGCTAAGAGAGAGGATGCAAAAGACTGTTCAAAAAAGATTTGGCGTTTACAGAGAAAGTGAAACTTTGAAATTAGGCAATGATGAATTAGCCTCGATGTCACAAGATTTAAAACATATTAAAGTTAAAGATCAGTCAGATGTTTTTAATACAGATCTAGTTGAAGCTTTAGAACTACATAATTTAATGCAGGTTGCTGGAAGTGTTGGTGTTTCTGCTGAGCAAAGAACTGAAAGTAGAGGTGCTCACGCCAGAGAGGACTTTCCAGATAGAGATGATGAAAATTGGTTAAAACACACTCTTTTTTGGGGTGATGTCACTGATTATAAAGTCACCCATAGACCAGTGAGAATGACCACACTGAGTAATCAAATCTCTGTTATCCAACCACAAGTAAGGGTTTATTAGATGGTACAACTTACTCTTCCAAAAAACTCAGTTCCAGTAAAAGGAAAATCTTATTCCAATGTCGATCTCATTGACGAGCAATCTCAACAAAATCACGATATCCGAATTATAAATGTTTATAGGTGGTCTGGGGATGAAAATACCCCTCCTCAAATCGATCGATTTGAAATTGATGTAGCTAAAGCAGGAACAATGGTTCTAGATATATTAAATAAAATTAAAGCTGAAGTTGATCCAAGTTTAACTTTTAGAAAATCATGTAGAGAAGGTGTTTGTGGATCATGTGCAATGAACATAGATGGAGTAAATACACTTGCATGTCAAAAACATATAGAAGAGTGTTCGGATGAAATAAATATTTATCCTCTTCCTCATATGAAGGTTTTAAAAGATCTAGTGGTTGATTTAAAAAAAGCATTTGAACAATTTAAATCTATAAAACCATGGTTAAATAAAAAGTCCCCAAATAATAAACGTGAAAACTTACAGTCAGTCGAAGACAGAGATAAGTTAGATGGTAAATGGGAATGTGTTATGTGTTTCTCATGTAGCACTTCTTGTCCTAGTTATTGGTGGAACGAGGATAAATATTTAGGACCAGCTGTATTGCTTCAAGCAAATCGCTGGATACAAGATAGTAGAGATGAAGAAAAAAAAGAAAGGTTGAATGAATTAGATGATAGTTTTAAACTATATAGATGTCATTCGATTATGAATTGCACGAACTCTTGTCCGAAAGGATTAAATCCAGCTAAAGCGATAGCTGAAATAAAACATGAAATATCCAAAATGGATAATAAGTGAATAAAGTATCATTAATTGGTGCCGGAAATATTGGAGGCACACTTGCACATTTATTAGCTTTAAAAAAACTCGGTAACATAACACTTATTGATGTTGTTTCTGGGATGCCTCAAGGAAAAGCTTTAGACCTTAGTCAATCATCAGCTGTCGAGGGTTTCACAGGGTCAATAGAAGGTACCAATGATTTTTCAAAAATGAAGGGATCTGACGTTATCATCATAACTGCTGGCTTACCCCGTAAACCTGGAATGAGTAGAGATGATTTACTTGAGATCAATGGAAAAATAATAAAAAAAATTGCACTAGATATAAAAAAATATGCTCCTAAAGCATTTGTTATTTGTATTACAAACCCACTAGATGCGATGGTATACGTTCTCCAGAAATATTCCAAACTACCCAAAAATATGTGTGTGGGCATGGCGGGAGTATTGGACTCCTCCCGAATGAAATACTTCTTATCAGATGCTTTGAAGGTATCCGTGAATGATGTTGAAACATTTGTATTAGGAGGCCATGGAGATGACATGGTGCCGCTAATTAATTACACAACAATAGGAGGTGTCCCTTTAATCGATTTTATAAAGCTTAAAAAATTCCCTCATTCGAAAATTGAAAAAATAGTCGATCGAACAAGAATGGGCGGTGGTGAAATCGTGAAGTTATTAAAAAATGGATCAGCTTTCTACGCACCTGCTAGTTCGGCAATTCAGATGGCAGAGGCCTTTTTATTAAATCAAAAAAAACTTTTACCTTGTGCTGCTTATATCAATGGCCAATATGGCCTTAAAAATATGTATATGGGAGTACCTACAATTATTGGAAATAAAGGAATTGAAAAAATTATTGAGGTAAAACTTTCAGCCAAAGAGAAATTAATGCTAAAAAAATCTGTCAAATCTGTGCAGGGTTTAGTATCAGCTGTTGATAAGCTTTTATGATCAAAAATCAAATGACATCTTTATTAGATAGGCGTATACATAAACCTATTAATGAGATCTTATAATTCATTTCTCACAACTAATAATGCCTCTCAAGTAATAGCGATATATAGAGATTATATTAAAGACCCAAGTCTTGTTGATAAGAGCTGGCATGAATTCTTTAAAGCTCTCGCTCCTGAGGAAATTTCTATTCTAGCTGACTATCAAAAAATAAATTGGTCACAGGCCTCAAGAGACATTGATTTTAATCAGATTTCTCTTGATCAGGCAATAACTGACTCTCTTCGACTTGTTATGATGATAAGAGCTTACAGAGAGATAGGGCACCTTATAGCTGATTTAGACCCTTTAGGTTTAATGGCAAAGAACAATCCATCAGGTTTAGATCCCGAGTATTACGGTTTTCAAAAAAAAGATTATGATCGAAAAATTTTTCTATTTGGATATTTAGGATTTCAGAAAGCTACTGTACGTGAAGTTTTTGAAAAACTTCAAAGCATCTATTCTGGCACCTTGGCAATTGAATACAAACATATTCAGTCCGCCGAAGAATACAAATGGCTGAAGGATAGAATAGAAGAAAAAAAAGATATGCAATTAACCCCTAAGGGTAAAAGGACAATCTTGGAGAGATTAATTACAGCAGAATATTTTGAAAAGTTTCTAGATACAAAGTACAGAGGTACCAAAAGGTTTGGACTTGAAGGAGCTGAGTCTACAATACCAGCGCTTGAACAGATTTTAAAAAGATCTTCAGAATATGGTGTAGAAGATTTTTCCTTTGCATGCGCCCACAGAGGAAGACTAAATATATTAGCTAACATAGTAAAAAAACCTCATGTTCAAATTTTTGGAGAATTTATCCATGGAGGCGAAAATGCCCTCAGTGATCAGGGCTCTGGTGATGTCAAATATCATTTAGGTGCAAGCTCTGATAGAAGTTTTGGAGGTAAGATTATTCATGTGAGTATGGCAGCTAATCCCTCTCACTTAGAAGCGGTAAATCCAGTTGTAGCTGGCAAAATAAGAGCTAAACAAACAATCATTCAAGACAAAAATAATACGAAAGTTTCAGGTCTACTTATTCATGGAGACGCAGCAATTGCTGGACAAGGTATTGTTGCTGAAACCTTTACTATGTCACAATTAAATGGCTACAGAATTGGCGGACTAATTCACTTTATTATTAATAATCAAATTGGATTTACAACCAGTCCTCAATATAGCCGATCTGCGCCTTACTCTTCAGAGATAGGAAAAATTGTTCAATCCCCAATATTTCATGTAAATGGAGATGACCCAGAGGCTGTTGTTTTAGCCTCAAGAGCTGCAACAGAG
Organism: Pelagibacteraceae bacterium AG-349-E10; assembly: GCA_003281065.1. GTDB lineage: Bacteria > Pseudomonadota > Alphaproteobacteria > HIMB59 > HIMB59 > HIMB59. The sequence goes on from QCDA01000001.1 coordinate 12,260, forward strand.
TTTAGAAACACATTCAAAAAAGATACACTTGTCGATATGTTTTGCTATAGAAAACATGGACACAACGAGGGTGACGAGCCCTCTTTCACTCAACCATTGATGTATCAAACTATAAAAAAGAAAAAAACAGTTGCTAGTATTTATGCAGATAAACTTATAAGCCAAGAAGTAGTAAATACAAAACAGGTAGACTTCATCAAAGAAAGAATATGGTCTGATCTCGAGAAGAAATTTGAAAAAGCAAAAAACTATAAATTAAAAACAAAATCTTGGATGGGTGGGCAATGGAGTGGATTAAGTCTCGCACCTAAAGACCCACTTAGAAGAGGTAGAACAGCTGAGTCAGAAAAATCCTTAAAGGAAATTGGTACAAAAATTTCACAAATACCTAAAGGATTTAATCTTCATCCGAAATTAGAAAAGTTTAATAAATCTCGATTAACTTCAATAAAATCAGGAAAGAATATTGACTGGTCTTTTGCTGAGGCTTTAGCATTTGGAGCATTGTTAAAGGAAGGATATAGAGTGAGACTTGCAGGTCAAGACTCTGGAAGGGGAACTTTCAGTCAGAGACACTCAGTTTTTTATGATCAAAAATCAGAAGAGAGATATATACCACTCAATCACATTGCTAAAAATCAAAAACAGTTTGAAGTAATTGATAGTTTTCTCTCTGAATTAGGTGTCCTAGGTTTTGAATATGGGTACTCATTAGCAGACCCAAATACTTTGGTTTTATGGGAGGCCCAATTTGGAGATTTTGCCAACGGTGCCCAAATTATTATTGACCAGTTTATTGCTTCAAGTGAGAGAAAATGGATGCAAATGAGTGGATTAGTCATGCTATTACCTCATGGTCATGAGGGCATGGGTCCTGAGCACTCTAGTGCAAGAATAGAAAGGTTTCTTCAAATGGCAGCAGAAGATAACGTTCAGATTGTAAATTGCACCACTCCCGCGAGCTACTTTCATGCTTTGAGAAGGCAAATACATAGAAATTTTAGAAAACCGCTAATAGTATTTACACCTAAATCCACACTGCGCCACCCAAACAATGTATCCTCTATTAGTGAATTTACTGGACGCTCGTCATTCCATCGCCTTATTGAAGATGAAATCAAAAACCCAAAAAGAATAATTTTCTGCTCTGGAAAAATATTTTATGAATTAGATGATTTTAGAACAAAGAATAATATTAAAGATGTGAAAATAGTTCGTATTGAGCAAATTTATCCATTTCCATTTGATGCCATAGGTGAGGTTATATTAAAACATAAAGAAAGTGAGATTTTATGGGTTCAAGAGGAGCCAAAAAATATGGGAGCATGGAGTTTTGTTAAAAGTCGTATTAGACATGTTTTAGTAAAAAATAATTTAACCAAAAAAGTTCATTATGTTGGAAGGCGCCCTGCAGCAGCTCCTGCTACAGGTATATCAAAAAGACATAGTACTAATCAGCAATTAATCAAAGAATTAGCTCTTAAATCATCAATAAAACGTGTTATAAAAGAAAGAAGTGGTGTCAGTTTTATGAAATTTAAAAACTTACCTAAAGAGTAATGAAAAACATAACAGTACCTGAGCTTGGAGAGTCGATCATTGAAGGCACACTTACATCTTGGTTGATCAAAGAGGGAGATAGCTTTGAGTCTGGCGATAATTTAGCTGAAATTGAAACAGAGAAAATAACAATTGAAATTCCCGCTCAAACCTCTGGAAAATTAACAAAAATAATAACCCCAGAGGGATCTACCGTGAATGTAGGTCAATCTATCGCTGAAATATCAGAAAATACGACTACAGAACAAAAGCCCAAACCAGAGACAAGTCAAATCGAAGAAATAAATGAAGAAAAGGAAATAATAGACTCACCTAATGTTTCTAAAGTTACCGAAAATCATACAAAAACTCCTGCTAAGGCAGTTGATCTCCCAAACTTCGACAAAGATGACTCTACGTTAGATGAAAAAACTATCCCAATGTCAAAATTAAGGCAAACAATTGCCAGAAGGTTAAAAGAAGCTCAAAATACAGCTGCCATTCTCACAACATTTAACGAAGTCGATATGTCAGCAATTATGTCTCTTAGAAAAAAAGAACAAACAAGTTTTCAAAAAAAACATGGTGTGAAACTTGGCATTATGTCTTTTTTTGTTAAAGCCTGCACAGAAGTTTTAAAAGAAATACCTGAGATTAATTCAGAAATTCACGAAGATAAAATAATTTATAAAAACTACTTTGATATAGGTATTGCAATTGGATCTGAAAAAGGGCTAGTTGTTCCAATAATTAGAAATGCTGGAGATTTATCAAATGCAGAAATTGAAAAGTATATTATTGAATTATCTGAGAAAGCAAATTCAAATAAACTTGCCATGAGTGATTTATCAGGAGGAACATTCTCAATTACAAATGGAGGAATATATGGCTCTATGATGAGCACCCCAATTATCAACCCACCTCAAAGTGCTATATTAGGTATGCACTCAATAATTGATAGACCTATCGCTGTAAAAAAGAAGATTGTTATAAAGCCAATGATGTATATTGCATTAAGTTATGACCACAGATTGATAGATGGTAAGCAAGCAGTAACTTTTTTAGTTAGACTGAAAGAACTGTTAGAAAATCCAAAAATTAATTAATTTTTTAGAATATTTTTTAAAACAAAATTTAATATGCCGTCTGCTTTATAATATTGTAGCTCATTGATAGTATCAATTCTTAAAATACAATCTATTTTTATATTTCTCACATTGCTTTGAATAATGACTTCTAATTCTTGTAAAGGCTTCAGGTCTTCAGTAAGTTTTACATTTATTAAATCAGACGATTGAATATTTAAATCATTTATTGTGTGACTTTTAAGTTGTATAGGCAGAACTCCCATTCCAACCAAATTTGATCGGTGTATTCTTTCAAAACCTTCAGCAATAACTGCCTTAATACCTAATAACTTCGTACCTTTTGCAGCCCAATCACGCGATGATCCAGTTCCGTATTCTTTTCCTGCAAAAACTACAACATTTTCAGATCTTTTTGCATACTCCATAGCAACATCATAAACACTCATTTTTTTCTTATCAGGTTCTAAAATCGAGTATCCGCCCTCAACGTTTGATAGCAGTTGGTTTTTAATTCTTATATTGGCAAAAGTACCCCTTACCATTACTTCATGATTGCCCCTTCTAGCACCATATGAATTAAAATCATTTTGACGTATTTGCCTTTCCATGAAGTAGTTACCAGCAGGACTATCAACTTTAATAGCCCCTGCAGGTGAAATGTGATCTGTAGTAACACTATTGCCTAGAAGTAATAAAGGTCTTGCATTCTCAATTGGCTTAATCTCTTTATCATCATTTGATTGATTATCAAAAAACGGAGGTTTCTGAATGTAAGTTGATGAAGAATTCCAATTATAAAGGTCTCCCGTAGAAGTATTAATTTTTTGCCATTCTTTTGGCCCATCTAAAGCATTAGAGTATTGTTTTTTAAACATTTCAGGCGATACATTTTTTTCAACAGCATTTCGGATTTCTCTATTGCTTGGCCAAATGTCTTTTAAAAATACTTCATTACCATCTGTGTCAATACCAATGGGATCACTTGTTAAATTAATAAGTACAGACCCTGCTAAAGCATATGCTACAACTAAAGGTGGTGAGGCAAGATAATTAGCTTTAACGTGTGGATTAACTCTGCCTTCAAAATTTCTATTACCTGAAAGTACTGAAGCAACTGTTAAATCATTTTTTGAGATACACTCGGCAATATCTTTATCAAGTGGCCCTGAGTTTCCTATACACGTAGTGCATCCATAACCAACTAGATGAAAACCAAGTTGGTCTAAATATTTATTCAAACCCGATTTATCCAAATAATCAGTAACAACTTTTGAACCAGGTGCTAAAGAAGTCTTAACCCAAGGTTTTACTTGTAGACCTAATTCACAAGCCTTTTTTGCGACTAAGCCTGCTGCAACTAAAACATCTGGATTAGAGGTATTAGTACATGAAGTAATAGCAGCTATTACTACGTTACCATCTCGCATTTTATAATTGTGATTTTTAATTTCTTTTTCAACGGGTTTGTTTTTTGAAAATTCTTTGAAGTTTAAATTCACTTTTTCTAAATTAATTCTATCTTGAGGTCTTTTTGGCCCTGCTAATGATGCTTGAACATTTTCTAGTTGTAAATGAACGGTATCATTATAATTACATGTGTCATCGGCCCACAAACCTTGGATTCTGTTATATTTTTCAATAGTATTTATCAGATCGGAGTCTCTAGATGTCAACTTCAAGTACTTGATAGTCTCTTCATCAACTGCAAAAAAACCACAAGTTGCTCCATATTCTGGAGCCATGTTGGCAATAGTTGCTCTGTCAGCGAGTGATAAATTTTTTAAGCCATCGCCATAAAATTCTACAAATTTTCCAACAACTCCTTTATCTCGTAGCATTTGAACAATTGTTAAAACTAAATCTGTTGCTGTAACACCTTCTTTCATTTTTCCTAATACTTCAAAACCAACAACCTCAGGAAGCAGCATAGAAACTGATTGACCAAGCATAGCAGCTTCAGCTTCAATCCCTCCTACTCCCCAACCTAGAACTCCTAGAGCATTTACCATTGTTGTATGGCTATCAGTTCCAACTAAAGTGTCAGGGTATAAGAAATTTTTTTCATTAATTTCTCTGCTCCACACCACCTGTGCCAAATATTCTAAATTAACTTGATGACATATTCCCGTGCCAGGAGGAATAACTCTAAAATTTTTAAAAGCTTGTTGCCCCCATTTTAGAAATTCATACCTCTCTGCATTTCTTCCAAATTCCATATCCACATTTTTTTGGAAAGCATTTGGGCTTGCAAAATAATCAACCATTACAGAATGATCTATAACTAAATCAACTTGCGACATAGGATTAACTTTTGATGGATCTCCTCCATTTTTTGAAACAGCATCACGCATAGCTGCTAAATCTGCAACTGCAGGAACTCCAGTGAAGTCTTGCATTAATACTCTTGATGGAAGAAAAAATATTTCGTGTTTTTTTTCAGGATTTTCTAATACATTTTCAATAAGATCTTTATTAACATCTTTTCCATCTTCTAATCTCAACAAGTTTTCAATAAGTATTTTTTTGGATCTAGGTAGATTTTTTATTTTGGGAAAACTATCTTCTAATTTTGATAAATTAAAGAAATTGTATTGTTTTCCATTATTTGAAAATTGATCTAGGGTATTAAAACTATCTACTGACAACATAGTTTTATTATTAACATTAATTAGTAAATTTATTTATGCATTATTCTAATTAATTATCTTTTAAATCTCTCTTTTAAAAGATCATATAACTTTTGCGAGTCATAACTAAGATCCCTTCCAGATCTTTTTATCAAACCTATTGTTCTTGTTACAGACGGATCAATTAAAGGTCTGTAAGATAAAGAAGAATAATCTTTAGAAATAGCTAACTTAGGGGCTAGAGTTATGCCAAGTCCTTGCTCAACCATATTCAATGCTGTTGGTATATGTCTCACTTCGTAGGCCCAATCTATATCTTCATCTTGCAGGGCAAGGGCATTTTCAATGTAAATTCTACTCCCAGAGCCTTTCCAAATTGAAATAAAGTTCCTACCTTTGATTTCAGATATTTTTATTTTTCTTTTTTTTTCTAACTTATCCCCTTTAGGAAAGACAACTACGTAGTCTTCTACAAATAAATTCTCAAAATTTATTCCAGGTTCTTGTTTGCCAGTAAAATTAATACCAAAGTCACATTCTCCCCCTAAAACACTATCAACAACATTATTGGATGATCTTTCAATAATTTGAACCTTGCATCTTGGTTCAATCTCTTTAAATTTTTTTAAAGACGAAAATAATATATTTCTTAGAGCTGAGTGAACTACTCCAATTTTAATAATCGAGGGGAAACTGTATTTTTCGTTAAGGGTTTTTGTTGCTGTTTTAACAGCTTCTATAATTCCTCTAGCACGGTCATAAAAGTTTCTACCAGAATAAGACAATTGAACTTTTCTTGTAGTTCTGTCAAATAAAGTAGTGCCTAATTCATGTTCTAATTTCTGAATTCTTCTTGAAAGAGCAGGTTGAGATAAATTCAAATTATTTGCAGCTTTTGCAAATGAATTAGTTTCGGTTAATTCTATAAATGCTTCTATATCACCAATCTCAATATTTATGCGCATACAACATAAATATCAAAATTTTTTTTATTTTCTATTCTTTTTTACAATTATTTTATTAACTGCCTTTAACCAACCTTGGTAAAGATATTTTACTTCTTTTTTGTGTAACTTTGGTTTGAATAATTTTTGACTTTGCCATTTTTTGGAAATTTCTTTCGTGCTTCCAAGCATCCCACTGGATAGTCCAGCTAAATAAGCTGCTCCCAATGAAGTGGTTTCTGTAATCTTAGGACGATCACACTCTGATAATAAGATATTTGAGAGAAATTGAAGAAACTGTTCATTTTTTACCATGCCACCATCAACCTTAATTTTATTGATTTTTATTCCACTGTCTTTTTCCATAGAAATAATCAAGTCTTTCGTTTGATAGGCAACACTATCTATTGCTGATTTTACAAGTTCTGAAACACCAGTATTTCTTGTCATTCCAAAAATTGCTCCCCTAGCCTCACCGTCCCAATAGGGTGCACCTAAACCTACAAATGCAGGCACAAAGTAGATTTGTTGAGATTTGTCATTACTTTTATATAATTCCTCGGTTTCTTCTGCACTACTAATTACTTTTAATGAATCTCGAAGCCATTGTATCGCTGCACCCGCAATAAAAATTGAACCCTCAAGAGCGTATGTAGTTTTTCCTTTGATACGGTAGGCAATTGTTGTTAATAAATTATTCTTAGATATCTTTATATTTTTTCCTATATTCATAATCATAAAACAGCCAGTACCATATGTTGACTTTATAGAGCCTGGCTCAAAGCATGCTTGCCCTATTGTTGCTGCTTGTTGATCTCCAGCAATCCCCCCAATTTTAATTTTTGAGCCAAAAATTGTAGTGTAGCCAAACTCATCTACGCTATCTTTAACCTCAGGTAAAATTGATGCCGGTATATTAAATATTTTTAATAGGCTTTTTGACCATGAATTTTTACTTATATCATACAGCATTGTTCTAGATGCATTAGTAGCCTCAGTATAGTGTGACCTGCCCTCAGTTAACTTCCAAAGAATCCAAGTATCAATTGTCCCAAATAAAAGCCTATTTTCTTTTAAAAGTTTTTTAGTGGATTCTAAATTGTCGATAATCCATTTTATCTTGGTTGCTGAAAAATATGAGTCAATCACTAATCCAGTAATTTTTTGAATTTTTTTTGTATAACCTTTTTTTTGTAATTCTTTACAATAATTTACTGTTCTTCGATCTTGCCATACTATTGCTTTGTAAACAGGTTCTCCTGTCTCTTTGTCCCAAAGTACTGTCGTCTCTCTCTGATTTGTTATACCAATTGCAGATATATCTGTTGGTCTAATGTTGGATTTTTTTATAGCATTTTCAGTTGTTTTTAGGACCGTTTCAAAAATCTCTTTAGGGTCATGTTCAACGCAACCATCTTTTGGAAAATATTGTTTTAACTCTATCTGATCAAAGGAAACTATTTCAAATTTATTATTGAAAATTATAGACCTGGTTGAGGTAGTTCCTTGATCAATTGAAAGAATGTATTTACTCATTTAATTGAAGTACTATACATTAAGATACTATATATATTTTTTTAAAATATTTTCTAAAATTGCCAATTTTTCCTTTGGAAATTTTATCCCTAATTTAGTCCTCCTAAAGAGTATATCTTCTGGAGTTTTAGCCATTTCCTCTTGAACGAGATATTTAATTTCGAACTCATAAAGATCCTCAAAAATATGTTCTCCACCATCCATAAAACTCTGATAATATTGGTTTAAATAAATTATTTTATCTCCATATGTTTTTATCAACCTTTTTAAGAGTTTTTCAGGTATTAAAAAATTTTTATCTATAATCTCTTTTGCGCCGGGTAAAATCTCATTTCCAGTCCAAGATTTGTTAGTAACCTTAATATATTTTGAAATTTTTTTTAACGCATGTTCTGATAATTTTCTGTAAGTAGTAAGTTTCCCACCAAAAATTGTAAGTATTGGAGCACCGTTATCATCTATCTCAAATGTATAGTCTCTTGTAATCTTCGAAGCATTTTCGTTTAAGTCTTCAACCAAGGGTCTAACACCTGAATAAGTCCAAATAATATCATCTTCAGTAATTTCTTTTTTAATAAATTTATTAACTGATTTAATAAGATAATTTTTTTCAATATCAGTTATCTCAGGATTGTCGTAAGTTCTAACTTCATGATCTGTTGTTCCAATTAATGTAAATTTATCTAAATATGGTATTAAAAATATTATTCGTTTATCACTTAACTGTAGTATATAAGCCTGTTCACCAACATATAGTTTCTCTGTTATAATATGACTCCCTTGCACATGGCGTATTTTCTTTTTAGACTCAATTCCAATAATATTTTTTAACACATCTAAAACATAGGGACCTGAAGCATTTATAATAACTTTTGATTGCAACACCTCACCATTACTTAAAAAAACTTCCCAATAATTTTTTTTTCTAACAACTTTTTGGACTTCTGAATTAGTGCAAATTTTAGCACCTCTGCTTATGGCATCTTGAGCATTTAAAAGAACCAACCTAGCATCATCAACAAATAAGTCTGAGTATTCATAGCCAGTTATGAAATTAGATTTAATAGGATTTTCATTATAATCAGTACCTAAGTTTACCACCTTTGACTTTGGAAAGGATATAAAACCTCCCATCCAATCGTACAGCATTAGTCCTAAACGTATCAACCATGTAGGGCGTAAACTTGGCACATGGGGTAAAACAAATCTTATCGGTTTGGTAATATGGGGTGCTATTTTTCTAATCACCTCACGCTCTTTTAAAGACTCTCGTACTAATCTAAATTCGTAATTTTCTAAGTATCTTATTCCACCATGTATTAATTTTGTGGACCAAGATGAAGTTTTTGAAGCCAGGTCTCCTTTTTCAATTAATGTAACTTTTAAACCCCTTCCGGACGCATCTCTTGCGATTCCTACTCCATTAATCCCACCACCAATAATTAATAAATCTTGCAAAGCATCTTTACCTTAAAGGAAAAAAAATAATTTTTTAAAATTTTCTATTTTTTCTTGTTCATTTTAATCAAAATAGTTGAAAAATTTATTGACAAATCGATCAATATTTCAATCTTTTATAAAGTAGTCACTTAAGGTCATTGTGTAATGAGCAACATCTAAATATGAAAATCTATCTCTTAAAAGAAAAGAATTCTTTATTGCAAGATTATAAAAATTATTTGGTATTCTTAACTCAACATTGTTTGTAGGTGCACCACAATTTTTCAAAGCTTTTTCAATGCTTTCTGTTGGTAAAAGGTGCTTTTTAAGAATTGCTTTTTGTTCTGGCCACTTTTTTTCTAGCAAATTATTTAGATTATCTAATCTCTCACCATCAAAATATTTTTTTTTAAATTGCTCATACATTTGAGTAAAAATTTTATCTCCAAATAATTCTCGGAAATTATTATCAGTTATATTTAATTTTTTAAATACCAACGTATCTGAAAAATTAATAATCTGATTTTGAATTTTTGATAATAAAAGCGTTGTTACAGCAACTTGCTCTCCATGAAGTGTTCCAGGATGTTTTTCACCCATAAACATGTCAATATAATGACTAATTAAATGTTCTCCCATACTTCCAGCATGAGTTGAACCAATTATGATAGCTGCAATGCCATTTAGTAAAGTCATTCTAGATAGTGCCGCAAGTGTATCATAGTCACCTTCTAAAATTTTATATGAATTATCCAAAAGCAATCTCTCATCTTCATATTGCAGTGCGAATGGTGTCTCGTCATACTCCGTGCTTAAAAATAAATGAGAAGTAAGCCAATCAATTTGACAAGTGCTACGGCAAAGAACATCACCCAATGCACTTCTTAAAAGACGTAATGGCGCCATTCTAAGATTGTCTAAGTCAATTATAATTGATTGAGCAATTTTAGATTTTATTGTTTCTTTAACACCATCATTATTTAGAGAAACAGTACTTGTAGTCGCTGCAGCAGTAAGGGAGCTACAAAACACTATTAAGTTTTGTTTATTTTTAAAAGAAACAAATTTACATAAATCAATTAAAGATCCAGATCCGATTACAATAATATTTTCATATTCTTTTGATGATAGAGATAAATTAGTGGCAAATGTTTGGCTAGACTCATATTTTTTTAATATGTTAAGGTCAAAATCTAAATTGTTATTCCTTAGTGATTTTAATACTTTTTCACCAAAAGCTTTGAATGAGTTCTCTCCAGATATCACTAAATTTTTTTTATTTAATAAGTTTTTGGTAAATTTAAATTTTATATTTTCAATAGATCTCTCTATGACTATCTCATCAATAGGGAGAGATATACTTTTTTTGGAAAAAGGGCTGATATAACTTCCTGAAAGAAGATTGTTGATAACTCCTAAATACTTACTCATTAACACTGAAAATTGTGGTTTTTTTATTGAACATCTTTATTAAAATAACATAAATCACGTTGTCTTTAATATGTTTAATGCTAATCTTATAAATAATAGGAGGAATAAGATATGTCTCATTCGAAGATGAAGAGTGCTATTGACACTTTCCTTAAGGGAAAAATGTCTAGACGTGATCTCCTAATCAAAGCTGGAAAATATGGTATTGGATTTGCTGCATTAACCAAGTTAATGGGAATGCAAGTAACTAGTGCTTTAGCTGCCCAAGACTTTGATTGGAAGAAACACAGTGGCACTACAATCAAACTTTTAATGAATAAACATCCATACATGGATTCCATGATTGCGGAACTTGACAACTTCAAAGCCCTAACAGGCATGAATGTAGAATATGACATTTTCGCAGAAGATGTTTATTTTGACAAAGTAACGGCTGCTTTATCATCTAAGTCATCAGAATACGATGCATTTATGACAGGTGCTTACATGACTTGGACTTATGGTCCAGCAGGATGGTGCGCAGATTTAAATGACTTTATTCAGGACTCAAATAAAACAAATCCAAGTTACAACTGGAATGATGTAGTAGGTAATTTAAGAGATGCTTGCTCTTGGAGTGGTGTGGCTGGTGATGTACCAGGTGCAGCAGGATCCAAACAGTGGTGTATGCCTTGGGGTTTTGAGTTAAACAGTGTTACTTATAACATGAGATATTTTGAAAAGGCGGGCATGAAGCCTCCAGGAGATCTTGTTGAAATGACAGATCAAGCAGAATATTTCACAAAAAATGCTGGATCAAATGAATGGTCTTATGGTATCGGAACCAGAGGAAGTAGAAGTTGGGCAACAATCCACCCAGGATTTATGTCAGCATATGCTAACTATGGACTGGTAGATTTTGAGAATAACGGTGGAAAATTAAAAGCTGCTATGAACTCTCAAGCGTCTAAAGACTTCCATAAACAATGGGTAAAAATGATATCATCATCTGGACCTGCAAACTGGTCTGGTTACACATGGTATGAAGTAGGAAATGATATTGGAGCTGGAGCCTCAGCTATGATTTTCGATGCTGATATTTTAGGCTACTTCTTCAACGGAAATCCAGAAAATAAAGAAGCTGGAAACTTCGGTTTCCATGGTTTCACACCTAATCCAAGTGCAAGTGCTCCAACACCTAACGTTTGGATCTGGTCTCTAGCTATGAGCAACTTCTCTAAAAAGAAGGATGCTGCTTGGTACTGGATGCAATGGTGTAATGGACCAGAAAACGCAATGGCTGGTGGTGTTAAACATAACCAAGTGAACCCTGTGAGAGAGTCTGTTTGGGCCTCAGGTGATTTTGACGATAAAATTCGTGGAACATCTCCTGGTTACATGGAGCAATATAACAGCTCAATAGATGGATCAAAAATCCACTTCACAGCTCAGCCTTTATTCTTTGAAACAACAACAGAATGGGCTGCAGCACTTCAAGAGATGCAAACAGGATCAAATGTTGATGAAACACTTGATAAATTAGCATCTAAGATTGACAGAATGATGAAAGATGTTGGTCTAGCTTAACAACCTCCTTGTTCTCTACACCGTTTTATCTCGATAAAGCGGTGTAGATCTTTAAGATGAAAATTAACCGTAAACTTTTCCCCTATGTACTTACTTTACCTGCTTTGCTTGTATGTGTTGGTATATTAATTCCTTTTTTTACTGCAGTTTACTATTCGCTTCAAAGATACAATTTGAAAATGCCTCACATGAAGGGTTTTATTTGGTTTGATAATTATGTAAATATATTTACGGACCCTTCGTTTTGGAACACAATAAGAGTCTCACTAACCTATACATTTTTTACAATAATTATTGAACTTTTACTTGGACTTGGAATAGCTTTACTTTTAGCTAAACGTACTTGGCTTAACAATGTTTTGGGTGTTTTATTAGTTCTACCACTAATGATTGCACCAGCTCTTGCCTCTTTAATTTGGAGACTTTTAATTAATCCTAATTTTGGTGTTGTTAATTATATTTTATCATTTTTGGGATTAGAGGATTTCACCTGGGCTAGTCACCCAGATACAGTTTTATTTACTTTGATCATGGTAGATGTATGGGTATTTACACCATTTATAATGATTTTACTTTTAGCAGGTTTAAGATCACTTCCAAGGCAACCTTTTGAAGCTGCCGAACTAGACGGTGTACCCGAGTATTATAAATTTTTCAGGATTACCCTTCCGATGTTGTTCCCCTTTATCCTTACTGCCTCACTATTTAGATTATTAGAGAGCATACAACAATTTGACATTATTTATGCTCTTTCTCAAGGTGGGCCAGGTGAAAGTAGTATGGTCTTTCAAGTTTCGGCATACCTTCAAACTTTCCAATACACTAATATTGGAAAAGCTGCTGCGATGATGGTTGTTTTATGGGCAATTTGTTATTTCTTATGTCATGTTTTTGTACAACAATGGCATAAGTTAAAAATTAAAACTAAAGGGGAGCTGCTTCAATGAGTATTAATGTATGGAGCATTCTTAAATTCTTCGCTTACGTGGCTATAATTATGTTTTTTTTATTCCCAATAGCCTGGATTTTTAACATGTCTTTTATGACTAATGATGAAATTTTAAGAAAAGTGCCAGTTTTATTTTATGAACCCACTTTTAAAAATTATATAGGTCTATGGGAGGGAGAAATTGCAATTGAGGGGTTTGCCACAATGTATGTTTATTTCAAACAAAATTTAATTAATAGTGCAATACTCTCAGTTGGTTCGGTTTCAGTAACATTACTTCTAGGGGTTCCGGCTGCATATGCTTTTGCCAGATATAAGTTTAAGGGAGGCGAGGATATAGCTTTCACACTTCTAAGTTTTAGATTTGCTCCAGCGTTACTAATTATTCTTCCGCTTAATCTATATTTTTCAGAAATAGGATTATACGACAGCTACTTTGCTTTAATATGGGTATATCAATTAATAACACTTCCTCTTTTATTATGGATAGTTAGAGGTTACTTTGAGGACATTAGCCCAGATATCGAATATGCTTATAGATTAGACGGTCACTCTTGGTTTCAATCTTTTTGGAAAATTTCAATACCATTAGCTAAACCTGGAATAGCAGCCGCATCCTTATTATGTTTCATATATGCTTGGAATAATTTTGTATTTGCGCTTATACTTGGCTCAAGTCAGATTCAACCAGTCACTGTTGGTGCGTTAGCATTTATTACTGCCAGCGCAATACCTTATGGTTTAATTGCGTGTGGTATTGTTGTTTCAGTTTTACCGACTTTAATTTTAGCATTATTTATTCAAAAATATCTTGTACAAGGATTAAGTCTAGGCGCCATTAAAGGATAAGGATGTCTTATTTAGATTTAGATAATTTATCCAAAAGTTTTAAAGACGATAAAATAATTTCTAATTTAAATGCCAAGATTGATAAAGGAGAATTTTTTGTAGTTTTTGGCCCGTCTGGATCAGGCAAAACTGTCTTATTAAGACTTTTATCTGGAATTATGATGGCAGACAGTGGTGAAATAAAAATGGATAATCAAATCATCAATGAACTTCACCCTGAAGAAAGAGATGTATCCATGGCATTTCAAAATTTTGCTTTATACCCCCATATGAAGGCATACGAAAATATTGCTAGCCCACTAAGGGCAAAAAATAAAAATATGCCAGAAAATGAAATTCATGAAAAAGTCAATGAAATCGCTAATCTTTTAAAAATAGGGCATGTCCTTAATCAATTTCCAAAAGAATTATCTAATGGTCAAAAACAGAGAACATCACTTGCAAGAAGTTTGGTGGACAAGCCATCTGTAGTTTTGTTAGACGATCCGCTAAGGAATGTTGATGCTAAAATTAGATTTGAAATGAGACTTGAGCTACCTAAGGTTTTAAAAGAATTTAATACGACTGTAATTTACATTACTCAAGACTTCAGAGAAGCTATGGCTTTGGGTGATAGAATAGCAGTTTTATATGACGGTAAATTTAATGATATTGACTCTCCAAAAAATATATATCAAAACCCTTCTTCATTAACTACCGCAAAGCTTTTTGGAGACCCTACAATTAACAATTTTGATGCAACTATTAAAAAGCAAGATGGTTTTGTCAAAGTCGATGTAAATGGTGAAATTTTTAATTTAAAGAGAAATACTAAAATCCAAGATGGCAAATGTATTGTTGGTATACGTCCAGAAGATATAGTCTTATCGAACGATCACTCAGAAAATTCTATTGAAGTGGAGTTCAGAACAAAGACCCCTTTAAATTTGAGGATAGTATTTTTAGTCAGATTGAAAAATGGTTTGGAGCTTTTATGTTCAACGACAGAAGAGGAGTCACATTTAATTGATGAAAACAAAAAAATGTATATTTATTTTATAGAGGAAAAATCACATTTTTTTGACATAGAAACAAAAAGGAATTTAGAGTAGTTGGCAAAAGTAACATTAGAAAATTTAAATAAAATTTTTGTTTCAAAAATTGGAAAAGATGTCAAAGCAGTAAATGACTTTAATTTATTATTAGAAAATGGAGAAATTCTAGCTTTACTTGGATCGTCAGGCTGTGGAAAAACAACAACATTAAGAATGATAGCTGGATTTGAAACTGCAACTTCTGGTCAGATCAAAATAGGTGAAAGAATTGTAAATGATTTAAAACCTGCTGATAGAAACGTGGCTATGGCATTTGAGGGATATGCTCTTTACCCCCCATTAACTGTTAAGGATAATATCGCTTTTAGCTTAATGAGAGAAAAGATATCAAAAGATAAAGTTGACTCAAAAGTAATGGAAGTAGCAGAATTGCTTGAAATCACTGATATTTTGGAAAGATATCCGCCATCTATCTCTGGAGGTCAACAACAAAGAGTTAGTTTAGCTAGGGCACTTGTCAGAGACTCTGACGCATTATTACTCGATGAGCCAATGTCTCAACTTGAGCCACAACTAAGAGCTGTTCTAAGAGCTAGAGTAAAAGACTATATTCAACATAATAACAAGACAGTTATTTTTGTTACACATGATCAAACCGAAGCTGTTGCTTTAGCTGATAAAATTGCAGTCATGGAAAATGGCGATTTAAAACAATTAGCATCACCATATGAAATAAGTGCAAAACCATCAAATGTATTTGTAGCTTCTTTTATTGGAGAACCACCAATGAATATTTTAAAAGCAAAAATTAATAAATCTAATAACACATTAAAATTTGAAATATTAAATGAAAAAAATGAAAAAACATTCTCAGTTAATTTCAGTAATGAAAGTATACAAAAAGAAAATTTAAATAAATTAGCAAATGATCAATTAATTACATTAGGTATTAGACCTCATAAAATTTTCTTTAATCAAAAAGATTCTAACTTTGATGGCAAGGCAAGTAGTTCTTCATATCATTGGTTAGGTGACCAAGTCCATATTGGTATTGAAATTAATGGCTCTTCTATCATTGGAGTTGCAGACAGGAATTTTGAACCAAGCTCTGATGTAAAATTAAATTTTCCTCTAGAGTCCATAAATATTTTTAATCTTGAAACTGAGGAAGTAATTCTTAACGGATTATAATGTCCAAAGAAATAATTGTAGGATTAGACGCGGGCACATCATTAATTAAATTTGTAGCTTTTGATAAATATGGAAAGTACATCGACTCTGCATCAGTCGAAAATAAGGTTTATTATAGAGAAGGCGGTAAGGCAGAGCAAAATCTTGAAGAAACTTGGAATAAGGTCATTGAAGCATTTAAATTGTTGAATAACAAGATTGATCGTTTGTCTGAAAAATTAGAGGCTATCTGTATAACTGGTCAAGGTGATGGGTCCTGGCCAATAGATAAAGAAGGCGCTCCTGTCGGAGACGCAGCCCTTTGGCTAGATGGTAGATCTGGTGATATTATTGATAACTGGAGAAACTCTGAAATAGGACCTAAAATTACTGAAATCACTCATACTGGTCTGAACCCCTCCATGCAAAGTGGTCAAATGTTTCATATTTTTAAAAACGAACCTGAGAGATTTAATAAAATTGACAAAGTTATTAGATGTAAAGATTGGATATTTTATAAGCTTACTGGTGAACTAGTTACAGATATTAGTGAGTCTTTTATGACATGGGGGTCACCAATTGAAAGAAAATACAAGAATGAAGTATTTGAAATTTTCAATTTTAAGCAAATGAAAGAAAAATTACCTGAACCTGTTGATAGCACCGATTATGTTGGAAAACTTTCTAGTCAATCAGCAAAAATAATATCTTTAAATGAAGGATTGCCAATAGTACTAGCACCTGTAGATGTTGTATGCTCAGGAATAGGAAGTGGTTTTGTTGATAAGAAAAAAAAAATAGGTTGTACAATTCTGGGTACAGCTGGAATTCATATTTTTACAGATTTTGAAAATAAGAAACCTAATTTCAAGAAACAACTTGGATACACTTGTTCTTTAGCAGGCTCTCCTGCAAATGCAAAAATGGTTTCAAATATGGTTGCATCATTAAACACCGATTGGCTAATAGAAATTTTTAATTCTTTTTTTAAAGATACTAATGGAAGTGATCTTGAAAAAAAAAATATTCTTGAGTTGTTTGAAAAAAATGCATCTTTGGCTGATCCTGCAAAAATATTTTATCATCCATTTATCTCCCCTAATGGAGAAAGAGGACCATTTGTAAATGTTAAGGCTAGAGCACAATTTTTAGGTCTTAATACAACTACGAAAGTTTATGACTTAGTAAGAGCTTTGTATGAGTCATTAGCTTATGCGTGCAAAGATTGTTATTCGGAGTTTGGAGCTGAGCTCGAACTTCTTAGGTTAACTGGTGGCGCAAGTAATAGTTCCTTAGTAAGAAAAATTGTTGGTTCGGTTAATCAATTAGATACTCAGGTTATTGAAAACAGTGAACAAGGTGCTGCTGGTGCTTGTATGGTAGGAATGATTGCTTTAAACGAGGCCAAGTCATACGAGGATCTTAATGACAAATGGGTAAATCAATATCTAAAAAATGTTGAAAAATTTGATGAAAAATTATCAATTATTTATGAAAAAGCATTTTCTGTGTATAAGAAGGGATATGAAAATATGAGTGAATTTTGGAATTCAAATTATAATTTTCAAAACAAAATTAATGAAAATTAGTATTTACGGAGACAGTTTTGTTACATCTGGGATATTTAAATCAGCACTTATAAATCAAATTGGAAATGATCATACTTTTAAATTAAAAGATGTTAACTGGCCTGACACGCCATTTCATAATGATTATGGAGAGGGAAATTTTAGTAAAATTAAAGAATATCTCGGAAATGAAGAAGACGTAATAAACTTTATTGAAGATAGTGAAATATTAGTAACTGATCTTGCACCAGTCAGTAAGTCAATTTTAGATAATGTGAAAAATCTAAAATACATTGGTGTTTCAAGAGGGGGGCCGGTTAACATTGATATAGATGCTTGCAAAAAAAAATCAATTATTGTTGCAAATGCTCCTGGAAGAAATGCTTCTGCTGTAGCAGAGTTTACAGTTGCAAAAATATTAGCACAAACAAGACTAATTACTCTAGGACACACCACATTAATGCAAGGAGAATGGAGAGGAGATTTATATCGCCTAGATAAAACTGGTAGAGAATTAAGTGAGTTAACCATAGGCCTAATTGGATATAGTCATATAGGAAAATTAGTAAAAAATTTATTAGTTCCATTTGGATGTAAAATTGTTTTTTCTGATCCATATGTTGAACTAAACAAGGAAGATATCGCGGACGGTATAAAAAAAGTATCTTTAGAAAATTTATTAGAGATTTCAGATGTAGTATCTATTCATGCAAGAGTTAC
Source organism: Pelagibacteraceae bacterium AG-349-E10 (assembly GCA_003281065.1). Taxonomy (GTDB): domain Bacteria; phylum Pseudomonadota; class Alphaproteobacteria; order HIMB59; family HIMB59; genus HIMB59. The sequence continues at coordinate 30,721 of QCDA01000001.1, forward strand.
AAAAGAAACAGTTAATCTTATAGGTAAGAAAGAAATTTCCCTCATGAAAAAAGATAGTTATTTAATTAACACTGCTAGAGGGCCATTGTTAGATTATAAAGCACTTCACGATGCACTATCTAATGGAAAGCTCAAGGGTGCTGCCTTAGATACTTTTTATGAGGAACCTTTACCAGAAAATCATATTTTTAAAAATTTAAATAATGTTACTATTACACCTCATATAGCTGGCGCTTCTGTAAAAACAGCATATTACGCAGCTGAAGTTATAGCAAAAGATGTTCGAAACTTTATTGATGGAAAAAAACTCGTGAATAGGATCTGTTAAATGACAAAAAATGAAATAAAAATAAGAAAACAGATAATAGAAGCTTGCCTTTTAATGGAAAAAAAAGGCTTAAATCAAGGTAAAGCGGGCAACATTAGCGTAAGATGGAAAGATGGGATGCTTATAACACCATCTGGCATTTCCTATGAAGGCATGAAAGCTAAAGATATAGTTTTTGTAGACTCTAAAACCAAATCTCATGGAATATGGAAGCCTTCAAGTGAGTGGAGATTTCACTTTGACATATTAAAAGGAAGAAAAGAATTTGATGCAGTTGTACACAATCATCCTGCTTATGGTACAGGAATGTCGATACTAGGAAAGGATATAAAAGCCTATCACTATATGATTGCTTTTTTAGGTGGTGACACAATTAAATGTTCTACTTTTGCATTACCAGGATCACAAGAATTATCAGACGCAGCCTTAAAAGCTCTTAAAGGAAGGAAAGCATGCTTATTAGCAAATCATGGTACAATTACGTGTGGTAAAAATTTAGACGAAGCAATGTTTTTAACTGAAGAATTTGAAATTTTATGTAAGCAAATTACTATTGCAAAAATAAATGGTAAGCCTCAATTGGTCGAAAAGAAACATATGAAAAAAATAATTGAGGCTATTAAAATGTATGGTAAATACTAATTCTTCATTTCCTCAGGAAGAATTAAAATCTTTTAAAGATATTTCTTTTAAACTTGGCTCAAATAGTCATTTAGTTCAAGCCGCAGGTGGGAATACTTCAATTAAGTCTGATGGGAGAATGCTAATTAAAGCATCTGGAACTTGGTTAATCAATTCTTTAGATAAAGATATTTTTGTTGAAGTTGATTTAAATTCTATTTCTGAAAAAATAAATAATGGAAAAGAAGATAATTTTATAGATGACATAATATCTAAAAATAATTTACATCCTTCATCTGAAACTTCATTTCATGCATTAATTAATCGTAAATATGTTTTACATGTTCATTCTACTACAATAATTGCAAATGCAATTTCACAAAGTAGTGAGTCTGATTTAAGAAAATACCTCGATGAAGATTTCATTTTTGTTCCATACTGTCGACCTGGTTTTACTTTAACAATGGAAATAAAAAAACTAATTTTACCTTCAACTAACATATTGGTTCTCGAAAATCATGGATTGATAGTTGCGGGTGATGATATTGAGGATACCTATAAATTGCTTTTAAAAATTCATGAAAAATTAGATTTAATTAGAAATGAAAAATTAGGCCTCGATTTTTTAGAGAAAATTACAAATATCGATGGTTATATTCATAAAAATACTGATAAATATAAATTTTTCTCAACACAAAATGAAAAATTATTCTCACTTTTCTCTAAATCATTTTATCCAGATCATGTAATTTTCTTAGGCCCTGGCATACCTACATTTTCAGAGGTGAAAGAAGCAAATGAATTTATTCAAAATCTAAAAAGAAAGAATATTAATCTTCCACCCTATTTAATTCTAAAAAATAAAGGTCTTTTTGAAAACACTCTAGCTATTCCAGCTGCGAAAGAAATGATCGACTGTTTTTTGGAAGTTCTGCTAAGAATTGATTTATCAAAGTCTTTTAAATTTCTATCAAGTCATCAAGAGAGTGAATTATTGAATTGGGATATTGAGATATATCGCCAATCTATAAACTAATGTCACTTTTTCTGGGGATTGACTTTGGAACGACTGGTGTCAGATCTTCTATTATTGATAAGAATAAAAAAGAATTAATTAATTTTTCAGTTTCTATTGATAGCCCAATAAGTAAGGGATCATTAGTTTATCAAAATCCAAGCTTATGGTGGAGTGCGTTAATTAAAAATCTTACATTTTTAAAAACTAAAATAGAATTAAATAAAATTGAAAGATTATCAATCGATGGAACATCAGGTACAGTACTTATAACCGACCATCTTGGTAACCCTTTAGATGATGCATTAATGTACAATGATGCTTCAGCTGTAAAAGAGTCTAAGTTAGTTGAGAGTATATCTGATAACCATCCAATTGTATCCACCTCTACTAATGCATTAGTAAGGGCGTTATCATTAATTAATAAACTTAAAAAAGAAAAATATAGAATACTTCATCAAGCAGATTGGATAGCTTGTAAACTAATTAATGATTATACCTATTCAGACGAAAATAATGCTCTTAAACTAGGTTATGATTGTGTCGAAAGATCTTGGCCAAAATGGTTTGATCAGTTACCTATTGAAATGAGTAGCCTACCAAATATAAAAATACCAGGTCAGTCTATAGGTGAATTAAGAAACTCTGAACTTATTGACTTAGGTTTTAATAACAAAACCAAGGTTATAGCAGGCACTACGGATAGCATAGCAGCATTTTTAGCTACTGGAGCCAAAAATATAGGAGAAGCAGTTTCTTCAATTGGCACAACTCTGGTAGTAAAAGCTATCTCAAATAAGCCAATTTATAATAAGGAATTTGGGATCTACAGTCATCGTTTGGGCGAAAATTGGTTAGCCGGAGGAGCTTCCAATGTTGGAGGAAAAATTCTAAAAGAACTATTTTCAGATAGAATAGAGGAATTATCAAAAGATATAGACCCAAATAATCTATTGAATTTAAATTACTATCCTCTGGCACAAAAAGGTGAAAGATTTCCTTTTAACGACCCTAACAAACTCCCAATTTTAGAACCTCGTCCTGATTCTGAGATTAAATTTTTTCAGGCTGTACTTGAGGGTATAACTAATGTTGAAAAATTGAGTTACGAAAAGATATTAGAGATAGGCGGTAAATATCCTAAAACTATTTTTACAATAGGAGGCGGAGGAAATAATTTAAAATGGAATGAAATTAGAAAAAAAATTCTTGGTGTGAAACTAAATAAGCCTTTATCAAATGATGCTTCTTTTGGATCTGCACTTTTAGCTTTGGGTAATATTTTTTAAATGGTAAAAAAAATATTATCCCTTAAAGAAATTTCAGAATATTACGATACTTATTATTTTGATCAATGGGGAGTTGTTCATGATGGAATAAATATTTTTAATGAAGCAGAACAAGTTTTTTCATATTTACAATCACAAAATAAAAAAATTTATATAATTAGTAATTCAGGAAAAAAATCTTCAGATAATACTGACCGTTTGATAAAAATGGGCGCAAAAAATATTTTGAAATCTCATTTAATTACATCAGGAGATGTATGCTTAGAATATCTAAAATCTAAAAGGAGCCCCTTTGAAAATATTGGAAATAAATATTTTGTGGTTGCAACAGATTATCCCTTATTGCAAAACACAACATTTGAAAAGACGAGTTCTATAGAAAACGCTAATTTTCTTTTATTAACCTCTACTACTGGTCTGAAAAAAACTGATTTAATTGACAAAATTTATATGAGAGCTATAGAAATGAAGTTACCCCTAGTGTGCTCAAATCCTGATATTTTGGGTGTTTCTGGAGATAATATTCATCCTTCAACAGGAGATCTTGCAGTTAAGTACAAAAAAATGGGAGGACAGGCATTTATAATTGGTAAACCAAATATTGAAATCTTTCATTATGTTCAAGAGTTATCCAATAGTAATAAATTAAAAACTTTGATGATAGGAGACTCTTTATTTAATGATATTGCAGGCGCCAATAGCTTTGGTATAGACTCATTACTGATCACCTCTGGAATTCATAAAGAAGAATTTATGCAAAACATACCAACGAACGATATAATTGATAATATAAAATCGGATTTTCAAATCACCGGAAAGCCAGACTATATAATGGATAGACTTAAATGACATTTGATTTTAGTGAATTCAAAAACAAAAAGATTATTGTTACGGGTTCAAGTACAGGCATAGGTTTTGAGACAGGTGTTGAGTTTTTAAACTTGGGAGCTAATGTAATTTTTCATGGTAACCAATCAATTAATGATCTTGAAACTAGAATTAAAGCTAAATCTCAAAGCCAAAAATTTAAAATATTCAAATCTGATTTTACAGATTTATCTCAAGTAGATAACTTTATGAACAATGCTATAAATTATTTAAATGGTCTAGATATATTAGTTAATAATGCTGGAACAATGGTAGGAAGATATCAATTAGAAACAATAAGTGAAAAAGATTTTTTAAAAATATTTGATCTCAATGCCAAATCTGCATATTTTGCAACAAAAAGTGCGTGTACAATTTTCAAAAAACAAAATTATGGAAATATTATTAATGTATCAACTATCAGTGCGAGAACAGGAGGTAGTGCGGGTTCAAGTGTATATGCTGCGTCTAAAGCTTTTGTTTCAGGAATTACTAGATCGCTTGTTTCAGAATTATCACCCTACAACATAAGAATAAACGCTATTTCACCTGGCACAATTACCACAAAGTTTCATGAACAATATTCTTCACCAGAAAAATTAGAAGCAACAAGATTAAAAATACCTATGAAAAGACTTGGCTCAGCAGAGGACTGCGTAGGGCCTATAATTTTTTTATCCTCACAGACAATGAGTGGCTATATAACAGGACAAATATTAGAGGTAAATGGAGGCCAATTTATTTCGTAATGTCAAAGATATTATCTATAGGTGCAGGCGTTATGGGAACAGCAATTACTGTTCCAGCAGTTTCAAATGGTCACGAAGCAAAACTCGTTGGTACTAGTTTTGACGAGGATATTATTAACTCAGTTAATAAAAATTCTTCTCACCCAAAACTAGGTATTAAATTAACAAATACGTCAGCAATAAGATTTAATGAAATGTCTCAAGAGGACATTAGTACATCTGATGTCATTGTTATTGGAATTAGTTCATCAGGTGTCGATTGGTTCATTAACTTCATTAAAAACTTTAATGTTACGAATAAACACTTCCTTATAGTTACTAAGGGTCTGTATATTAACGAAAAAGAAGAGTTAGATATTTTCCCAAATAAAATTAAAAAACAAATTAATCAAGATTTCACCTTAACCGCGGTTACTGGTCCTTGTAAAGCAGTTGAGCTTGCAAAGAAAAATTTAACAAATATATGTTTTGTAAATCCTGATATAGAGGTTGCTAAGAGTTTATCCAATATATTCAAAAATGAATACTATGTAGTAAATTTACAGACTGACTTATTAGGCTCAGAGCTTTGTGCAGCTCTTAAGAACATGTACGCAATTGCTGTTGGCTACTCACAAACGTATTTCTCCGATGATGAAAAAATCTTTAATCCTGAGTCCGCATTATTTTCACACTGTGTTAATGAGATGAGCCATTTTGTAAAATTAATAGGCGGTCTTCAAGAAACAGTATTTGGGCTATCTGGGATTGGAGACTTACATGTTACCTCAGGAACTGGAAGAAACGGTCTTTTAGGTAATTTATTAGCAAAGAACAGATCATATGAGGATATTATGTCTAAGGAATTAAAAGATGAAACTGTCGAAGGAGCACAAACCATTAGAGAATTAAATCATTTATTAAACAAACTGGTAAAAAATAACAAACTTCCAATTTTGGATAGTTTAGTGAGATGTATCTGTCAAAACGAAAAACTGCATATACCTTGGAATGATTTAAATATATAATTAACTATGCTCAAAAAAATCGTTATTGGTGCAGACCATCTAGGGAGAAACCTTAAAGACAAAATCAAAGAACATTTGGAGTCTAAAGGTATTGAAGTCATGGATGTAGGAGTCACAGATGAATCACAAGTAGATTATCCAGACGTTGGTAAAACATTGGCTAAAAAGGTACAAGATAGTGAATTTGAAAGGGGAATTCTAGTTTGCGGAACTGGTGCTGGAATGGCTATTGTCGCTAATAAATTTTCAGGTGTGAGGGCGGTTTGTGTGAACGATGCTTACACAGCAGAGAGATCTATTGCGAGCAACAATGCTCAAATCATTACTTTTGGTGCTTTAATTACAGGTACCCCGAATGCAATTATGTATACAGATATTTGGTTGAAAAATAATTTTCAATCTGAGAGATCTGGAAAAAAAGTTGATAAAATTAATCAGTTAGATAGCTAGTTTTAAGATTTATAATTACATAAAAAATTTTTTTTAATAAAATTTAAAATCTATTCAAGTTAAGGATAAAGAATGAATCTTTTTTCATTTCTCTAAAATTCATAAAGTAGTAAGCGTCTATTCTTTAACAGTTCCTAGAGTCAACCCTCTGACAAAGTGTTTTCTAACTGCTAAAATCATAATAAATACTGGAATTATTGAAATTGTTGTAAATGCAGCCATCATATCCCAACTGGGTATAGTTTTCATTATAGAGGCTTGAATCGGGATTGTCTTAATTTTCATTTGTCCAATCATTAATGCACAAATAAATTCTGTCCAACTGAATATTATAGATAAAATAAATGTGACAGCTATCCCACCTTTTGCACACGGTATAATTAATTTATGAAGAATTTTAATTTTACTCGCACCATCTATAAAAGCATTTTCATCGATTTGTTTTGGTACTTCGTCAAAAAAACTTTTTAATAAAAGAACTGCCAATGGTAGATTTATAAATGTATGAATTAATATTAAACCAACATATGTATCAAGAAGATTAATTTTTTCGTAAACAAAATATAGTGGAATGGCAATTGATATTAACGGCATCATCCTCGCACTAAGAATTGACATGATTAAAAAATTTTTATATTTGAAATTAGCTCTAGAAATATAGTAACCAGCATAAATTCCAATTATCAATGTTAGAGATGATGAACCAATTCCTACAATTAAACTATCTAATATCCTTGATGTTAAATATAGCTCTCCGTAAGAGGGGTCAAATTTTAGTAATTTTGAAAAACCAAAAACTCTCTCATACGCTGAAAAGTCAATATTAAATAGAAATAATTTTGGGGGTATTGAAAAAAGATCAATATTATTTTTAAAAGAGGATGTAATAAGAAAAAATATTGGAAATATAAAAATTAAAGCAATAGAGAATGCTAGAATTTTTCTAATCAAATTACCTTATTGTTTTACTGAACCTAAAGTCAATCCTCTTACTAAATGTCTTTGAACTAAAAGTATAAAAATGAAGGCTGGTATAATAGCGGCTGTGCCTAATGCTGCCATGTTATCCCATGCAGTTCCAGTAGAAGTAACAAAAGATGTGGAAACCACAGGAATTGTTTTTAGTCCCGTTTGTGTAAGCATAAGAACAAAGATAAATTCTGTCCAACTAAATATAAAACAAAGCACAGCAGTTGCCGCTATTCCACCTATGGCAAGAGGCACTACTAATCTCCAAAATACAAAAAATCTCGTAGCCCCATCTAGTAAAGCAGCTTCATCTATGTCCTTTGGAATGTCATCAAAAAAGCTTTTCATGAGTAAAACAGCAAGTGGGAGATTCATCAACGCGTGAATAATAATGATACCTAGATGCGTATCCATTAAGCCTATGTTTTTGTAAATAAAAAACATTGGTATTGCTACTGCAACTGGTGGCATCATTCTTGTTGATAAAATCCATCCCATAAAATGCTGTTGACCCCTGATAGGTAATCTTGAGAGTGAATATGCTGCTAGTATAGATATAAGCATTGCTATACCTGTAGAGCCTAAAGCAATAATGATACTATCCACAAGATTTGGCATCATATAAAAATCTCCACCGCCAGGTCGAACAGCGCCCATATCTTCTACATAGAGAAAGCGAGAAATACCAAACACCTCTTCATAAGCAGCGAATGATACTTCAAAATCAAATAATTTCGGAGGTAAAGCAAAAATATCTTTATCCTTTTTAATAGATACAGTAATCCAGAAATATATTGGAAAGAAAAATATCGCAGCAATAAACCAACCTAATACTTGTTTTAATACTTTATTCAATTCCTCACCATTTTACTTTTGCGAAATGAATAAATGCATTTCCAACTATTAAAATTACAATTAAAGAAAATAAACTAATTGTTGCTCCGTAACCCCATTGAACAAAAGTAAACCTTTGCCATGAATATAAACTTAAAGTGTAAGTGGCTGTACCTGGTCCACCTGATGTTAAAACAAATACATAATCTACCATTCTCCATAGATCTATTCCTCTTATCAAAATTGCTACTGCAATTACTTTGTGAAGCATTGGTAGTGTTAATCTTCTAAAAACTTGAAAAGGTCTTGCGCCATCTATGACAGCTGACTCAAAAGGTTCACTTGGTAAAGATCTTAAACCAGCAACTAAGATTAAAACCATAAAGGGAGTCCATTGCCAAATGTCAACTATCATTACACCCCACAGGGCTAATGTTGGATCTGCTAAAATTGTATCTTCAGGACCTATAAGCCCAACTGATTTCAAGAGCCATGGTATTAAACCATAATTAGCATCCTCCATTATTAAGAATATCATACCAGCAATTGCTGGAGGTATGACTAAAGTGAGAGTTAAAATAGATCTTATAATTCCAAATCCTGGATCGTCGGAGTCAATTAGTAGTGCAATTCCCATGCCCAAAACTAGTTGAATTAATAAACACATAAATGTGTAATATAAGGACACCTTTAAAGATCCCCAGAATACTCCATCAGTAAATAGCCTTATCCAATTATCCCATCCCACAAAAAGTAGTGCCCTTTTTGCTGGGACAAACTCATGAAAGCTTAGGTAAATATTGTAAAAGAAAGGAATAATCGCAAATACTATCAGCATAGTGATCAATGGCAAAAGCCAAGGCAGAGAACTGTCAGAATTCATAAAACTTGGCAAAGAATAAGACTTTTGAGCGGCCATAGTGAGACTATACACTTAAATTTCAAAGAGTTTATTTTAAAATACCTCTATTTTTCTATTAGATATTCTTAATGAAACTGAAGATTATTAAAAGAAGTCAACATAATAAAATAATATTTTGTGTATAACTATATTAAGTCCCTTGCTAAGAAACAATGTTTATGCAAAAATTTTATATCGGAGGGATATCATATGCGCGATATGTATAGAAAAATGCACCTTGCAAACATTGTAGGCAAGTACGTAAACGGTAATATGAAGAGAAGAGATTTTCTTAAAAATGCCGGTATGCTTGGCCTAGGAGCTGGTTGCTTGGGCACAATGGGAACTATGAGCAGAAAATTTATTCCTCAAGCTCATGCTGGTTCTCATGGAATAGAATGGAGAGGGGATATGATGGATTGGTTAAAAGATGTATCATCTCCTTTCAGAGGCCAAACAGTATCTTTGGCAACTGAGTCAACTCCTCCTTCTAATGCGATAAATACAACTTTAAAACCTTTCTTTGAGGAAGTAACAGGTATTAAAGTTAACATTGAGGTTTTACCTTTAGAGCAAGTTTTACAAAAACTAACTTTAGACGTTGCCTCTGGATTAGGAACTTACGACACTTATTACCTAGATCAAAGTTGGATGGCAGCCTTTAGAGGTGATGCAGAAGATCCTCGTGAGCTTTATGCAGCAAATCCTACCTTAGCTATGCCTAATTATAACTTTGACGATTTCCTAGGACCACTTGTAGATGGTATTTCCATGTACGACGGCACTATGGTTGGTGTTCCTTATGACATTCCTGTCTTTATTATGATGTACAGAGATGATGTTTACAAAGAGCTTGGACTAAGTGTTCCAACAACATTTGATCAGTACATGAGTAATGCTCAAGTAATACAGGCAGCAAAACTTGGTCATTTAAATCCAGACGGAAGACCAATATACGGAACTAATGGTCAAATGAAATCTGGTCACTACAGCTTAGAGTGTGACTGGACTATGTTTGCCTGGGCTTTCGGTGGTTCAATTACCAATCCTGATGGAAGTTTTGCAGGTAATGATGCAAACGGTTTAGCAGGTATGGATTACTGGACAAAACTTAAAGAGTATATGCCTTCGGGTGTTACAAGTTGGACATGGGATGGTCAAGGACAGGATATCCTTCAAGGTGGTTCTGCTCAAACAATCTCATGGGGTGAATTTTTCCCATGGTGGGACTCTGATGAGTCAAATGTTCAAGGGAAAATGATGGCAGCAGCCTGCCCTGCTCCAGCGAGTCCTTTAAGATCAACAAGTGATTGTGGTTATGGTGAAATTCCAGGTGTTGCACACCAAGGTGGATCTTCACTAGCTGTATCTAAATATTCAAAAAATAAGGATGCAGCTTGGTTATTTGCTCAATGGGCAACTAGCTATGAAACACAAGTCTATATCACTGCACTTGGTGGTGGTACTGGTCCAACTAGATCAGCTGTTTATGACGATGAGAGAGTTAAAGCTAATAATAGAAGCGGTAACGGTACAACTCGTCACCTAGATGTTGTTAGAGATGCTATCTTTAATGATATGGGATCAGAACCAGATCTTCCTGAATGGGCTGACATGTCAAGCAACATGATACCTATTGAGCTTGGTAGGTATTTTGCTGGAGAATACGGATCAGCAAAAGATTGTTTAGACACTATTGCTAAAAACTTTAACAAAACTGTTGGGGTTTAATTAAAAAAATTAACTAGGGTGGTTTTAACCACCCTAGTTATGATGTGTTAGATAAAAATATGAAAAAGCCTTTAGCAGTTATAACTGGTGCAAGTAGTGGTATAGGTGCCGCTACTGCAAAAGCATTTTCAAAAGCAGGATACCCTACTTTATTGATAGCAAGAAGGCTGGATATAATGGAGTCGTTTAAATTAGAAAACTCAATGTGTAGAAAAGTAGATGTTCGAGATAGAGAGGCGCTTATAGCCGCTATACGTGAGGCTGAAAAAGAGTATGGACCAACTGACATGATTTTTAACAATGCTGGTGTGGCCAGACTTGCAGAAATTGGAACTCAAGATCCATCTGAATGGGATGAAATGATTGACGTTAACACGAAAGGCGTAATGAATGGAATTTATGCTGTGATGAGCGATATGAAAGCCCGAAAAGGTGGTACTATTGTTAATATGAGTTCAATAGCAGGAAGAAAAATTTATGAAGACCATACTGTCTATTGTGGTACAAAATTTTTTGTACATGCAATATCAGAGAGTATTAGAGGTTATCTGTCACCGCATAATGTTAGAGTGATAGTAATGTCACCTGGAAATATTGAAGCGGAAGTTTTAAATGGAATTACCGATCCTAACACTTTAGAAGCTTATAAAAAAAATATCGAGAGAATTGGAGGAAGAATATCCCCAGACTATGTTGCAAAAATGATACTTTTTGCATATGAAATGCCACAAAATGTTATCATGCAAGAAGTGGTAGTGACACCTACAAAACAAGATTACTAAATGACACGTCTAGTTATTGGCGTCGACAGTTCAACACAATCAACAAAAGCAATTGCATGGGATGATAAAGGTAATGCGATCGCTGAGGGTAGATGTGATATTCCTTTAAACAACCCAAGCCTTGAAAAATTTGAACAAGATGTCGAGGATTGGTGGAAAGCTTTTTGCGTATCATGTAGTGAATTAGCTAAAAAAATAGATATGACTAAAGTTGAAGGACTAGCCATATCCAATCAACGTGAGACTTTAGCAAAATTAGACAAGTCAGGGAAAGCAGTTTACCCAGCAACAGTTTGGATGGACAAAAGATCTGTAGAGGAAGTAGAAGAGTTGAATTCTATAATGGGTGAAGGCCAAATTCACAAAATTACAGGACGTCCAAAAGATCCATGTCCATGTCTTTATAGAGTTTATTGGCTTAAGAAAAATGAAAAAAAAATATTTGATGAAGTTGCTTGTTTTGCAGATGTTCAAGCTTTTTTAGTTTATAGATTATCAGGCGAATTTAACACTGGTTGGATTAGTTCGGATCCTCATGGAATGTTTGATGTTGTTAATAAATGCTGGTCTAAAGATATATTGGAACATTTGAATATTGATGAATCAAGACTTCCTAAATCTTTCAAACCAGGAACCTGCATAGGCAAAGTTTCAAAGGATGCATCTAACCAAACTGGTTTAAAAGAGGGTTTAAGAATATTTGCTGCAGGGGGTGATGGGCAACTCGCTGGTCTTGGCACAAATTGTACAAAATCAGATAGAGCATATATCAATCTTGGAACAGCTGTCGTTTCTGGGGTTTGGTCAAAGGATTATAAAATTTCAAAAAACTGGAGAACAGAAATTGCTGCACACGGAGAAGGTTTTATAATGGAAAATGTTTTATTGTCAGGAGCTTTGCTAGTCAACTGGTATGTCGACCAATTTATTCATGGTGATAGGAAAGATCCAAATTTTTTTAAAAACTTAGAAGAACAAATTAATAAAATACCAATTGGAAGTGATGGATTGATTTTACAACCATACACTGGTGGAGTAATGGATCCTTATTGGGACTCATATGCAAGAGGTATTATAGTTGGTTTAAGTATAAGTCACACTCCATATCATGTTTATAGATCGATATTAGAGGGATTGACTTTAGACTCCGTTTTTAGAACTCAAAATATCGAAAAAGAAACAGGTATAAATGTAAAAGAATATCTAGCTATAGGAGGAGGGGCGAATAGTCCTGCATGGGTGCAAATGTTGGCTGATGCCTCTGGAAAGAATGTGCTAATTGCTGACACTGTAGAAGCATCTTCATTGGGTGCTGGTATGATAGCTGCTTATGGCGCAGGTTGGTATAGCAACATAAAAGAGTCCGCAGAAAATATGTCAGGAAAAACTCGGCTTATCGAACCTAACTTAGATAACAAATCAATATATCAAGATTTAATTAATATTTACCAAAATGTTTATGACTCAAATAAATTAATTAATAAATCACTTGTTCAATTTACTGATAAATATAAATCATGACCGATTATAATGGCGTAATAAAAGATTTAATTGCTGGTGAATGGGTTAATCCTGAAGATAAAAGGAAATACGGCATCCCAATTAAAAAAATTGAAATAGATAAAAGTTTAGACGGTAAAGAGTCATTATTGATTTCTCAATTACATCCAAACCAAAATCTTCTTATTGTAAGTGATCAATTTACACACAAAGCCCTTGGTTCAAGAATTTATAAAAATCTTCAAGGTAAAGTAAAAGCAGATGAGTATATATGGGAGAGCCCATCTTCAAGTATTGAAGGTGTAGAATTCTTAAGAAAAAAAATAAAAGATTACGATGGAGTTATTGCAGTCGGGTCAGGTACAGTCAGCGATAGTATAAAGTATGCAACTTTTCTTGAAAAAAAATCATACTCCGTTTTTGCGACCACTCCCATGAATGCTTATACAACAGGCACAGCCTCTATATCTTTTGATGGGATCAAAAAATCATTGGTTGCGCATTATGCACAAGGTGTTTTCTTTGATTTAGAAGTTCTCAGTATGTGTCCTAAAAGACTCACTGCAGCTGCTTTTGCAGATGTAATTTGTCGAACAACTGCACAAGTTGATTGGTTGATGTCTCATAAAATTTTAAAGACTGATTATCAAACAGCACCGTATTCTCTTTTAGCTTTATATGAGAAAGATATGATTGAAAGTGCTTCATTAATTGCAAAAGGAGATATAGAAGCCCTTGCTTTACTTACACGTATCTCTGCAATAATGGGATTAGGCACATCATTTACACAGACAACTCATGTGGGAAGTATGGGTGAACATGGAATTTCTCATTACATAGATATGTTTGCAAAAGACAACCATCCCGGAACCTCTCATGGAGAACAAGTAGGAATTGCAACTATTAGTATTTCAAAAATCCAAAATTCTATTCTAAATAAAGATACTCCACCAATAATAAAACCAACTCAAATACCTGAGCAAGAAATTATTCAAAAACTTGGTCATCAAATGTTAGACACAATTCATGATGCAATGAAGACAAAAATATTCGATGAAAAGAGAGCAGAGATGATAAATAACTTTTTTCACAAGAACTGGCTCGAATTTGTCCAACCCCTAAGAGAGAAAATGTTAGACTTTGACATTATTTGGAATTCTATGGGAGAGTGCGGCGCATTAAGAACTCCAGAAGACGCTAAACTTGATAGTAATTTTTATAAAGATGCTCTAAGATATGCTAGGTTCATAAGGGATCGATACACTATTCTTGATCTAGCCGGGGATAGCAATCAACTAGATGAATTAATAAATGTCTGAAGTAGAATATATAAATATTAAAAAAAACTTTGGTTCTGTAGAGGTACTAAAAGATATAAATCTAAATATTGGTAATCAAAAATTTGTTGTTTTACTTGGCCCTTCAGGGTGTGGAAAGACTACTTTATTGAGAATGACCGCTGGATTAGAAACTATATCTAGTGGGGAAATTTCAATAGGTGGAGACATTATTAATAATATCCACCCAAGAGATAGAGATATAGCAATGGTTTTTCAAAACTACGCTTTATACCCTCAAATGAATGTCTTTGATAATATTGCATTCAGTTTACAGATCAGAAAAATGGCTAGCCAAGAGATAAAGGAAAAAGTTGAGTGGGCTGCTTCTGTATTAAATTTAACAGATTTTTTAAACAGAACACCAAAAGAGCTGTCAGGTGGACAAAGGCAAAGGGTAGCTATGGGTAGAGCATTAGTAAGAGACCCAAAGGTGTTTTTGTTCGATGAGCCATTGTCAAATCTTGATGCAAAACTAAGAGCTCATATGAGATTGGAGATTAGAAAATTACATAATCAACAAAATGCTACCACTATTTATGTAACTCATGATCAAATTGAGGCTATGACTATGGCTGACGAGATAGTGATTATGAACAATGGTATTATTGAACAAATAGCAACTCCAAATGAAATTTATGAAAAACCAAATAATTTATTTGTTGCCGATTTTATTGGCACTCCTGCAATTAATCTTCTTGAGGGAGTTGTAACAGATAAGAGTAGTATTAAATTAAACTCACAGGATATACCTCACTCCAAAAAAAATGTATTAAATAATCAAAGTGTAGTTTATGGCATCAGACCTACTGACGTGAGCATAGATCCAAGCTCAAATATCAAAGCAGAGGTAGTTTTAGTAGAAACAACTGGTTCAGAGACTCATATTATAACAATGTTAGATAATAACGAATTTAGAGTAGTTCAAAATGGTGGACGTACCACAATTAAAAATGGTGATGTCATTCCTCTTTCAATTAATATTGAAAAAGCACATTTATTTGATCATTCATCAACCAAAAGAATAGATTAATTTATACTCAGCTTATTCAATGAAAAGTAAATATAACGAAAACGAAGCGAAATCTTACATCAAAAAATATGCAAAAAGAGGTATTTCTAAAGACTTAGCACTTCGCATTTATACAACACAACTTTTGGGAAATGATCCTACCGTTGTTCTGCATGGAGGAGGGAATACATCGGTGAAATCGTCATTAGATACACTTCTTGGTGAAAATGAGGAAATTATTTATGTAAAAGGTAGTGGGAAAGATATGGGTAATATTGAGGAGGATGGTTTCCCGGCTTTAGAAATGAAAAATCTTCTTTGTATGAGAAAACTAACTAAGCTAGATGACTTTCAAATGGTTAATTATCAGCGTAAATATATGCTTGATACTTCTTTCCCAAATGCTTCTGTAGAAACTCTTTTACACGCGTTCCTCCCTCACAAATTCGTTGATCACTCGCACTCTAATGCAATTCTCTCACTTATTGATCAACCTAATCCAGAAAAAATTTGTAAGCATGTATTTGGTGATGAAATGGGTATTGTTCCATACATTATGCCTGGTTTTGAATTAGCAAAAAAAGCTTCTGAGGTTTTTGATAAAAATCCAAATGTAAAAGGATTAATTCTTTTAAATCATGGAATTTTCACTTTTGCAAATAATGCAAAAGAAAGTTACGAAAGAATGATTAAATATATAACGAAGGCTGAAAAAGAGCTCACAAAAAAATCTAAATTTATTAGAGTAAGCAAATACGTTGAAAAAAAAATTAGCATTTCAGAAATTTCAAACCTGATAAGGCAACAAATAGCCAATATACGTGGTGATGATTTTGAAAGAAAGATTGTGTATTTTAATAAACCAAAATTCTTTGACGAATTATTTTCACACCCTAACTTAAAAAAATTTACAAATGAAGGACCAGTTACACCTGATCATGTTATAAGGATTAAATCTAAACCATTAATTATCGATTTATCAAAAGAAAAAACTAATAATTTAGAAAAAAACATTATTCAATCCATTGAAAATTTTAAAGATAATTATAAAAAATATTTTAAACGTAATCATAAATATAACTCTAGCGCCTCAATGTTAGACCCTTATCCAAGATTAATTTTAGTAAAAGGCATTGGAATTTTTTCCACAGGGCCAACATTTAAAGATGCCAAAATAGCAATGGATGTAGGTTTAAATTCTCTCTCAGTAATTTTACAGGCTGCTAAGTTTGGAAATTTTAAGTCAATACCTGAAAAAGAAATTTTTAGAATGGAATATTGGCCCCTTGAGCTTGCAAAAATTAAAAATTCATCTCAAAAACTTAAAGGACAGGTAGCAGTTGTTACAGGCGGCCTTGGTGGTATCGGTTATATTACAGCATTAAAGTTTAAAGCAGAGGGAGCAGATGTAATCATTATTGATATTATCAACCCTAAAAATATCAAACAGGATATAACAGGGATGAGTTATATAAAATGTGATATCACAAATGAAGATAAAGTCAGGGATGTATTTAAACAAATATCCGCTATTTATGGCGGTGTAGATATCCTTATTTCTAATGCAGGGTTTGCTACTGTTGAGTCTTTGGAAAAACTCACAAAGCAACAATTTGATAAAAGTTTTGATCTTAACCTTTTTGCACATCACTATTTCGTTAAACACGGAGTTGAAATAATGAAAAGGCAAAAAACCAGAGGAGTAGTTTTGTTTAATATTTCTAAACAAGCTGTAAATCCTGGAAAAAATTATGCTGCCTATGGTCTTACAAAAGCTGCTCTATTATTTTTAATGAAACAATACGTAACAGAGTACAGTGATTATGGAATTCGTTTTAATGGAGTGAATGCTGATAGGATTAGAAGTGGCTTAATGACCAATGATATGATTACAAAGAGATCTAAGGCAAGAGGTTTAACAACTAAGCAATATATGTCTGGAAACTTATTAAAACAGGAAGTTAAAGCAATCGATGTAGCCGATGCTTTTTATCATTTGACTTTGTCTTACAAGTCGACTGCAAGTGTAATAACTGTAGATGGTGGAAATTTAGAGTCTTCGTTTAGATAAAATTATCTATATACCCTTTTTAAATTAAGCCCTAACTTTTTGAATTTTTTTTTGAAACTATAGAATTCTTTGTTATGTTTAGCAGAATTCTGTTTTAAAATTAGCTTTTGGTAGTAATGAACCATTTCATGACCAAGAATTTCTACGAATTCTCTAAAATTTTTAAATTTATTATGAATAGTTATTTTGTAACAAAATTTTGTAGCGTAAGGATTAAATTCAAATAGACCCAGAGCTCCATGCATTCTTCTTATTGTAATCTTTGGATTTTTGAGCCGATTATTAAAGATATGCTTGTTTAATATTTTATAAATAGCAGGTACTTTATTTGCTTTAGGATTATATATTCTTTCTTCACCATAATGTTCTATGAGCGCTGCTAAGCTTTTTGTTCTAGGCATGAATTTCAATTTACAAATAAAGTTTATCAGAAAAAAATCAAGAAAATTTAGTTAGGACTCTTTCTCAAATTTTCTAAAAACAAAATGACTTCTTCATATTGATCATCAGGAATATCTTTGTAGCTGCAACCATACTTATCTTTAATGCTAAGTGCAATATGTGCATATACATTTCTACCCTTTGGATGAAAAGGCGAAGGCTTCAAAAGTGGTTGAATTTCGTCGCCGATTAACTGAACTTTATTCCAGATTTTTTTTCTATTATCTTCATTCAAAATTATATTCCACCAGGAAAAAATGACTCTAGTAAAATTCTTATGACTGCAAACCCTATCCCACAAAAAATGATAATAGTAATTAATTGTTTATTCATCATGATATATAAGTACCAAATATGAAAAATTTTATCATTATTTTCTTTATATTACTGCCAAATTTAAGTTATGCGGATTTATTAGAAAAATTTTCTCTAGCCTGTATTTGTGACAAGAGTATCAATGCACTCAAGTATTTTGACTGTAAGCAAAAAGTTTCTGGTACACAATTAGATTTATTAAAAGAGGAAAACTTAAAAGATAAAATTTATATATATAGTAGTTTTGATGAAAAAAAATATGAGCTTATCGAAAATGACCCCAATTTCATTTTTAATTATGAGACTGAAGATTATATATCTACCATATCAATTAATAGTAATTTGGATTTAGATTTTTCAATATCTTACAAAGAATTCGATAAAAACTGGTCCTATGAACTAAAGTGTGTTTCTCTAAAAAAATAATGATCTTAATTTCTCTTAAATGATTAAAAAAGTTTTTATAATACCTTTTTTTGTATCTTTAATTGGATTTGTGTTACTAGTTTCAATGGACTCTGTAATTAAAATTCTAGGGTACAGATATCCTATTTTGCAATTATTATTTTTAAATGCATTGTTTTCTTTAATCCCCTTAGCTTATTTCATATTTAAAAATCACGGCTTTAAATTTTATCAAAATCAAAATTACACTTTTCAGATTATAAGAGGCATAGTGCATACATTAGGATTTCTTTGTGTCTTAAAAGGAGTACTGCTTCTACCTCTTTCAATTGTTTATCCTGTTTTATTCACTTCGCCTTTAATGCTTTTAGTAATGTCTCATTTTTTTTTGAGCGATGATATAAACATTATAAGAGTGATGGCAATACTGATGGGTTTTTTTGGAGTATTGATTTCAGCAGAACCCTTAGGCTCTAGTAATGTATCTATTCATGGAGTTTTGTATGTATTTATTGGTGCCTTTTGTATTGCTGTCACCCACTTAATTACGCGTAAATATAATTATCTAACATCTTCATATTCTGCAGCTTTTTTTAGCATGGCCGTAAGTGTTGTAATCTTTTTTTTTGCAACGAAATTTCAGTTAGTAATAATGACATATAATGATCTGTCTTTATCAATTTTGGGCGGGCTATTTGCTGGACTTGGTGTTAGCGCTGTAATATATGGATCAAGAACACTACCTTCTGCAGTATTTGGTTTAACAAGTTATTTCCAAATTATTTATGGTGTATTTTTAGGTTGGATTATTTTTAATCAATTACCCTCAATTTATAATTATTTTGGAATACTCATAGTTATAATCGCGGGTGTTCTTCTTTTTTACTTCGATAAAAGCAAAAATGAAAGTTAGGGTAATGTTATCTATCATCACTCTCTACTTCATTTCGTATTTAATTTTTATATTTCCATTTGATGTTTTATCTACTTGGCTAGGTAATCCAACTTCACCATTAGAGGTTTTTATAACCACTACATTGGTATTTTCTCTTTGTCTTTATTATTTTAGATCAAAAAGTACAAATAAATTTATAAAAATTTTTGTTTATGAGGGGTTTGGTATAGGCACAGTATCTTTTTTTTTAATAATACCTCTAATTGCTTTTGAATATCTTAATATTGTAAGTAGTTACAAGCTAGCAATTTTTTTCTTTTTCATTCAAATCCCTACAATCATTTACGGATATATTAATTCAAAAAAGACTAAAATAAAAAATTTCTCATTAAATTCAGAACTGATAGACAAGAGTTTTAAATTTGTTTTTATCAGTGATGTCCATATAGGTTCAAATCATCCATCCTCACTTAAAAAAATTATATCTGAAATCATTGAACTAGATCCATCTTTTTTAATTATTGGTGGTGATTTAATTGATAGTAGTTCTTTTAAAATCGAAGATCTCAAAGAGTTTAAAAAACTTAACAAACCTATCTATTTTGTTACTGGCAACCATGAGTACTATATTAAAAACTCAAAAAAACATCTTGATGATCTTGATAGTGTTGGAATACAAACACTAAACAATGAATCTTTAAAAATTAATGGAATTAATTTAATTGGACTCTCAGATAACATAAGTGATAAATCAAAAATTTCTAATTTTGAAAAACTTTTTCAAAAAGACTTATTTAATCTGTTGATTGTTCATAAACCCTCTATTTGGGAAAAAGTTTCACCTAAAGCTAATTTAATGCTTTCTGGACACACACATAATGGGCAGATCTTTCCTTTCAATTTTATTGTAAGACTTAAATTTCCTCAAATTTATGGGCTTTACCAAAGAATGAATAACTATTTATATGTGAGCTCTGGATCAGCGACATGGGGCCCAAAGATAAGATTAGGATCTAACAATGAGATTGTTCAAATAAAATTAAAAAATTAACAATTTCTCTTATTGATGTAGATTAAATTAATGTTTTCTTTTTTATCTAAATTAATTTTTCTTTTCTTTTTTTTTATAAGTTCGGTTTTTGCAGATAGTCATATTTTGGAGCAAGAAAACTTTGAGGCTTGGCAATATACTTGTGTTTCTGAACAAAATCAAAAAATATGTGATTTAAGAGAGCTTGTATTTGACTCCAACACAAATGAAGTCGTAAGTTATCTATCTATATCCATAAATCCAGATAAATTAACACAAATGCAAATTGCATTTCCCCATGCAGTGAATCTGAAAAGTCCAATTAAATTACAAATCGACGAAAAAGATCCAATAGATCTTAATTATGCTTACTGTAATCAAAGCGCATGTTTTGTGGCAGAGATAATTGGAGAAAATTTTGTGAATTTTTTCAAAGCTGGAAATCAAATTTCTATAAAGACTTTATTTCTTGATAACCGAGAGGCCACTATAACTTATTCATTAAAAGGTTTCACAGCTGGTTACAACAGATTGTTTTCTTCAATTAATAATTAAATATTTAGTTTTTAACTAAATTAATTTTATTTTTAATTAACAACAAACATATCAGAGATGGTATTACCATGATGGCAGTTATCATAAAGAATAATCCCCAATCACCACCTAGCCCGTCAACCATAGCACCGGAAGAGGATGCTAATAATGTTCTTCCCGCAGTTCCAACAGAGGCTAGCAAAGCGTATTGTGTAGCAGTGAAGCTTCGATCAACAAGGAGTGATATAAATGTTACAAATGCAACAGTTGCAAAAGCTGCCGCGAGGTCATCAATGATTACCGCAAATGCAAACAGAACTTTTGATGGCCCTACCCATGCCAGAACTGAAAATAGTATATTCGTAGCTGACATTGCTATTCCTGCTATAATTAGAGTTTTAATTATACCAGATCTCATTGCAATAGCCCCTCCAATAAGAGTAAAAACAATGGTAGTAATCCAGCCAAGTGCCTTTGAATAGATAGCTATATCCCCCTTCGAAAAACCAATTTCTTTATAAAAAACTAAACTCATCCTCCCCAAAAAAGCTTCGCCAATTTTAAATAAAAAAACAAAAGCTAAGATAGCAATTCCAATTCTAACTCCATTATTATTAAAAAAACTACTTAGTGGATTTGCTACAACATTATTTAGGTAGTAAAATGTTTGTGAAATAGGATTTTCCGCACCAAATTTTTTTATAAAAAATGAAAAAATATAAAATACTGCACCAATTACAACAAAAGTAAGACCCCCATTAGTGAACCATATTTTTTCAAAGAATTGACCAATTAAAAAACATAATGCTCCAATTGCTATAAATAGATAACTTGCCTTTACAACACTTTCGACATTCGTATTAGATGCATCAGTATTTAAAATATTTTGAAATCTCTCTTTATTGGTCTCCGGAATAAAAGATAATCCTACATTACATAAGACTATTATACCCATTAAAAAAATAAAAGTTACTTGCCAATATTGATCAATTCCAGATTTTTCTAACTTTTCTGCAATCTCTAAACATACATAACCACCTAATTTAAATCCAGTCCACCATCCAACAACTGCCATTGCAGCTCCTGCTGCCATACTAGCCGATTCTTCTTTTTTAATTTGCTCAATTCTTAAGGCGTCTATTGTTATATCTTGCGTAGCAGATGATATTGCAATAGCTAAACCTACACCAATGATTAATGCTAAATTTTGAGTTGGTTCAAGGACACTCCAAATAATTAAGCAAATTAAAATTATAGTTTGCATTAAAAGGATTATGGATTTTCGATGCCCTATTTTATTTGTTAAAAAAGGTAATTTCATTCGATCAATTATTGGTGCCCACAAAAAATTAAATGCATAAACACCAAATATTAACCCAGCCCATCCTATTGTACTTCTGCTAAGCCCTTCTTCTTTTAGCCACAAAGACAAAGCGCTAGCAATAAGAACCCAAGGAAATCCACTTATGATGCCTAATAAAAGAATACGTAACATTCTTCTGTCATAGTAAGCACCAATTAAGGATTTTAATTTATTCGAATCTACTGAAACCGAACTCATCAATTATTATGTTATTCTAAAAAATAATTAATTAAACTTTAATCGCTAAGAGAACTTAACCACTTTATTAAATCAGCCCTATCTTGGTCTTTTTTAATTCCGTTGTAGTTCATTTTCGTGCCAGTAATATACTTTTTTGGCTTTAATAAGAATTTGTTTAGTTCTTCTACATTCCAATCGCCACCAAATGCTGCAAGTGCTCCGGAGTATGCGAAGCCCTCTGCTGATCCTTTTTCTCTATTGACTATACCCCACATCGCTGGACCAGTTTTATTTTCACCACCTTTAACATGAGTATGGCAAGATGCACATTTTTTAAAAATCTTTTCACCATTTTCCATACTAGCTGATGCAAGCATAGGTGTAATGTCTGGTAAAACAGCAAAAATATCCACATCTTCACTTACAGAGGTTGTAACACCGCCTTCAGGTATTTCAATTTTGTATGCAAGTTCATCTGGAAACTCGGGGTGTATCGCCATATCAGCAACCTTTGAGAATACAGCAGCAAGAAGTAAGGCAAGTATTATTGCACCTAGAATTTTATTAGTTTCCATATTAAAAAGAGAAGTCTATGTTTAAAAATATACCACTAAAAACGGATTTTTGTCGCATTAATGAATGATACGCTAGTTATAATACCAATAAGATTAAAGGCATCTAGATTTCCAAATAAGCCATTTGCAAAAATTGGTGAGTTACCAATGCTGCATCACGTTTATAATCGTGTAATAGATTTTACAGAAAATGTAATTTTAGCTATTTGTGATCAAGAGGTAAAAGATTACTGTGCAAAGATGGATCTCAAGCACGTTATGACAGATCCTAATCATCCATCAGGAAGTGACCGTATTGGAGAGGCATTAAAAAAACTTGAGGATACAATAAATTTTAAATACGTAATAAATGTCCAAGGAGATATGCCATTTATTAAAGATAACCACATTAATGTATTAAAAGAGAAACTTCTAAAATTTCAAATGAGCACTTTAGCTTGTCCATTCGTAAACTTAAATGAAGCTTATGATAGTTCTAAAGTGAAAGTCTTAATTGATGAAAATAATTGCGCTTTAGATTTTTCAAGAACATTAAATGATAAACAAAAAGTTAATAAGAATATTTTTCATCACATTGGTATCTATGGGTATCATAAAGATTTTTTGTCAAATTTTATCTCTTTATCACCTACTAAAAGAGAGCTCAGTGAGAAACTCGAACAGCTTCGTGTTATTGAAACAGATAAAATTGGAATTACAATAATTAAAGAAGAGATTTTGGGAGTTGATACACAAGAAGATTTAGATAGAGTAAATCGATTAATTTATAAAAAATGAATAAAAAAATATCTTTTCAAGGAGTCGAAGGAGCATACAGTCATCTTGCGGTGCAAGAGTTCTTTCCTGGGGCAGAACCGTTACCCTGCAAAACATTTGAGATTGCTTTAAACGAGGCTGAGATTGGAAATGTTGATTATGCAATGATTCCTATTGAGAACTCTGCTGCAGGCAGAGTAGCTGATATTCATCGATTGATACCAAAATCTAATTTGCATATTAACTTTGAACATTTTCAAAAAGTTGAACACAAGCTTTTAATTCATCCAGACAGTAAAATTGAAAATATCAAAAATATTATCAGTCATGAACAGGCCTTAGCACAATGTAGCGATAAAATTCAAAAATTAAATTTAGATATTTTGATCGGAGCTGATACAGCAGGTTCAGCAAAAAAAATCCATGATGAGAAAATAATAGATACAGCTGCTATTGCTTCAAGTTTGGCGGGAAAAATCTATGGCTTAAAAGTTATTGATGATAATTTTGCAAACTCTGTTAACAACATCACAAGATTTTATATAATGTCTAAAAATGAAAATTTAGAATTTGATGAAACTAAAACATACATTTCATCCTTTTTATTTTCAGTTAAAAATACACCAGGATCTTTATTTAAAGTAATGGGGGGATTTGCGACTAATAATGTTAATATGATTAAACTTGAAAGTTATAATTATGGAGCTGATTTCGTCATTACACAATTTTATTGTGAAATTGAAGGA
The DNA here is from genome assembly GCA_003281065.1 of Pelagibacteraceae bacterium AG-349-E10. GTDB lineage: Bacteria > Pseudomonadota > Alphaproteobacteria > HIMB59 > HIMB59 > HIMB59. The sequence continues at coordinate 55,424 of QCDA01000001.1, forward strand.
CATCCTGAACAACAAAACACTAAATTTGCCCTTGATGATATGTATCATTATTGTTCAAAGGTTAGAAAATTAGGAGTTTTTGAAAAATCTCCATATAGAGTAAGACAATAACTTCATATTTCTATTTAATACTGTTATAAGATAATTTGAGAATTACATGGGCAACATTTTATGCCAATCCGGTCAGGTTCGAAAGAAAGCAGCCGTAACATAAGAGGTTGGGTCGTGTAATTCTCCTTTGAGTCCGTTATGAAACATCAATCGAATATTCTTGCATTAAAATATAGACCTTTAAATTTCCAAGATCTAATTGGTCAAGAGTATTTAGTTGAAACTATTCAAAAATCAATACAGCAAAACAAAATTCCTAATGCATATATTTTTACAGGTATACGTGGAGTAGGCAAAACAACAACAGCAAGAATTGTTGCAAAAATGTTGAACTGTACAGTTTTTGATAAAAATAATAATCCTGATTTAATCAATTGTGAACAAGCAAAAGCTATCACTGAAGATAGACACCCAGATGTTATAGAAATTGATGCTGCATCAAATACAAGCGTTGAAAATGCGAGAGAGATTATAGAAAATGTAAAATATAATCCTGTTCTGGGAAAATATAAAGTTTATATAGTCGATGAGGTGCATATGCTATCGAAAAGTGCATTTAATGCCCTTCTCAAAACCCTGGAAGAACCACCCCCTCACTCAAAATTTATATTTGCAACAACTGAGATATCAAAAGTACCTATTACCATTCTTTCAAGATGTCAAAGGTTCGACTTAAGACGAGTCGAGAAGAAGACACTATCTGATTTTCTAAAAAGCATTGCCAAAAAAGAGGATATAAAAATTTCTACTGAGGCATTAAATTTAATTGTGAAGGCTAGTGATGGTTCAGTAAGGGACTCCTTAAGTATATTAGATCAAGCTAATATATTTAAATCACAAAAAGAAATTCAAGTTGAAGAAATCGTAAACATGCTAGGTTTTGCAAAGCAAAGTGATTTGTATGAATTATCAAAATGTATATTTGATAATAATTTATCAAAACTAATTTCTATTCTTGACGATATGTATCAAAGAGGTTCTGAGACATCTAAAATCATTGAAGATATGATGAATATAATAAATTGGTCATGCAAATTAAAAATAGATCAAGAACTTATTGAGGATGAATTTTTAACTGAAGAAGATAAAAATTTTGCTTCTTATGTTATCCAATTTGATAATGGCAAGTTAAATATTTTTTGGCAAAGTTTGATGAAAGGTTATGATGAAATTAAAATCTCACCTCAACCTCATTCAACCCTAGAAATGGTAATGCTTAGGTGTGCTTTCTTGTTAAATGATAATCAATTAACAGACTTAGTAGAAAAAAAAAAGTCTGAAATAAATCAGAATACAATTCAATCCTCTCCTAATATTGAGCAAGTAATTCAAAACAAAGTTGAACAAGTATCACAAATTTCTCTAAAAGAAAAAATTGATATTCATCAGAAATTTTTTCAATTTTATGGAAAAAATTTCTCACCTCTTATGGCAGGAATTATTATTGAAAATGTTGAAATTATTGATTTTTCAGAGAAAAATAAAATATTACGATTAAATGTGTCTGACAAAAATTTCAACGGAAGTGAAGAATTATACAATAATTTGGAAAATGATTACAAAATCGAAATGAAACTTAAAACAGAAATAACAACTTTAGAAACAATTAAGTCTCTCTATAAAAAAGAATTAATTGACCAGGAGATGAAGACTGATGAATTTAAAAAAGTTCTTGCTAAATTTCCTAATGCAAAGATTATAGATATTGAAGAATTAGAAAGAGGTGATGGAAATGATGGGTAATATGGGCGGTATGATGAAAAAAGTCCAAGAAATGCAAGCCAAAATGCAAGAAATGCAAAAGGAGCTTGAGAATAAAACCGTTGAGGCTGAGTCAGGAGGAGGAATGGTTAAAGTTATAATGAATGGTAAACAAATTGTTCAATCAATTGATATAGATCCATCACTGTTGTCTTCTGATGAAAAAGAGGTATTGGAGGATTTAATCAAAGCAGCACTCAATCAAGCTAAAGAAAAAGTTGAGGAAATGTCAGCTGAAGAAATGAAAAAAATAACTGGTGGGTTACCATTGCCTCCAGGAATGAAGATGCCTTTTTAAATTGTCTCAAGACGAACTTCAAAAATTTATTAATTTAATTTCTAGGCTACCTGGAATTGGCCAACGTTCAGCACAAAGAATAGCCTTATATTTGATAAAAAATAAACAAGAATTAATGTTACCTTTAGGAGAAAGTATAAAGGAAACTGCTTCTGTGGTAAAAAAATGCACCAATTGTGGAATATTAGATGTTATTGTTCCATGTAAAATTTGCTCTTCAGAAAATAGATCAAAAACTACAATATGCATCGTTGAAGATATGGCTGATGTATGGGCATTTGAAAGATCTGGATATCATAAAGGTCTTTATCATGTTATTGGCGGGCTTTTATCAGCCTCAAAAAATTTTACAGAACAGGATTTAAATTTAAATAAACTCAAAGAAAGAATTATAAACAATCAAGTACAAGAAATTATTTTAGCATTGAGCGCAACAATTGAGGGACAAACTACAGCCTTAGTAATAAAGGATAAACTAGAAAATCAAAATATTAAAATTACGCAACTCGCATATGGTGTTCCTGTAGGAAGTGAAATTCATTATCTAGATGATAATACCTTAGGGGCAGCTTTAGAGTCGCGTAAAAACTTAAGCTAATTTGATCAGCACTAACACTCTAAAAGTTTGATTTATTGTCTCTGATAACTGTATAAACTATATTAAATTCCATGTTGAAGCTTATTTATGCTCCCGATCCCATATTAAAAAAAGAGAGTTTATCTATTCCTCAGGTAGACGATCATCATAGGGAACTTATAAAACAAATGTATGAGATTATGTATTCTTCGAATGGAGTTGGTTTAGCTGCTCCACAGATAGGTCTAAATATTCGCATATTTGTTCTTGATGCAGGCTCAAGAGATGAAGAAAAAAAACCTATCACAATGATAAATCCTAAAATTATATCATTACATGAAAATAAAGTTCCATATGAAGAGGGTTGTTTATCTTTCCCAGAGCATTTTGCAGAAATAGACCGTCCTGAAAAAATTAAGTTAGAGTATATTGATGAGAACAACTCAAAAAAAATCTCTACATTTACAGGTTTTGAGTCGAGGATAATACAACATGAATTGGATCACTTAAACGGTATTTTATTCGTTGACCATTTAAGTCGTTTAAAAAGAGACGTGATTATCAGAAAGATGAAAAAGTATAAAAAAGAAAAAGAAATAATTTAAATGAAAAAAAAACGTGTAGTTTATTTTGGTTCACCAGAATTTTCTCTTCCTCCTCTTAAGACCCTCTATCTTGGGGGATATGATATAGTGGGGGTCTATACACAAGAGCCAAAAAAAAAATTTAGAGGACAAAAAAAATATAATACGCCAGTTCAACAATGGGCAGAAGGTCAACTTCTACCTGTTTTTACTCCCAAAATACTTGATGATACATCTTTGAAAGAATTTCAATCATTAAAGCCTGATGTCGCGATCCTTTTTGCTTATGGTAAAATAGTTCCACTTAATTGGTTAAACACTCCTTTAAATGGTTTTATAAATATACATGCCTCACTTTTACCAAGATGGAGAGGTGCGGCACCTGTTCAAAGAGCCATTGAAAATAATGATAAAGAGACAGGTATTACAATTATAAAAATGAACAATAAAATTGATGAAGGTCCAATTTTAGTCCAGCAGAATATAGAAATTAATGAATTAACTGATGGTAAACAACTAATTGATCAAATCAGTCATGAATCTTGCTCATTGATATATAATACGTTAAAAAAATATTTTTTAGGTCAAATCCAATTAAAAGAACAAGACCATTCACAATCTACATATGCAAATAAAATAAACAAATTTGAAACACAAGTAGATTGGGGATTATCTGCTAGTATAATTGAAAAAAAAGTAAGGGCTTTTTACCCATCACCAGCAATGTGGTTTAAATATAAGGGTCAGAGATTTAAAATTTTAAAAGCTAAAATATCTAACTTACAAGATGAAAAGGGCAAGATTATTAACTTACCTCTAACTATAGCATGTAAAAATAACAGTCTAGATATTTTAGAAATTCAAGCTGAAGGAAAGAAACCATTAAACATTAAAGAATTTGTTTTAGGGAATAATCAATTTCAATTAAATGCAATAATCGATAATGACTAATATAAAACTTACAATTGAATATCATGGTTTACCTTATTGTGGTTGGCAATATCAAAAAAATGAGAAAACTGTGCAAGGTGAAATAGAAAAAGCAATATTTAAATTTTCTGGTGAAAAAAAAACTATTCAAGGTGCTGGAAGAACAGATGCTGGTGTTCACGCTATTGGACAATGTGCCAATTTTGAGTTAGAAAAAAAATTTGATGTCTATCAAATTCTAAGTGGAATTAATTTTCACCTCGGGACTGAAAAGATAAGAGTTACTAAAGTTGAAAGTGTTGATAATGAATTTAATGCTCGTTTTACTGCTAAAAATAAAATTTATAATTATCAAGTTTTCAATAGTCTAGCCCCATCAGTTATTGAGGATGATTTTAGTATTCACATTCGTCAACCTTTAGATTTAGAGGCAATGCAAGATGCAATTAAGCTGTTTATTGGTAAACATGATTTTTCTTCGTTTAGAGCACATGGTTGTCAAGCTAACAAACCGCTTAGAACTATTGACGAGGCATCAATTGATATTAAAGGTAATAAAATTATTTTTGTATTCAAGGCACAGTCCTTCCTTTATCAACAGATTAGAATAATGGTTGGATCTTTATTGGAAGTTGGATTAAAAAATAAAAATACTAATTGGATAAGAGAATTAATTGAAGCTAAGGATAGAAGCTTAGCAGGACCAACGGTCCCTTCAAAAGGTTTGATTTTAAAGGAGATATATTATTAACATTCTTATTTACACACAATGTTTTGCACCCAAAGTAGGTGGTATTGAGTCTGTAATGACAAATATAGCTCAACATGCATTTAACACGCAAAATAAAGTAACAGTTCTCTCTGATGGATCTAAACTGTTTTCTTCAGATTTTGATAGTAAATGTAAGTTTGATATACACAGATTTGATCAAATCAAGTTTCTTAGAAAAAGAATTAAATCAAGTTTTGCTCAGAATTTTTTAAACAAAAATAAAATTGATATTATTTTTTTTGATAGTTGGAAATCACTAGAGCTATTTAATAATACTAATGATATTAAAAAAATTTGTTTAGCTCATGGAAATGAAATACTAAAATTAAGTGATAAAAATAGAATTTTTAATTCTTTAAATAAAGCGGATTTAATAATCTATAATTCTCAATTTACTAAAAATAAAACATTTAAAAATTTTAAAAATTTAAAAAAATTTAATCATAAAATAATATATCCAGCTTTTATAAAAAAAATCTCTAAAAATAAAAATAATAAAAAAAAATATGATTTATGCACTGTAGCCAGACTAGAATACAGAAAGGGTCACCACTTAGTATTTGAAGCAATGTCTATAATAAGAAATGAATATAAAATTATTCTTAAATATGCCATTCTTGGAGATGGACCAGAATTATCAAGATTAAAGGATTTAGTTTTGAAATTTTCACTACAAAGGCAGGTAGATTTCATACACCACGAAGTCTCAAGTGAAAAAATTTTTAAGAATTCTTCTGTTCATATAATGCCAACTATAACCACACCTGAAAGTATTGAGGGCTTTGGAATATCCAATGTTGAAGCAGCTTCTTATGGATTACCTTGCATAGTCAGTAATAGCGCTGGAACTCCAGAGTCAATAGGTAACAATGGTATAATTGTAAAAGAAAATAACCTCAAACAACTTGTCAAAGCAATTATCGATATTTTCAAGAAGTATAAAAGTTATAGTAAAAAAAGTTACTTATTTGCTAACAATTTTGAGTCAAATAAAAAAATAAAAGAATATTTAAATTCTATCTAAAATAGCCTCATAGCTTGTTTCTTTTAATTCACCTGGATTATCACAAATTAATTTTTCAACTTTAAGATTATTTATTAGGATAATTGAACGAATAAGTCTCTGACCCATAAAGCTTTTTTCATGATTTCTTATTAATTTAGAAGATAATAAAAATTCATTATTTCCATCTGATAAAAATAAAATTTCTGACTCACCTAACTCTTTTCTCCACAAATCAAGCACGTAAGGATCATTAGTGGTCATGCAACAAATTTGATCAATTTGCTTTTCAGACATCAACTTTTTTGCACCTTTAATAAATGGAGGAAGATGTTGTATGTGACATGTTGAAGTAAATGCTCCTGGGACACAAATTATCATTGCCCTTTTAAATTTGAAGTTGTTGTGTAATCCAAAATTTTTTGTACCATCTGCCGAAACAGATCTTAAAGTAATATCAGGAATTAAATCTCCTTCTTTCAATTATTAAAAAAGTTTTCTAAAGTTTTATAGTAAATTTGTTCAGTCGTTTTCAGATCCTCTATTGAAACACACTCATTAACTTTGTGCAGGGTTTTGTTAATCGTTCCAAATTCGAAGACAGGACAGACCTCTTGCATAAATCTAGCATCTGATGTTCCACCTCCAGTATCTTGGCTAGCTTCTAATCCCGTAACATCTTTAATTGCTTTAATACAATGTTTTGTAAATGGATTATCGAAAGATTGGAAAGGCATACCTCTAAAAGTTAATTTCAATTTATACGTACAATTATTTTCAGAGCAAATCTTAGTCAAGTGTTCATCAAAATAGTTTTGTATTTTTTCTTGATCCCAGTTGTCATTAAAGCGCATATCACCAACAGTAATCAATTTTTCAGGTATTACATTCTTTGCCTTGTTATTTAAATTGATTTGAGTAAATTGCAGAGTGGATGGTTCAAAGTATTCTGCACCATCATCAAGTTTTTGATCATCAAAAAACGAGATAACCTTAGACAAACAATGTAGAGGGTTTTGAGCTAGCTGAGGATACGCAGCATGCCCCTGTTTTCCAATAATTTCAACTTGAACATCCACAGCTCCTTTTCTTCCAACTTTGATCTGATCACCAATTATTTTCTCAGAGGATGACTCAGTGGCTATTGACCCGTCTATTCTTATATTATTTTCCTTCAACCATTTTACGACTTTCTTTACACCATTTACGGAGTCTGCTTCTTCATCCCCAGTTATGATAAAACTTATTGTGCCATTAAAATCTTTATTTTCCTTAATGAATTTAAAGACACTTACCATGCTAGCTGCCGTACACCCTTTCATATCCTCTGATCCACGACCATAAAGATATCCATCTTTAATTGTTGGTTCAAAAGGTGGAGTGTCCCAATCCTCTAAGTTACCAGGAGGCACTACATCAACATGACATAAAAAATTAAAATGTTTTCCATTTGTATTAATTGGACCATAAGTAGCCATGATATTAATTACTTCGTAACTCCCATCTCCATCAAAGTTTAGTTGTTTTGTTGTAAAACCATTTTCTTCAAATACTCCCATTAAGAAATCAAAAATATCTTGTTTTGCCGGGGTAACGGAGTCGAAAGATATTAATTTTTTTGATAGCTCTATTGTGTCTAACATTTTAATCTCTTAGTAATTCATTGACGGAGGTTTTTGAACGAGTTTTTTCATCAACCGTTTTCACAATCACAACACAGTACAATGATGCATCTCCTTTAGAACTCGGAAGACTACCTGGAACAACTACAGAATATGGAGGAACCTTCCCCATATATATTTCTTTAGTTTCACGATTATAAATTTTTGTTGAAGCACCAATAAATACCCCCATGGATAATACTGATCCCTCTCCAACAATTACACCCTCGGCGACTTCTGACCTCGCACCAATAAAACAATTATCCTCTATTATAACTGGATTTGCCTGCAAGGGTTCTAAGACTCCTCCTATGCCTGCACCTCCTGAGATATGACAGTTTTTTCCAACTTGAGCACAAGAACCAACTGTAGCCCAAGTATCAACCATAGTTCCTTCATCTACATATGCGCCCAAATTAACAAAACAAGGCATAAGCACAGCACTTTTTGCAATAAATGCAGACCTCCTTACAACACAGTTAGGAACAGCTCTAAAACCAGCTGACTGAAAATTTTCTGATTTCCAATCTTGGAATTTTGAAGGAACTTTATCCCACCATGAAGTAGAGCCGTCTTTTGCACTCGGACCGCCAGTAATTATTTCCATATCTTGAATTCTAAAACTTAAAAGAATTGCTTTTTTAAGCCATTGATTTACATGCCAATCGTTTTCTTTTTTTTCGCATACTCGAAGCTTTCCCTCATCCAATAAGTTAAGAACACTCTCTACATTTTTTTTTGCTTCATTATCCTCAATAAAATTAATCTGATCTCTTTGATCCCATAATTTTTCAATTATATTTTGATGGCTCATAATACTTTTATATCACGTTTTTTAAAAAATTTTCCAAATCATCAGTAACGTGTGATATGTATCCTTTTTCATTAATAATTTTTTGAATATCTTCTTGCTGATTGACATCTTTATTTAAGTTGTATTCGAGGTTATTCGTTACCCAAACTGTTTGCCAACCCATTTTATGTGGCTCTCTCAAATTAATATGAAGATCCTCAAACATAGCTGTTGAACTATTGTCTAAATTGAATTTATTTTGGAATGAGTCATAAACTTCTTTGTGAGGTTTTGGCATGTAATCACTCTCAGAAATGTCAAAACATCCATCAAAAATATTAGTCATATGAAGTTTTTCTAAAACTTTTTCCACATGTTCAAAATTAGCATTTGTAAAAATATACTTTCTTCCATTTAAGCTTTTTAATATTTCAGCTAGAGGTGTGTTAGGTTGAACTACTTCATAATTAATTTGATGTACGTAGTCCAAATATTCATTAGGATTCACATGATGTTCAATCATAAGACCTCTGAGTGTTGTTCCATATTGATGATAATATTTAGACCTCAGAGCTTGTGCATCTCCAGAATTTAAATTTAACTTTTCCTCAATAAATTTGCCCATAAGTATGTGTACTTTATCAAACAAACCACACTCCGCTTTATAAAGCGTATTGTCTAAGTCAAAAACCCAATTTGTTATATTGTTCATAAGCGTGTTAAACTAATGTTTATTATATAAAAGCCAAGAAGATTTATAAAAATTCAAAAATTTTTTTTTGAATTTCAAATATGTTTTCGTTTGTTTTTGAACTTACAATGTAGTTTTCAAATTCAGTATTTAAATTATCTAAAAAAGCCGACTTTTCTTTTATTTTTTTGTCACTTTTTGTATAGCAAATAATAATTTTTTGTTTTATTTGTTTCATCGAGTCAATCATCTCCATGTCTATTTTTTTTGGCCCCAATGAATTATCAATTAATACAAATATTTTCTTTAAATTTTCACGTGATGTTAAATATTGAGAGACAAGATCTGATATCTGAAATGCCTCCTTTTGAGATATTTTTGCAAATCCATACCCAGGAAGATCAACAACCATCATTGAGTCCCCGTGATTAAAAAAATTAATTTGTCTTGTTTTACCGGGGGTATTGGAAATGTGTGCCAGTTTTTTCATAAAAACTGCATTGATTAAACTAGATTTTCCAACATTTGACCTACCTATGAAAGCTATTTCAGGAAAACTTACATTAGGATATTGACGAGGTTGTGTAGCGCTTAGTAAAAACTTAGTTTGTTTTTTGAAATAATTTGAGACAAGGCTCATTAACTCTTCATAATTTTTCTTTGTATGATGTATTGTTGAGCCATTGATAAAACATTGTTAGTTGTCCAATAAATAACTAGCCCTGCTGCGAAGCCACCTAAAATGAAAGTAAATACTATTGGCAATAAACCAAAAATTTTGGCCTGCATTTTATCTACCGGAGCTGGGTTCAATTTAAATTGAATATACATCGAAATACCCATTAAGATTGGCCAAATTCCAACATTTAGAATTTGCAAAATACCTGGAACGTTCCATTCCACAAAACCAAAAAGAGTAAGAGCCCCTAAGGGATCAGGTGCAGAGAGATCATGTACCCATCCTATAAAAGGAGCATGTCTCATCTCAATAGTAACAAATAAAACTTTGTACAAGGCAAAAAATACTGGAATCTGTAAAAGTATAGGCAAGCAACCAGCTATAGGATTTGCCTTTTCTCTTTTATATAAAGCCATCATTTCTTTTTGCATTCCAGCTCTATCATCTCCGTATTGTTCCTTAAGTCTTTGCATCTCTGGAGCTAGTTTTTTCATTTTTGCCATTGATTTAAACGATTGCTGAGCAAGAGGAAAAAAACAAATTCTCATCAAAACTGTAAACAGAATTATTGACCAACCAAAGTTTCCTACATACCCATATATAAATTCCAAAACATTAAAAATAGGTTTTGTTAAAAAATAAAACCAACCAAAATCTACAGAGCGATCAAACCCGTCAAACCCATATTCTTCCATATATTTGTCGATAATATTTACAATTTTTGGTCCTGCAAAAATTTTAAAATTATGGGAGATACTCGCATTATTTGAAACAGCTATTCTTTCCCCGACAATATCAGTTTGAAAATTATCTATGTTATCAACAAAGCTGTAACTATATGTCTGCTGAACAGGTTCGTTTTGGTTAGGGATTATGGCAGTCTGCCAATACTTATCTGTCATCCCGATCCACCCCCCAACAGAAGAATGTTTAATTTTTTTATCGTCTTTTAAATCGTCATAATCATATTCTTCCAATACCCCATCAGTGATTGACAGGGGACCCTCATGAAGGATGAAGAAATTTTGCATCTCTGGAATTCCTTGTCTTTTAGATAATCCGTAGGGATATAGGTCAAAAGAAAGACCTGAATTATTTATAACCCTTTGATCAACGCTAAATAAATAGTTTTCATCAAGAGTAATGATCTTTTCAAAAGTTATATTCTGATCACTAGTCCAAGTCAGTTTTAAAGGTTCATTAACACCAATAGTGTTTTTATCAGCAATCCAAATACTAGAACTATTAGGTAACTCAATTGTGCTATCAGAGCTTACCCAACCTGTATCTAAATAATAGGCATTATCAGATCCTAAAGGATTTAAAAATTCAATTAAGTCAGATGTTGGATCTAGTGTTTCCCTAAACTCTTCAAGGATTAGATCATCAATTACTGCTCCATTTAAATTAATAGAGCCTTTAATTTTAGAGTTATCAAAGCTCACTCTTCCTGTTTGATTTATCAATTCACCTCTATCAGCTAAAACAGTAGACGAGGATTTTTGAATACTGAGATCAACAAGACTCTCATCATTTGTTTGTTCTTCAGTCATTGGCGTTCTCTCTGGTTGAGGCACTAGTAACTGAAAACCAAAAATAATTGCCATTGAAATAATAATAGCTAAGAATAAGTTCTTTTGATTTTCCATATTATTTTTTTATTGGGTCGTAACCAGATGATCCTAACGGATTACATTTAAGAATTCTAACCATTCCCATTGTTATTCCTTTCAAAACACCAAATTCTTGAATAGCCTCAATTGTATATTCAGAGCATGTTGGTAGATGTCTACAAGTTTTTGGTAACATAGGTGAAATAAATAATTGGTAGAATTTAATCGGTGCAATAAAAATTATTTTCCAAACCTTTTTGATATTATTTTTCATGAGATAAGAATTTTTCAATATCTTGTTTTAAATCAATAAAAGGTACTTTCAAAACTGTTTTTTTGAGTATTATTACAAATTTGACATGATTTAATGTTTTTATAAGACTGCATGTGCGAATTGCCTCTCTAGTTCTTCTTTTAGCCCTATTTCTTTCCACAGCATTACCAAGCTTTTTACTAGCTATAATGCCAACTAGAAAAGTTTCTAAATCTGCGTCATGAAGAATAAAGCCATTAAAACTTGAACTTTTATAGTAGACACCTTTGTTTCTGATTTGAGAAAATTGGGAAGATTTTTTTAGTGTAGGAAGTCTCAAAAATTAAGCAGATAGTCTAGATCGACCTTTAGCTCTTCTAGCATTAATGACTTTACGACCACCAACAGTTGACATTCTAGAACGAAATCCATGCCTTCTTTTTCTAACTAATTGACTTGGTTGATATGTTCTTTTCATTGCTAATCTACCTAAAAAATTGGTTCCTACATTTAACAATTATTGATATGAAGTCAATAAATAAAAACAAATTATGTTGATAATTAAAGACATTTCTAATTTACAGTCATATTTGACTGCTTATCAGAATCGAAAATACTCAATTGGTTTTGTTCCTACTATGGGCGCCCTTCATAAGGGACATGGAGAACTGATAAAAAAATCAAAAAATGATAATCACAAAACTATTGTAAGTATTTTTGTAAATGAAAAACAATTTAACAGTAAAGAAGATTTTAACTCTTATCCCAGGAATAAGGGCCTTGACTACGATTTTTGCTCTGACAACGACGTAGATCTATTATTTGAACCATCAGCAGAAGAAATTTACAACAAAGATGAAACTATTTTAAAAAATACTAACTATAATAATGTTCTTTGTGATAAATACAGAAAAGGACACTTCGATGGTGTAATCACAGTACTAAATAAATTTTTTTCAATTGTAAAAAGTAACAAGGTTTATTTTGGTGAAAAAGATTTTCAGCAACTCAAGATAATTGAAAAATTTATTCAAGAAAAATATAAATTTTTAGAAATAGTATCTGTACCTACAAAAAGAAATGAAGAAGGTATTGCCTATTCATCAAGAAACGAAAAATTAAGTAAAAAACAAATACAAGATTTTGTTAGTTTTCATCAAAAAGTAGAAAATTTTCTAAAATCTATAGAAAAATCATTTGATATTAGTACTGCAAACCAAAAAGCTAAAGATTTTATTGTCGAACAAGATATTGAAGAATTTGATTACTTCGAATTTAGAAATAATGAGGACCTAAGTTTTAATGGTAAAGTTTCTGAGTCGAGACTTTTTTATGCAATCTATAAAGGCAAAATTAGACTCATTGATAATTTAAAAATTTAGAATGGCGGTTCTGCAAGGATTCGAACCCTGAATTCTTGATCCGTAGTCAAGTGTGATATCCGTTTCACCACAGAACCATTAGCTTGATTTATATACTCTTTTTTTAGATAATAAACTTTTATACAATGTTCATTACGGACTCATTACGGGCAAAACTATGAAAATATTCTTTCTTCTGTTTATTTTTCTACCCAGTTTAGTACTTGGTTCAAATTTTAATGAAATAAAAAAAGTTTTAAAACAGGATGGTTTTGGAATAATAATGCCTGAGGAGTTTCATTCTTTAAATTCACCAAAAGCAAAAAATCCTATTTCAGTTAGTGATATTTCAATAATTGGAGACAAATCTATAATGTTTGAAGTAAACAACGGAGAGTGTGGAGAAGGGCCTAAATCAAGCGATTGTGATACTGATAGGGAGAGGTCTGAAATATATTATAGTCACGAAAAGTGGAAGGAGGAGAAGTGGTATAAGTTTTATATTTTGCTTCCAAAAGACTATAACTCTATCGCTCCATCAAAAATGTCACTAATTCAATGGAAAAGACATAATCCATCTAAAGTTTTAGTTATGTTTCAACACACTCATGCAGGATTGACTTTTAACAGAAACGGGACTTCTTTTGAGGACTCTCACATAGTTTTAAAAAGCAATGATGACCTTTTAGGACAATGGACAGAAATAATTTTTAATACTAATTGGCACCCAGATGAAAATAAAGGCTTCATGAGAGTATGGATAGATGGCATTTTAAAAGTTGATTTCAAAGGAATAAGCAATACATCTGAAGGCGAAGAACTAAACCTTAGGTATGGATTATACGCCTCTGCAATTTCGCGTTACAAAAAAGTATTTAATACCGAGATAATTCCACAGCGAGTCATTTATTTTGATGGTGTGAATGCGGAGTCTAAATGTGAAAAGTTACTAGATAAGACTGAATGTAATAAATTACTTTCTCAAACAATCGAAAAATATGAATTATTTATGTATGATAAAAATGATAAAAAATTTCATAACCATTCTATTGTTAAATTACCAATAAATTTTTTAAAATAAAAAAGTTTAAATTCAAAAAAATATTTTATTTTTATTACGGGAACATTACGGGTACATAGATAAAATATTGTTAAAGCTCTATGAAAGGTATTGATAACAAATGAATTAAAGAAACGTAGGATATCAGTAGTCAAGTGTGATATCCCTTTCACCACAGAACCATTATTTCTATTTTTAAATATATATATTACTCATTTGCAATAAATAATATTTTTTTTAAATGTTATAAGAGTTCATATGTACATTTATATTAAAAAATTAAGGTTTATATTTCTTTTTTCAATTTTTTTATTCAGTTTTGGATTTTTACATTCTGAGGAACATCTCAAAACTAAAATTTCCCCTGTTCTAAAATCTGCAACTACAATATTAGGAAATGAAATATATTATCCTGATGGAAAAGCTGAAATAGTGTCATTTATAGTTGAGGTGCCTCCTGGTGGTGTAACTCCAAACCATGTTCATTCTTACCCCGTTTATATTTACATTATGGAAGGAGAGATGACATATACTTGGGAAGATGGAACAGTTACTATTTACAAACCTGGTAAGGCATATATAGAGGATAGTAAAAGTGCTCATTACGGAAAAAATTTAGGTGACATAACACTCAAAGCGCTGATAGTGGGTATTGGTGCAGAGGGCATAAAGTTTACAACCTCTCCTAAAAATTAAACTTTTAGCTATATCTTTATTACGGGCTCATTACGGGCTAAAAATTATTTAAGTTTATATTCTATAAATTAATAAATTTTATCACCTTTTTTAGAGTTACAACTGAAACAAAGTGGTTGTATGTTTTCAATAGTATTTTTCCCTCCCTTACTGATTGGGATTATATGGTCCGCAGTCCATGGGACTTTTTTATGTTTTGGTAACTTAATATCTTCCCATCTCAAATTGCAATGAGGGCACCTATCGTAGTCCCTAAGTTTTTTATTGAACTCTATAGATGTAAAACTACCCTCTGCGTTCATTAATCTTCCTCTACGAGTTTGGGCAAAACCAAATTTATTACACTCTTTGCAAGCCGAGAAATATGTTCCCGTAGTACGTCTAGTAAAATTATCTACTTTAATAAATCTTAGACATTTATAACAGGTTCTATGAGTTTCAGTATGCTTGAGTTTTCTTCTTATATTTTTTCCTAAATGCAATTCTTCATTACAAGACTTACACATTCTGTAGTATTTACCATCTTTTCTTCTGGTAAATTGAATTAAATCTTTATCTGTTTTGCATTTGTAACAAGTTTGAGAGTTACTTATCATTATCAGTGTTTAAATGGATAAACTTTTTTAAAAAAATCTCTTCTAGTTGTTTTAATCCTACTAATGATTAGTTCACTCTCTGACTCAATAAACTTCTTATCATAAACAACCCAGCTTCTTTCCTCATTTTCTGCTCCTCCTGAGTTAGATAGCCAATTAAAGCTCCCATTAATGGCAAAGAAATAATCAAAAATCAAAATCTTTGAGTGATTTGGATAATAATTAACGAATAGTTCTCCTTTGGTATCTTGAGACTTACACCATTGCTGTAAGTCCTCTAAATCTCTTTTAGCCTCTTCCTCATGCTTCTTTAAAATAGTTTGCCCGTATGATTTATACCCATACCCAATATAGATATTCACTCCTCTAGTCAGTGCTTCCTTTAATTTTTTTCTAAAATCTAAATTTAAAACATAGCTATTTGCCCAACCTGACAGAATAATTATTTGAATTTTTGCTTCATCCAAAGCATTTATTAGAAATTCTCTGTGTTCAGCATTTGTATCGATAACCTCGATATCCTTTGGATTAAATGAATTAATTCTTTTTGATAGGTTTTCGTTATCAATTCTTGATTTGTCTCTCTCAAATTCGTTTATTTTTTGTTTTTGTTTTTTAATAGTTTCTTCTTGAACAGATATTTTTTTAGAGAAATTAAAACCAATGAAACTTGATATTGCTACACCAATCAATTGTAAGTTTTGAAGACCACCCCATAGCATTATCAATGTCCATATTGACCAAAAAATGGTAAATCCGATACCAACATTTCTATTGTATTTGTAAGCACCTAGAATAGATAAAATAATAAATACATTCCATATGACTGCTTCCATAGCATTTTAAATATAACAAAATTATATTGATACTGTTCTCATTATTTCAAAAAGCTAAATCCTCATTACGGGCTCATTACGGGGTGCATAGATAAAATGTTGTTAAAGCTCTCAGAATAATATTGATAATAAATGAATTAAGGAGACGTAGGATATCCGTAGTCAAGTGTGATATCCGTTTCACCACAGAACCATTAGTTGATTTATATACTCTTTTTTTGGATAATAAATTCTTTAAAAATATGAAACATACCTTTTTTAAAATCAGAGAAAGCAAGGTATTTCAATACTCAGTTTTATTTATCATTATATTTAACGCATTTACTATCGGTTTAAATACTTACAATTTAGGAGAGTTTTCAAGAGAGCTCATTAAATATCTCGATTATTTGATAACTATTTTTTTTGTAATAGAAATTTCAATTCGTTTTATTGGTGAACCTAGAAAATCAAATTTTTTTAAAAGTGGTTGGAATATTTTTGACACTTTTATTGTTTTGGTATCATTGATACCAATACCTAACAACTCCAGTTTTCTTCTTTTCAGATTATTAAGAGTGTTTAGAGTTTTGAGAGTTATATCCATTATTCCAGAGTTAAAATTAATCATTGAGTCTTTGATTGGATCTTTAAAAAGAGTTTTTTATGTAAGTTTGTTGCTTTTCATAATTCTGTATATTTATGCAACTATTGGAGCAATAGTCTTTTCAAATAACATACCCGAGAGATGGTCTGATGTGGGGGTTTCAATGATTACTTTATTTCAAGTTTTAACATTATCTTCTTGGGAGCAGGTAATGTTGCCTCTTCAAGAAATTTATTGGTGGGCATGGATTTATTTTTTTAGTTTTATAATTGTCTGTGCCATTACTATGTTAAATCTTCTGATAGCAATTTTGGTTGATGTAGTTGTAAATCAGAACAAAAAAAAAGATGATATGATAAAAACTAGAAATAATGCTGAAAAGTTAAATGAACAATTTTCTGAGGAGATTAGTTTAGATAAACTAAAAAAAGATCAATAATGTCAGCAGAAATTATAATGCCTATTATTTATTTTGTATGTCTACTGATTTTAGTAGGACCTCATTTTTTGGATACAAACTCTTCCCTTAAACAGTTTTTGAGTAATTTAAGTATATGGGCATTAATAGTAATTGTAATAACTCTATCTTATCAGGCATATAATTATTTTACTTAAATTTTTCTTGTTTGACCGTGAGTCATATAAGAAAACTCATCTTTGCTTATCTTTAACTGCTTAGTTAGTTCTCGCAGTAATTTTATAGGCTCATCCATCGGTTCATCTGTTAATTGAAATGTTCCCCAATGCATAGCTATAGATTTTTTAGATTTAACATCTTTGTGAATTTGAATTGCTTCTTCAACATTACAATGCGAGTCTTTCATAAACCACCTTGGGGCATATGCCCCTATGGGTATTGTTGATAAGTCAAACGATCCAAACTTTTTTTGAATATCTTTAAAATCTTTTGAATATCCAGTATCGCCTACAAAAAAATACTTAAAATTATTTGCTTTAACAACCCAACCGCACCAAAGTGTTTTATTAGTATCGTTAAATGTTCTCTTACTCCAATGTTGTACTGGGACAGAATGAATTTCTAAGTTTTTGAACTGAGTTATTTGCCACCATTCATGTTCCATAACATTTCTTGCACCTAATTTTGATAATATATCTCTTAATTTTAGTGGTACGAAAAATGTAGGTTGATTTACATTTTGTTTTTTTAATAAAAGCTGGATAGTCTTTGAGTCAAGATGATCATAGTGATTATGAGAAATTAAAACAAAGTCAATAAAGGGCAGTTCCTCTATTTTTAATCCAGGAGGTGTCGTTCTTGAAGGTCCCATAAAACTCAGAGGTGATGCTCTTTTTGTGAAATGGGGGTCAGTTAATATATTTATACCATCAATTTGTAGTAAGAAAGTTGAATGTCCTATCCAAGTAATTGTATTTTCAGATTTATTAGATTTTAAATATTCAGGGTCATTTTCAACCATAGGAAATGCAATCGGCTCCGTCTTGCTTGACTCTCTCCTCCATTTCCAAAAATCTTTGAAACTACTTTTATGTGAAACGTAGTTATTGACAAAGACCCCATCTACTAGATTGAAAGGTTTAAAGAGAGTGTTTGCCATAATTTTTGTTTTTAGAATCACAAAGGATAAAGAGAAAAGTATAACCTTTTTTATAAAATCTCTTCTGTGCATCTAAATTAAATAATAAAAAACTATTTATTAACTATTTTAACGAAGTTTTTATACATTTGGTTGCACTGCATCACCATAGTATCAATTTCTTTAGCTACCATATCTTTCATTTGAGGCAAGGCATCAGCACCGAGTGATTTTTCGAGAGCATTTTTATATTCAGGAACTTGAGCCCAATCATCAACAGTGGTTTTTCGAATTTCTAAATGAAATTGAATTCCATAGGCATACTTTTCATAACCAAATATTTGATATTTTGTTGAGGGCGAGGTACCTATAACTCTTACTTTAGAGTTAGTCTCCAAACCTACCACTTCATAAGAATGCCATTGCAATGCTTTTATTTTATTTGGAAGAAAATTAAAAATATGATCTTCTTTGGCACTTGTTTCAATGTTAATATCCAATACGCCAATTTCAGGCGGTTTAGACTCAACTACCTTTCCTCCTAATACCTCACCTAAAAGCTGACATCCTAAGCAAAACCCTAAAAAAGGTTTCTTAAGGTTTAAAACGTATTCATTTATTGCTTTTTTTTCAGCCACTAACCATGGATATTTATCCTCCATAAATGTATCCATAGGTCCACCCATACAAAGCATGGCGTCAAATTCATCTAAATTATTTGGAATACTATCACCCTCATCCAATTGGATAGTTGTTATACTATGACCATCTTCTATAAGAAAATCTTTAAACGTTCCTGGATCTTCAATTGAAATATGTTGGAGAGATATAAATTTCATTAAATTAAATTAATTTGAATTCAGCAAAGGACACGCCTTGTGAAGCGCTAAACTTAATCGTCGTCGTCGCCGGTTACTGTATCTTTAACTTTGTTGTAACCTTTAGATACGGCACCCGCTACAGTATCGTAAGCGTCATTAGCTTTTTCGCTCACAGTTGCGCAACTAGTGATTAAAAAAAATGAAGAAAGTATTATTAATATAAGTTTTTTTGACATTGTAGGATTATCAGAAATCTAACAAAAATGTCAATTTATTTAAATAATAATCTAAAATATATTCCATAAATGATAATAAAATTTTTATGATGATAGAAATTTCTTTAAATGAGGATCAAAAAAAAGATTTTCAAAAAAATGGTTTTTTGATTATTGAGAGTTTTCTTGATACGACCCATTTTGAGCGATTGTATGAGAGGTTTCATAATTTATTTAATGGAAACTTTGAAACAGGTATTGAACCTGACGAGTGGAATTGGAAGTTTGAAAGTGGACCCAAAGACGTTACTAGACAAATTTGTAACGCTTGGAAATCAGATAATTCTATAAAAGAAATAGTTTGCAATGAATTCTTAGGAAAAGCTTGTGCTGAACTAATGGGTTGGAGTGGATCAAGACTTTTACAAGACAATGTTTTATGGAAACCACCTGGAGGTAAAACTTTAGCTTATCATCAAGATGCTGCATACGATGATTGGATTGTACCTCAAACCATGATGACATGTTGGATGCCCATCGATAATGTCGATAAAGAAAAAGGGACACTAGAATATGTAACGGGATCTCACCTTTGGGGATTGAGCCCTCCTAAGGGACAATTTCATTCTCCAAGAGATTATAAAAAAGAGTTAAATGATTATGCGTCAAAATTAAATAAGGAAATTCAAATTCAATATGTTGAAGTTCCAGCAGGTGGTGTAGCTTTTCATCATGGGTACACTTGGCACGGCTCAGGTATCAATAATACAAATAGTAATAGAAGGGCAATAGTTGCTCATTGCGTTCCCTCTGACTCAAAGTTTCATCCAACAAACATAGGAGGTACTGCGAGAATTTATAAAAAATATAAAAAATTAGAAACAGATGAGTTAGATGAAAGTTTTTTTCCAATTATTTGGACAAAGGGAGGGTATAGAACAAATGTTTGATGAAGAAGAACCAAAAAAAACAAAACCAATTGATTTAGATGATTTGAGTGTCGAAGAAATTGAGGAGATGATTGGCAATCATAAATTAGAAATCAAAAATTTAGAGATTTTATTGAAAAAGAAAAAAGACAAACTTAAATTAGCCGATCAATTTTTTAAAAAAAATTAAAATCCCTCAATTAATATGAGGTCACTTTTTGTACTATTTTGCCTAATTTTCATAGCCTCTGAGTATTCAACAGACTCATAACATTTTTTAGCACTTTCAAAGCTTTCAAATTCTACAACGGTAGTTCTGTCTACAGGCCACTCCCCCTCTAAAACATCAGTTTTTCCACCTCTAATTATGTATTTACCCCCATATTTTTTCATCACTTCAGTTGATAAGGGAGGATATTTTTGAAATAATTCATTATTGTGAATTGAAACTCTCACAATGATGTATCCTTTTTTCATAACCAAGGATAAATTAATACTTTTAAACAGAGTTATCCACAGTTATTCATTATGCATGTAGTTTATTGGTTGAATGATGATATGACATTCCAAATTAATTAAAAAAAAAACCATGTTTTTCAAGTTTTTTTTATAGTTTGTTCTTTTGTTTTAAATCCAATTAAATTGTTTGTACAACTTTTGTGAAAATACATTAATCTTTCAAAAGTTATGCACAGCTATCTGGCTAGTATTAAATTGATCATTTATTTCCTGATTTTTCAGGCTTTTTTTGTAATAAAAACTTCATATTCAGATCATCTCACAGCAAAAATCACAGGTTTTGTTGATGCTTCAAGCCCAATTCACATTCTGGGGTATGATAGGAAATATTATTTCGAGGAAAATTCCGCACCTCTTTTTATTGTTGTAGAGCAGGATATAAACAAATTTAATCAGATTAATTTGAAAGCATTTCCACATATCAAAATTGGCCTGTTTGCCTTTCAAGATACTGATGGAAATGGAGAATTTTCTAGAGATTTTAAAGGTCAACCTCTAGAACCATTCGGGTTTTCGTTAAACCCTGATTTAAATTTTGAAGATGTTGTTTTTGAAAACATAGTTTTTGATATGACTAAATTTCAACAATTGGAAATTCGACTTAATAAATAATATTCAATATTTTTTTTACAGCCTTACTTAAAGAAACTTTAGAGGTATCAATTTCTAGGTCAGGATTGATAGGTTTTTCATAGATACTGTCTATCCCTGTAAAATTTGGTATTTTACCTTGTCTTGCCTTTTTATATAAACCCTTTGGATCTCTTTTTTCAGCTACTTTTAATGGTGTAGAAATATAAATTTCTTTGAAATCATTTTTTTCAAAAAGTGATCGTGCCATTTCTCTTTCTAATCTAAATGGTGATATAAAAGCAGTGATCACAATTAGTCCAGCGTCACACATAAGTTTTGCCACCTCTGCAACTCGCCTTATATTTTCAACTCTATCTTTGTCCGTAAAACCTAAATCTTTATTTAATCCGTGTCGAATATTGTCTCCATCAAGAATGTATGTTTTTTTACCTTGAGAGTATAATATTTTTTCTAGTTCATTAGCTATTGTGGATTTTCCTGATCCCGAGAGACCAGTCATCCACAGCACTTGACCTTTATGACCGTTTATCTTCTCTCTTAAATTCTTATTAATAGTTAAGTTTTGAAGTTGAATATTTTGTGATCTACGCAGAGAAAAGTTTATCATTCCCATTCCAATAGTTTGATTATTAATTGGATCAATAATTATTAAAGATCCCAAAATTTTATTTTCTTTAAAAGTCGAAAAGGGAACAGCTTTATTAAATGAGATAGAAATTTCTGCAACATCATTGAGTTTAAGTTCATTTCCAGCAGCAAATTCTAACGTATTTACATCATATATTTTTTTTATGTTCATAATTTTAATACTGGTTGAGATATTATGAATTTTCGCTAAATAAGTTCTTCCAGTAAAACCCTTATCCTCTGACATCCAAATAACATTCATGTTAAATTGGTCAGCCATATCAATTGTGGAGTTTTTTGAGCAGAGTATATCGCCCCTGGAGGTATCTATCTCTTTGTCTATGGTAAGTGTTACACTTTGCTTGAAATTTGCAGTTTTAAGTGATCTTTCACCTACAAAAATATCTTTTACTTTTACTTTTTGATTTGACGGAAGAGAAATTAACTCATCACCCTTTTTAATTTTTCCCTCAGCGACGGTTCCTGAATATCCTCTAAAATTTAAATTAGGTCTATTGACACTTTGAACAGGAAGTACAAAACTGTTTGAGCCTTGTATTTTAGTTTTAGTAGTTTCTAAATAGTCAAATAGGGTTTTATCATTGTACCATTTCATGTATTTAGATTTTTTGTGAATATTATCTCCCTTAAGTGCTGATATAGGAATACTTTGAATATTTTCAAAATTTAATTTTTTTGAGAATAATTTGTATTCAGAGCTTATTTTTTCGTAAATATTTTTATCATAGTTAACTAAATCCATTTTATTAATTGCCAAGACAATATTTTTAATTCCAAGAAGAGATGCAATAAAAGAATGTCTCTTAGTTTGTGTAAGTATGCCATGACGGGCATCAACAAGTAAGATAGCTAACTCAGCTGTTGAGGCACCAGTCGCCATGTTTCTAGTATATTGCTCGTGACCTGGTGTATCTGCAACAATAAACTTTCTTTTGCTACTTGAAAAAAATCGATATGCAACATCTATAGTAATACCTTGTTCTCTCTCAGCTGATAAACCATCGACCAGTAATGCAAAATCTATATTCTCACCTTGTGTTCCATATTTTTTTGAGTCGTTTTTTAATGAAGCAACTTGATCATCAAATATCATTTGAGATTCATAAAGCATCCTCCCAATTAATGTACTTTTACCATCATCAACAGATCCACAAGTGATAAACCTTAATAGATTAAGGGAGGCTTGACTTTTTAAGTATCTGCTAATTGTACCGGCTTTATACATTTAAAAATAACCATCAATTTTTTTGATTTCCATAGAGCTACTTGAGTCTGTATCGATAGCTCTTCCTTGTCTTTCGGATGTTTTGGATTGAAGAAGTTCAAGAACAATGTCTTCAAGTGAATTTGCATTTGATTCAATAGCACCAGTTAAGGGATAACATCCAAGTGTTCTGAACCTAATTCTTTTTAATTCAATTTTTTCGTTAGATTGAATATTAAATCGACCATCATCGACCATAATAATCATTCCATCTCTCACGACTACAGGTCTAACTTTTGCAAAGTATAAGGGAACTATTGGTATCTGTTCTTGGTATATATATTGCCAAATATCTAATTCTGTCCAATTAGATAATGGAAAAACCCTTGTGCTTTCACCCTTATTGACTTTAGAGTTGTATAGAGACCAAAGCTCTGGACGCTGATTTTTGGGATCCCATTGATGAGAGGGGTTTCGGAATGAAATAACCCTTTCTTTAGCTCTTGATTTCTCTTCATCTCTTCTTGCTCCACCAAAAGCAGCATCGTATTTATACTTGTCCAAGGCTTGTTTTAGACTTTGAGTCTTCATTATATCAGTGTGGAGAGCAGAGCCATGATCAAAGGGATTAATATTTGATTTAATTCCATCAGGATTAATATGTGTTATTAGCTTCATACCACTATTTTTTTCTACCCAATTTCTAAATAAATACATTTCTCGGAACTTCCATCGAGTATCAATATGTAGTAGAGGAAATGGGGGAAGACTAGGGTAAAAAGCTTTTTGAGCAAGCCTTAACATCACTGAACTATCTTTTCCTATTGAGTAAAGCATGACAGGATTTTTTGTTTCACTAATTACTTCTCTGATAATATGAATACTTTCCGCTTCTAGATCTGACAAATAACTGTTTGGAGGTAAATTAGATTTATTAAGTAGTTTCGTATCATTAATTTTGAGATTATTTATATAAAATGAATACTCAGGAAAATGAATTGAGTGTTTTAATTTATTGTTAATTTGATTTTCATCAATTTTTTGATCGAGAAAAATTTTAAGAAGATAAGCGTCTGGAAAAATAATTATATTTTTTTTTCTTAATTTTGAGAAATATTTTAAACTCTCAGAAATATCTTTTATTTTATTTGATTTAACTTTGACCCATAGTCTTCCATTACGTCTATCATTTGCAAATAAGAATTTATTATTATTCACCTCAACGTATTGGATAAACAAAATAAGTGATCTTTGTTTTTCAAATTTTTTTATCGAATCTTCATAAATTAATTTGTTTATATGACCTACATGTATGTTTAAAAGGCTTTCTACATTTAAATTCTCTGGAAAAATTGATATTTTTTCCAACCACCTTTCATAAGATCTTTTTGTTTTAAATAAATTTTTACTAAAAAGGAATTTATAATGACTATCGCTATCCCAAGCAGGAAATTTTATTGATGGGTTAATTTTAAAAAATAAAGTATGATTCATTATAATTGACCATTTGTCGTATTATTGGAAAAATACAAAAAATAATCTAAATGTATATAAAAAAAAGTAAAATTTTAAAAAAATGACAAATAATTACATAATACGACAATTTGAGTTTTTCAATGAAATCAGTGAAAATCTTGAGCTATGTTCCCAAAAAATTCTTAATATTTATGATAACTATGATCAAAGTATTGAATTTAAAGACGATAAAAGTCCATTAACAGAAGCAGATTTAGCATCACATGAACACATTTCTGATTTATTATCATCTATTTCAGCTTACCCCATAATTTCAGAGGAGGGTGAGCAAAAATTTACTGATGAGCCAAAGTACTGGTTAGTTGATCCTTTGGATGGAACTAGAGAATTTATCAATAAGAATGGTGAATTTACAATTAATATTGCTTTGATAAATAACAATTATCCCACCCAAGGGTTTGTTTACATTCCAAAAGATAAGACATTATTTTTTGGGGGTCTTAACAAAGGATCATACAAGTTATTAAATGACAATATCAAATCTATTTCTGTGCAATCACCATCCGATAAATTAAAGATTGTTACGAGCAGAAGTCATCTTAATAATGAGACTAAAACTTATTTATCTCAGTTTAATAATTTTGATACTCTACAAGCCGGTAGTTCTTTAAAGTTTTGTATGATAGCAGAGGGTTTGGCAGATTTATATCCTAGGCTGGGACCTACTTCTGAATGGGATACTGCAGCAGCACAAGCGGTAGTAGAGGGAGCAGGTGGTACTGTAAAAGACCTAAAAGGTAATAGGTTGAAATATTCAAAGAAAGATATAATAAATCCTCATTTTATAGTTAGAGGTAAAATCTAAATTTACTTACTAGGGTTTTTTTCTTTATAAGTTTTCTCTAAACTTATGTCATCAACTTCAGTGTATATTTGAGTTGTAGATAATGAACTATGTCCTAATAATTCTTGAATAATTCTTAAATCCCCACCATTTTTTAATAGGTGAGTTGCAAAACTATGTCTTAATGAGTGAGGTGTTGCTGTTTTTGGTAGCCCCAAATTAACTCTGGCATTCTTCAAATCTCTTTGGAAAGCCGAGGCATTAAGCGGATTACCTCTATCTCCCACAAATATCGAAACATCACTTGGCAAATCATATGGTATTTCTTTTAGATAATTTTCTAATGAGTTAGCTACAATATCAAGAACTGGTACTAATCTCTCTTTATTACCTTTGCCCAAGATAGTAAGAGAATTTTTATCAATTAAATGGTTTTTAGTAATAGATAGGGCCTCATTAATTCGTAGCCCACATCCGTACAAAAGATAAAGCAGAGCTATATTTCTTTTTTGAACCCAGCTTTTTTTTGATATTTTTTTTAATTCTTCAATTAAAAGCTCAATATCTCCCTCTGTTATAGGTTTAGGAAGGGATCTTGGAATTTTTGGATTTTTTAATAATTGAACCTCGCTATAAGCAACTTTATATAAATCATTATTTATAGATGAATACTTAAAAAAATTTTTAATAGAACTGATCGCTCTTCTCCTAGATCTTGCTGATAATGGTTTTTTATAAATATTTTTATATTTTCTATTCTCGCTGAGATCTGCTAACCAAGCCCTAAATGTCTGCAAATTTAAATCTTTTACATTTGATAAAGATAAGGAATTTCCATTATAGAATTTAAAGAAAATCAAAAAATCACATACATCAAAGCAGTACGATCTATATGTATTTTTCGAGTGGCCTTTTATGTCTTTTAAATAACTAGCCCATTTATTAAAGTCTTGTATTGAGGATTTATCTATTTTTAACTGTTCTAACAGTTCAATAAAATTCATTACATTATATTATAAATTAGAATCAAAATTTAAAATGGATTATTACTACCAAGTTATGCCTACAGGGCAAATAAATGAGAGCCTGACTTATAAATACTCACATTCTATTGAGGTAGGCTCTATTGTTGAAATACCTTTAAGAAAAAGAAAATCAGCAGGAGTCATTATATCTCAAACAAACATTAATGATTTAAAATTTGATCTCAAAAAAGTACTTTCAATAAGTAATTATTATCAATTTGCTGTTTGCACAGAAAATATTGATTTTTACAAGTATGTGTCAATACATTGTTTCATAGATCTAGGTATGGTTTTGAAAATGGCAATACAACAATTTCCTAATACACAACTAAAAAATTATTATCTTTTTGAAAATAAAATTTACGAAACTCAAAAAAATCTCATTGATAAATACAATCTATCAAAAAAAGATTGGCAGAAATTATTAGAAGAAAAAAAAATATCCCAAACTACAGATAGTTTTATTTTTGATGGCATGGCGCAAAATATTTCTTTAAACCCTGATCAAGAAAATATTTTTAAATCACTTCAAACAAATAAAAATAATGATTTTCAAGTTCACCTTATAGATGGTGTTACAGGTTCGGGTAAAACAGAGTTGTATTTAAAAGCTGTTGAGTTAAATTTACTCAGGGGAAATCAATCTTTAATACTTCTACCAGAGATAGCTTTAACTGAAGAATGGTCTAAAAGATTTTTTAAATACTTTGGTTGTAAACCCTTTATTTGGCACTCTAAACAATCAAAAATTCAAAAAGCTAGAATAATTAGATCTCTTTTATCGGGTGAACCATGCGTTTTAGTTGGAGCAAGGTCATCAGTTTTACTTCCTTTCAAGAATTTAAAATTAATTATATGCGATGAAGAGCACGACTCATCTTATAAACAAGAAGACGGCCCAAAATATCAAGCAAGAGATATGGCCATATATAAAGCAAAATGTTCTAAGGCTTTATGTCTTTTAATAAGTGCATCTCCATCATTAGAGAGTCTTCATAATTCTAATCAGCGAAAATTTCATATTCATCATCTTTCCAATCAATTTCATAAAACTCAACTACCATCAGTTGAAATTGTTGACATGAATCAATCAAAACCTAGCTCTAGGGCCTGGATATCAAAACAAGTATTTGATGAAACAAATAGAGTCCTGAAACAAAAAGGACAAGTTTTATTTTTTCTCAATAGACGTGGCTATGCTCCATCCAAAATATGTGCAAGTTGTCATACACCAATACAGTGTCAAAATTGTGCAGTAAATTTAGTTTATCATAAAAAAATTGATAGACTCATTTGTCATCATTGTTCAAATTATTTTGAGCCTAACCAAATATGTAAGATGTGTTCATCTGAAAAATTTATATCGATTGGTATAGGGTTAGAAAGACTTCAAGAGGAAGTTACACGCCTTTTTCCAGGATACTCAAATCAATTATTTTCGAGTGACACATTAAAATCAAAAAAAAATAAAAAAGAAATCATTGAAAATATATTTAATTTAAATACTAGTCTATTGATTGGCTCACAAATAATTGGGAAGTCTTTTCATTTTCCAAATTTAAAATTAGTAAATATTATTGACGCAGACTCAAGTCTGTATAGTCCTGATTTCAGAGCTATGGAAAAAACATACCAGCTTTTGCAACAAGTAGCAGGGAGATCAGGTAGAGAGGGTAACAGGGGTAAGGTCTTAATTCAAACTTACAATCCTAAGCATTCGATATACAATTCACTTAAGAGCCAAAGTAGAGATCAATTTATAAAATTAGAACTTCAAAGAAGAGAAGAGAACAATCTTCCTCCATTCTACAAAATTGTTCAAATTCAATTAATCCACCCTAATATCACAGCTATAAGAGAGGCTTGCCAAGAAATTCTTGATATATCGAAAAATAGTAGACTTGATATTTTAGGGCCTGTCCCCTCATTGATTCCATATAAAATGAAGCACTTTCATGAGAATTTTTATTTTAAAGAGAGGACATATAAGACTTTGAGAAAAAAAATAGATATCTTAATGTCAAAAATAGCACCAAAATACAGGCGTTTTCTAAATATTGACATTGATCCACTATCAATCGCTTGATGCGTCATTTGTATGATGCCGGTTGGCCTAGTGATGTGATAAAAAATTGAGGTTAACTATACAAAATGACCAATAAAATCGCATCTAAAAGGTATTCAACTGCCTTGTTTGACTCAGTTAAAAACGAAGAATTAGATGCCTTGTTAAAAGATGCTCAAAGTTTATCTAAGACCATGGCTGACAGCCAAGAGTTATCCTCACTTTTAAAATCACCTATGACCAAAAATGAATTAAAATCAAGTATTCTATTAAAAATAATCCAAGGATTGCCATCTGAAAAAATTTTATCTGGTCTTGTCAATACACTTAAAAAAAATAAAAGACTTAATTTATTTGAAAATGTTTTATCTGATTTTCAGGATGTTCTTTTTGAAAAAAGGGGATATCAAAAAGCTAAAGTAACAACATCTCATGCTATTAATGATGAAATAAAAAATAGTATTCAGGATTTATTACACAACCAATATGGTTCCAAAATTAATTTAGAGTTCCAAGTAAATAATTCTTTACTAGGAGGAATGACTGTAGTGATTGGATCAAAGATGATCGACCTTAGCATTCTTAATCAAGTTTCTAAATTTACCAACAATGTGAAAGGAGACATTTAATGTCAATAAAAGCATCGGAGATCTCTTCTATCATCAGAGATCAGATTAATAACTTTGAAAGCCAAGCAGATATTTCAGAAGTAGGAACTGTCTTAAAAGTTGGTGATGGAGTTGCTCAAGTTTATGGTTTGGACAATGTCCAAGCAGGTGAAATGGTAGAATTTACTGGTGGTGTCCAAGGAATGGCACTTAACCTTGAAGAGGACAATGTTGGTATTGTTATTTTTGGTGATGATAGAGGTATTAAAGAAGGTGATACTGTTAAAAGAACACAAAAGATTGTGGAGGTACCTGTTGGTAAAGGCTTATTAGGAAGAGTTGTAGATGCTCTCGGAAATCCAATTGATGGTAAAGGTCCTATCCAAAGTAGCGAGTCTAGTAGAATAGAAGTCAAAGCACCTGGTATTATTCCTAGACAAAGTGTAAGCGAACCAATGCAGACAGGGCTCAAAGCCCTTGACTCACTTGTCCCTATTGGTCGAGGACAACGTGAGTTGATTATTGGTGATAGACAAACTGGCAAAACAGCTGTTGCTATTGACACCATAATTAACCAAAAAGAAATTAATCAGTCTGATGATGAATCAAAAAAATTATATTGTATCTATGTAGCTATTGGGCAAAAGAGATCAACAGTTGCTCAAGTTGTTAAAACTCTTGAGGAAAATGGAGCTATGGAATACACCATCGTGGTTGCAGCTTCAGCTTCTGATCCAGCACCACTCCAATTTTTAGCTCCTTATGCAGGTTGTTCTATGGGTGAGTTCTTCCGTGACAATGGAATGCACGGCCTAATCGTTTATGATGACCTATCAAAACAAGCTGTTGCGTATAGACAAATGTCTTTATTGTTAAGAAGACCGCCAGGACGTGAGGCATTTCCTGGTGATGTTTTTTATCTTCACTCTCGTCTTCTAGAAAGAGCTGCTAAAATGAACGACGAAAATGGTGGCGGTAGTTTAACAGCACTTCCTGTTATTGAAACTCAAGCTGGTGATGTATCTGCTTTTATTCCAACTAATGTGATTTCAATTACAGACGGTCAAATTTTCCTAGAGACAGAATTGTTTTTCTCAGGTATTAGACCAGCGATTAATGTTGGTTTATCAGTGAGTCGTGTGGGTTCTGCAGCACAAACTAAAGCCATGAAAAAGGTTGCTGGTAAAATCAAATTAGAGTTAGCCCAATATCGTGAGATGGCTGCTTTCTCTCAATTTGCATCAGACCTTGATGCCTCTACCAAACAGTTACTTGCAAGAGGTGAGAGGTTAACAGAACTATTAAAACAAGATCAATACGTTCCGATGTCTGTGGCTGATCAAGTTTTAAGTTTGTACTCTGGTGTTAGGGGCTTCTTGGATAAAATTGAAATATCCAAAATCACAGATTTTCAAGTTAAGTTTCTTGAGGGACTTCGTGCCGATCATTCAGATATTTTTGACGAAATTAATAACACAGGTAATTTTAGCGATGAGTCTGATAAAAAAATCGAGGATTATTTAGAAAAATTCACTGCTAATTATAGTTAATGCCAAATTTAAAAGAATTAAAGAATAGAATTTCTAGTGTAAAATCCACTAGAAAAATTACATCTGCGATGAAGATGGTAGCTGCGAGTAAGTTACGCCGAGCTCAAGAATTAGCTGAGTCATCTAGGGTCTACGCAGATAGTTTAAGTTTCATTCTTTCATCTTTGGCTGGAAATACTAAAAATAGCTCTGATTTACCAGAAATCTTAACTGGTAGAGAAAATTCAAAAATTAGTCTTTTAATAATCAACTCCTCTGACCGTGGTCTATGTGGAGGTTTCAACTCAAATCTTTTTAGAAACGCAAAAAAATGGATCAGTGATCAACAAGGACAAGGTAAGTCTGTCAAAATAATGACTGTTGGCAAAAAAGCATCTAGTTTTTATAAAAAAACAGACTTAGATATTGTAGCTAGTTTTGAAGATTTAAATTCTAATGATAGACAACTTCAGGTTTCTGAGGAAATAAAAAATAAAATTATGGAACTATTCGAAAGTAACGAAATAGATGAAGTTTCTATTTTATTTAATAAATTTGTTTCTGCGATTTCTCAAGAGCCAACATATCAATCTCTGATACCTTTAAGTAATGAGGAAACTAGTGAAGATGAGAGTGAGGCCAATAATGCTATTTTTGAATTTGAACCTGATAAAAATGAACTTTTAGAATACCTGGTTCCAAGAAATTTTTTAACACAAATTTATAGAAGCGTTCTTGAAAGCTCTGCGTCTGAGCATGCAGCAAGAATGACTTCCATGGACAACGCAACAAGAAATGCGGGAGACATGATTGATCGGTTGACACTAACATATAACCGAACAAGACAAGCATTCATCACAAAAGAACTTATCGAAATTATTTCTGGAGCAGAAGCTGTTTAGGAAAGGAGCAACGAATGGCAAGTAATAAGGCAGGAAAAGTCACACAGGTATTAGGGGCTGTAGTTGACGTCGCCTTTGAAGGAGAATTACCCCCAATTTTAAATGCATTATCTACAAAAGTAGGTGATCAAGATTTGATTTTAGAAGTAGCGCAGCACCTCGGTGAAAATACTGTTCGAACTATTGCTATGGACGCAACGGAAGGTCTTCAAAGAGGCCAAGAGGTTCAAGACAATGGTGATCCTATTTCTGTGCCAGTCGGACCAGAAACCTTAGGTCGAATTATGAATATCATCGGTGAGCCCATTGACGAGCGAGGTCCAATTGAATCAAAAAAATCTCTTCCTATTCACAGAGCAGCTCCTGATTTTGTTGATCAATCAACTGAAACCGAAGTTCTTGTTACGGGTATTAAGGTTATAGATCTTTTGGCACCTTACTCTAAGGGAGGAAAAATTGGTCTCTTCGGTGGTGCTGGTGTTGGAAAAACTGTTTTAATTATGGAATTAATTAACAACGTAGCTAAAGCTCATGGTGGATACTCTGTTTTTGCTGGAGTGGGAGAAAGAACTCGCGAAGGGAACGATCTTTATCATGAAATGATTGAGTCAGGTGTTATCAACCTTGAGGGTGATACCTCTAAAGTGTCTCTAGTTTATGGTCAAATGAATGAACCACCAGGAGCTAGAGCAAGAGTTGCTTTATCAGGTTTAACACAAGCCGAATATTTTAGAGATGAAGAAAACCAAGATGTTTTATTCTTTGTAGACAACATCTTCCGATTTACACAAGCTGGCTCAGAGGTTTCGGCTTTACTAGGACGTATTCCATCAGCTGTGGGATATCAACCTACTTTGGCTACAGATATGGGCGCACTTCAGGAAAGAATTACGACTACCAACAAAGGATCAATTACTTCTGTGCAAGCAATTTATGTTCCTGCTGACGATTTAACTGACCCTGCACCTGCAACATCATTTTCTCACTTAGATGCCACCACTGTGTTAAATAGATCAATTGCAGAACTTGGTATTTATCCTGCAGTGGATCCTTTAGACTCCACTTCTAGAATTTTAGAACCAAGAACTCTGGGTGAGAAGCATTATCAAGTTGCAAGAGATGTTCAAAAAACTCTTCAGACCTACAAAAGTTTACAAGACATTATTGCAATCTTAGGTATGGATGAATTATCTGAAGAAGATAAGCTGGTTGTATCAAGAGCCAGAAAAATTCAACGTTTCTTAAGTCAGCCTTTCCATGTTGCAGAGGTGTTTACAGGCTCACCAGGTAAGTTTGTTTCTTTAGAGGATACCATCAAAGGTTTTGATGGATTGGTTAAAGGTGACTACGATCATATTCCTGAAGCAGCTTTCTATTTGGTTGGAACAATTGAAGAAGCATTAGAAAAAGCTAAAAAAATGGCTGAGGAAGTAACGAAGTAGTTATGATTAATTTGAAGGTCGTATCCCCTCAAAAAGTGATTTTTGAAAAAGAAGTTGAAATGGCAGTATTGCCAGGAGCAGAGGGTGATTTTGCTGCAATGCCTAATCATTCTCCGTTCATCAGTTCTTTGCGACCTGGTCAAATGGCAATTATGTCTTCAAACAAAGTCGATGAGAGTTTCTTTGTGTCAGGTGGTTTAGTTATGCTTAAAGAAAAGGTTTGTGAGGTCTTAGTTGATCAAATAGAGCCATTGTCTGATATTAATAGTTCTAACTACCAACAATCTAAAACCTATCAAGAACTAGAGGGTAATGAAACTGCTCTCGGTACGTTTGAACAAGTGGTAAATAATCCGCCTTATAAATAGTCTTTAAATTCTTTTAATAATTTTTCGTAAATTGCTTTTTTAAAAGGCACTATGTTGGGAACCAAAAAATCTGGTTTAACCCATTTATAATCAGAAAATTCAGGGTGAGATGTTTCAATATTTATATCTTTCTCACTGCCTTTAAATTCATACAAGAACCATTTTTGACGCTGACCTTTGTATTTACCTTTCCAAAGAGTTTTTGATAAGTCTTTAGGTAAAGAATAGTAATACCAGTCTTTGCTCTGTGAGATTAATTTAACTTTATTTTTTTTAATACCAACCTCTTCTTCCATTTCTCTAAGAGCTGCCACTTCAGATTTTTCTTTAGGATCAATCCCACCTTGTGGCATTTGCCAAAATTCTGAAGGGTGGTCTATTCTTTTTCCAACAAATATTTCTTTATTTTGATTAATAATCATCATACCAACATTTGGTCGATAATCTTTGGGGTTTATTTTCATTAATTTAATACAGCTATGGTTTTGACTGCATCAATGGCACGAGATAGCTGATAATCTCTTTCAAGAATATCATCAGTGGACTCTTCCTCCTCACTTTCTTCATTTGTCTCGTTATCTAAAGCCTCTCGATAATCTGACTCTCTAAAAGTAAAGTTATTATCAATCACATTTAATTCAGCTCTAGGCACTACAACATCTGGCTCAATACCAACTGCTTGTATTGAGTCTCCACTTGGTGTGTAATACTTTGCGATGGTGAGTCTGATTGCACCGCTGTCAATAGGTATAATGGTTTGCACTGAACCTTTTCCAAATGACTTTATACCCATAATTACTGCCCTATCATGATCTTGTAATGCACCAGCAACAATTTCAGACGCCGAAGCAGAACCCTCATTGATCAATATAATCAATGGTTTTCCATTAATTAGATCCCCTTTTTTAGCAGAGTAAACTTGAACATCTTTCTTTTCTCTTCCTCTGATTGAAACTATTTCTCCTTTATCAAGGAACATATCTGTAACTGACACAGACTCATTTAATAATCCTCCTGGATTATTTCTTAAATCCAAAACATAACCAATTGGAGCATCATTACTGTCTTCAAGTTCTTTTATACTTTTTTTTAATCCTGTTGTTGTTTGCTCATTAAATTGAATTATTCTTATATATCCCACATCGTTAATTAGACGATGTTTAACAGATGCAACTTTAATTATATCTCTTTTAATATCGACATCAAATGGTTCTTCGGAAGATCTAAAAATTGTTAAAGTTATAGTGGTCCCTGGTTCACCTTTCATAATATCAATTGCTTCCTTTAAAGTCATATCAACTACTGATGTGCCATCTAAATGCGTTATATAATCTCCAGCTAAAATTCCAGCTTTATAAGCAGGGGTATCGTCAATTGGAGAGACAACTTTTATGAAACCTTTATCTGTTGTGATTTCGATGCCTAATCCACCAAAAGAACCTGACGTGTCCATCTGCATTTCTTTATAAATTTCTTCACTCATAAAACTTGAATGAGGATCAAGAGCCTGTAGCATTCCATTTAAAGCTTTTTCTATTAACTCTTTATCAGTTACCTCTTCAACATATTGATTTTTTACTCGGTTATATACTTCGTTGAAAATACTTAATTGTTTATAGGTTTCTTTAGTATCAGAAAAACTGATATTCACATTAAAGATTAAAATTAAAATAAAAAATATTTTGAGCATATTTGACTTTTTAAGAGGCAGTATTGATAGTGTTGAAGTCTTCAGACCATAGTTTTTCCAAATCGTATATTTCTCTAACTTCATTTCTAAAAATATGCACTAAAACATGTCCAGCATCAATGACCGTCCAGTCGCAAAGGGGCTTTCCTTCTGGTTTATTGCAATAAAGTTTATTCTTCTTAAGGTATCGGTAAACCTTATCTGAAACTGAGTCCACATGCTTATTTGATCGCCCGGATGCAACGATCATGAATTCAGCAAATTCTGCCTTTCCTTTGAGAGAAATAACTGAGATGTTTTCAGCCTTATTGTCTTCAAGACTGTCGACTATAGCCTTAACAGAGGGGTCTTTATCGTGATTAAGAATTTCGTAACTCACTAGATGACATCTCTACACCTATATTATCAAGAATATGGAAACAAGGAGTAGAGCAGTTAATAAAACTATTTAAATTAGGCATAAATAAATGGGAGAATTGTTTTTGGACTGTTGAATTTTCAATAAATTCATCATATCTCGGTCTATAAATAACGCAAATACTAATATTTTTTAAAATCCACTCATATTCTCTCCATTCGTGAAAATGACCAAGCTGATCAAGACCTATAATTAAATAAAAAGAGCTAAGGTCACATTTAGTCTTAATTTTTTGCAACACATCATAGGTGCATTTCATTTTATAACGATGTTCAAAGTCAGAAACTTTTACTAACGGCTCTTTAATTTTTGATCGGATATTTGATAATTGAGAATTTATTGTGTTTAAATTTTGATTAGCCTTAAGAGGATTTTGATAAGTGGGAAGGATAAATAGTTTTTTCAGATTTAAACTTTTTATTGAACTTTCTATTACATGAACGTGTCCCTCGTGTAAGGGATTAAAAAATCCACCATACAGTCCAATCTTTCTATTCATCTATTTTCCTCAAAAATTTTTTAGAGACACCATTTTCCTCGAGGAATTTGTTTAGAATATCTATAAATTGTAATTGTAATTTTGAACTTGTATGAAATAAAATCGGCACTCTTTGTTTAAAAAAATAAAATAAAGATATAATAAATTGCAAATCATTTTCTTCCTCTATGTAAACTACACCTTTGTTTATCAAACGCTCTTTGTTATATTTAAAGAAAAGGTTATTAAAGGGCTCACTTATAAGAGTCACTTTATTAATTTCATTTAATTCTTCTTCATTAAAAACTTTTAAACTTTCTAACTCATAAATTGAAGATTTGATTATATGAGTAACATCCTCTTTATTCAAAGAGCTAAGATATTCGATCTGAGATTGTAATTCTTGAAAATTATTACGGAATTCCATTAAGGCCTAGTGGTGTGATTGCCAATTACTTGATATTTAAATGTTGTTAGGTGCTTTGCTCCTACTGGCCCTCTCACATGAAGCTTGTCAGTAGAAATACCTATTTCTGCTCCAAATCCAAATTCTCCACCATCAGCAAATTGAGTGGAAGCATTATTCATTAAAATGGCACTTTTACAGTTTTGAAAGAAATACTCTATAGACCGTTGATTGTTACTTAAACAACTCTCGGTATGTCCACTAGAATATTTGTTTATATGTTCTAAACATTCTTCAACGTTATCAACTAGTTTTACTGAAATTTTCTTATCTAGATATTCAGTTGACCAATCTTCTTCTGTTGCATCTCGATCAATAGAATAAATATCTTTGAGGCGACTACATCCAATAATTTCACATCCTTGTGATTTTAAATTATCTAAAACAGATGAAATATCTTCTGCTGAATTATTAGAGTGTATAAGTAAAGTCTCTGTTGCACCACAAATCTCTGGTCTTCTCAGCTTGGCATTTGCGATGACCTCAGTGGCTTTATCTTTATCATATCCTTCATCCCAAAAAGTATGACACAAACCTTCCAAATGTTTAATTGTAGGAACTTTTGAATTTTTAGAAATTGTTTCAATTAACGATTTTCCCCCACGAGGAATAATCACATCTATATCTCCTTCAGCTTTTAACAACTCTTCAACAAAACTACGATCAGTATTTTGAATGAAACAGACAAGATGAATATCAAAATTTAAATCTTTTAAAGCATCTTGAATGCACTCATAAAGTTTTTTATTAGTTTCGATACATTCAGAGCCTCCTCTAAGAATAGAAATATTTCCAGATCTAAGGCAAAGACATGCAGCATCTATTGTGACATTAGGTCGAGACTCATAAATAATACCAATCACACCAATAGGCACTGAGACTTTTGTAAATTGCAACCCATTAGTGGCATTGGTCCAACTTTCTAAAGTTTGATCAAGGGGATCTTGCATTTGGGCTATTTTCTCAACGTCAAGTGAAAGTTGATCTATTTTCTCTGAAGTCAAAACTAATCTATTAATCATAGGTGCAGAAATATTATTTGATTTAGCTCTTTCTACATCTGCTTGATTAGCTTTTAGAATTTCATTTTTATTAGATAATAGAAAACCACTAATATTCATTAAAATTCTACTTCTATCCTCTGCAGATAGTTTGGACATGGCACTCGATGCCCTCTTCGAATGGTTTAAAATTTCTTGAAAATAGTCACTCATCTCGATCTCACCAAGTTATCTTTATGAACTATCTCATCCTCTCGGACAAAACCAAGAATTTCACTGAATTCTGATGATTTTTTACCTTTTATTTTATCCATTTCCTGAAAATCATAATTAATCATGCCTCTAGCTAACTCTTTTTTATTGTAATGGATCGAAACAGTATCACCACGATAAAACTTTCCATCAATTGACTTTACACCGATTGCCAACAGACTTGAATTTTTCTTGAGTGCTTTTGAGGCCCCTTCATCAATATGGACAATTGCTTTTTGTATTGGTCTATTCCAAATCCATTGCTGGCGACTTGTCAGAATATTTTTGGAAGGATGAAACCATGTTGAAGATTTAGGATCAATCTTACTCAAAGGATTATTCACCAAACCATTTGATATGATCATGGTGGATCCGGATTGAATACAGAGTTTTGCAGCATTGATTTTTGCCAACATTCCACCAGAACCAAACTCACTTAAATCTTTATCAATATATTTTTCTATTTGTTGATCAACCTCCTCCACAGATGTAACCAGTTTAGCTTGCAATGACTTTTTAGGATTTGCAGTATACAGACCATTCACATCAGATAATAAAATTAATAACTCAGCTGACAGGGCATTTGCGATCATAGCAGAAAGTTTATCATTATCTCCAAAACGAATTTCTTCTGTCGAGGTAGTATCATTTTCATTAATTATTGGAACAACATTTAAATCCATGAGAGAGTAAATTGTATTTCTGATATTCAAATATTTTCTTCTTTCGTTTAAATCTTCAGCTGTTATTAAAATCTGAGAACTTTGAATATTTAATTTTGCAAAAGCTTTTTGCCATTGTTGAGAGAGCTGTATTTGACCTATTGATGCAGCAGCCTGCTTTTCATGCAAATTAGTCAACTTTTTTTTTGAGAGTATATTCCTACCTAAAGCTATTGCACCAGATGAAACAATGATTATCTTAGAACCTCTCTTTTGGAGTTCTTTCACATCTGCAATTAGGGAGCTTAGCCATTTTTTCCTCAGCACATGCTTTTCATTAACTAAAATATTTGAGCCAACTTTAATGACAATAACTTTTGATTTTTTGGCTAATTCTAAAAATTTTTTATTCATCTTGTAAATATTCCAAACATAAATTTGTTAATTGATCTAATTGATGGCCTGTTGCAGCTGAAATCAATTTAACCTCTTGATTTAAAGTCTCAAATTCTTTTTTAATTTCCTCAACCCTTTTCTGATCAGCAATTTCAATCTTATTTAGTGCAATAATTTCTTTTTTTTGTTCTATTTTACCTCCATAATTTAAAAGTTCTTGTCGAATAACTTTATAATTTTCAAAAGGTTTTTCTTCAGTGATATCTACGACGTGAATTAAAATTTTACACCTTTCAACATGGGATAAGAAATCATGACCTAGTCCTTTCCCATCACTAGCATGTTCTATGAGTCCAGGTATATCTGCTAATACAAATTCAAGATCTTCTTTTTGAACCATTCCGATGTGTGGATGAAGTGTTGTAAAGGCATAATCAGCAACTTTTGACTTGGCATTCGTTACAAAATTTAAAATTGAAGATTTACCTGCATTTGGCATTCCCACCAAACCAACATCAGCTAATATTTTCAGCTTTAATCTGACAGTTGACTCTTGTCCTTTTTCTCCTTGTTGGAACTTACGAGGTGCTCTATTAGTAGAACTTTTAAAGTGAGCATTGCCTTTGCCTCCCTGACCTCCTCTTAAAAAATGATAAGTTTCATTATCTTTTAAAATCTCATGAATTTTAATACTCATGTCTTCGGTGTATATCTCAGTTCCACAAGGGACGTCTAAAATAAGATCTTTGCCGCTTGCGCCAGTTTTTAATTGACCAGCACCACCCATACCATTTTGCGCATTATGATGTTGGTTAAAACGATACCTTTGGAGAGTGTTGATTCCTTTATTCCCTCGAAAAATAACATCACCACCTTTTCCACCATTCCCACCATTAGGGCCTCCGTACTCTACAAATTTTTCTCTTCGAAAACTAAGAGCACCGTGTCCACCATTTCCTGATTTAATATATATTTTTGCTTTATCTATAAATGCCATAACAGTTTAATTTGAAGTTTTTTTTAAGTGGGTTTAGTTAACGCAAACAAACTGTCTGTTTCGAGATTTTTTAAACAGAACTTTGCCTTCAACTAAGGAGAAAAGAGTATGATCTTTTCCAATCCCAACATTTTCGCCCGGGTAAAATTTTGTACCACGCTGACGAACAATAATATTTCCAGGAATTACGTGTTCGCCACCAAACTTTTTAACTCCAAGCCTTCTACCAGCCGAGTCTCTTCCGTTTTTGGAACTTCCACCTGCTTTTTTTGTTGCCATATTTCTACTTTTTTACCTCAGTTGTTTCTTTTTTCACAGTCTTTTTTTCTTTAGCCTCGACCTTTTTAGGTTTTTCAGTTTTAGCTTCAACTTTTTTTGTTTCTGAAGCTTTTACTTCAGTTTTTTTTGAAGTTTCAGCCTTTTTTTCAACTTTTTTTGGAGTTTCTGCTTTTGGCGCCGCTTTCTTAGCTGGCTCTTTAAAGCTCTCTTCTCCAATGGCGGACTTGATTGCCATGACCTTTAATATAGAGATATATTGACGATGACCTTTAGTTCTTTGAAAATGTTTTCTTCTATTTTTTCTAAAAACTCTAATCTTATCGTCCCTGGTCTGGTACAGTAATTTTGCAGACACTTCTGCACCTTTTACAGCTGGAGAACCAAGTTCAAACTTGTCGCCATTTCCAACTGCAACAATATCTTTAAAAGATATGGTATCACCAACGTTACCCTCTATTTTATCAATCTTTAAAACATCTCCCGGAGACACTTTAAATTGCTTACCAACCGATTTAAGAACTGCGTACATAATAAGTCGGACAATATATATAGGTCCTAATTTATGTCAATAGTCAAAAATGCAATAAAATAAGGGTTTATAAGACTATATGTTAGTTATTAATTTATTTTGCAGGACTTGCAAACAACGTAAAACTCCAAGTTGTAGCGAGTAATATTTAGTTTATTTTCTCTCACTAATTCGTTAACACCTTCGGTTAGGTTATTATTTTTAATTTCTTTTACTTTTCCACATCTTTCACAGATGGTAAATGCAGTATTGCTGGCGCAGTTTGAATTATTACAAATTATAAAGGAATTCAAACTTTCTACTTTGTGAATTTTGCCTAATTCAACAAGCTTATCTAAAGCTCTATATACTTGGAGAGGTGAGTTTAAGCCCTCTTTTTTTAAACTATCTAAAATAAAATATGCCTTCAAAGGCTCTCCGCTGTCTTGCAACAGATTAAGAACAATTCTCTGATTTTTTGTTAAAGTTTGATTTTTTTTATTATGTGTGTGGTTTGAACTCATTTTGTATTATGATTTTATTTTATTTTTTGAAATTAGCAATTTTTTCAGTGGAAGCATTGTTGCTATAAAAACTCCTAAAGTTATTGTTAAGATTGTTGGACCAGTTGGTGTATTCCATATCATAGAGGTTTGAATACCTAGAACAACGGACGCGACACCTATAATAGATGAGAGGATTGCCATCTGAATGGGAGAGGAAGATAAGTTTCTAGAGGCTGCTGCTGGTATTATTAAAAGCCCTGTTATTAACAAAATACCTACAATTTTTATTGAAATTGCAATTACACTCGCAATTAGCAATGTAAAGATTGCATTAGCTAAATCTGGATTCAGACCCTCTGCTTTAGCTAATTCTAAATTAACTGTTCCTGCAAATAAAGGTCTCCAAATTAATATTAAAACTATTAAAACAATACCCCCTCCAATCCAAACAAACAAAAGATCTGTGAAATTTACAGAGAGAATATCTCCAAAAAGTAAACCCATGAGATCAA
This sequence comes from Pelagibacteraceae bacterium AG-349-E10, assembly GCA_003281065.1. Taxonomy (GTDB): domain Bacteria; phylum Pseudomonadota; class Alphaproteobacteria; order HIMB59; family HIMB59; genus HIMB59. The sequence goes on from QCDA01000001.1 coordinate 97,195, forward strand.
TCCTAATAAAAGATAATATCCCTAATAGAACAAGACCTATTGCTAAAACGGAGTGAGCTAAGAGTCCTAATAATGCATCATCTGGAAGATTAGTTCTTCTCTGTAAAAAAAGTAAAGATAAAGCTAGAACACAAGAGACAACAAATACTGCTATGATTAAATTATAATTTAACGCATAGGCAATCACAACTCCTAATAAAGCTGAGTGTGCGATAGTATCACCAAAATATGATAATCTTCTCCAAACAATAAAACATCCTAATGGACCTGTGATTAATGCAAGACCAATACCTGCTGCAAACGCCCTAACAATAAAGTCATCAAACATAATTAAACTCTCTTTGACTCGTTGATGCTTCCATCAGGCAAGTGCTCATGATCATGATTGTGTTCATAAAATGCTAAAGTTGGATCAATACTATCGCCAAATAGTTTTATATATTCTTGATCTTTAATAACCGTTTTTGGAGTTCCAGCACAACAAACGTGACCGTTAAGACAAATCACGTAATCAGTTTGTGACATTACAACATGCAAATTATGGGAAATTAATAAGATTCCACAATTTATATTCTTTACAAATTCTTGAATTGTTTTGTAAAGAGCTATTTCACCTGGGTAGTCCACTCCTTGAACAGGTTCATCTAAAACCAGAAAATGAGGTTCTTTTGCTATAGCACGTGCCATTAGTAATCTTTGGAACTCTCCTCCTGATAAATTCCTCACATCTTCATAAATAAGATGTTTGATCCCAGTCATGTTGAGAGCATCGCTAATCTCGCTATTTTTGTGTTTAATTACTAGATTAATAAAGTCTATGACTCTTAATGGTAAAGACCAATCGATTGAAATTTTTTGAGGTACATATGAGATTCTGATGTCATTTTTAATTGTGTTAAAACCCTCATCTGGTTTTAATATGTTCAAACACATTTTTGCTGTGGTGGATTTCCCTGATCCATTAGGTCCAATAAGAGTAACTATTTCTCCTTGTGAAACTTTTAATGAGACACCTCTCACTAACCATTTTTGATTTCTAACAACCCCACAGTTTTTTAATTCAATTAAATTATTTCTCATTTTTTAATTTGACTTATTAATACTGTTATATTATTACGTATGTAATAGTATAACATTAGAGGTGGTAATTAATATGAATTTGTTCAAAAGATCAATATATTTCGGACTTTCCTTTTTATTTTTAAGTTTTAATTCTCATGCAGATGTGAAAACGGACATTAAAGTAGTCACTACAATAAAGCCTTTGCATTCATTGATATCACGAATTATGGAAACAAGAGGAGAGCCTCAATTAATTATTGAAGGTACAAATAATCCTCACACGTTTGTTTTTAAACCATCTCATGCAAACATGATTGAAGAAGCAGATATAGTCTTTTGGATTGGAGAGGACTTGGAGGCATTTATGGAGAAACCTTTAAATTCTCTTGCAAAAAATGCAAAGAAAATTGCTTTCATGGACTCAGACTCCATAGAAAAACTCAAATTTAGAGAAGAAAATATTTTTGATGACCATGATGATCATGATGATCACGATGATCACGGACATAAAGATGATGACCATGACGATCATGATGATCACGATGGCCATGACGACGAACATGAGGGACATGATGATCACGATGATCACGCCGGACATCATGATGGTCACAATCATGGAGAGTTTGATGCACACATTTGGCTAGACCCAGAAAATGCTAAAGAAATGGTTAAAATTATCCGAGACGAATTAATAAAAATAGATCCAGATGGTCAAAGACAATATTCAGTTAATGCTGCAGGGGCAACATTGGAACTAGATAATTTAATCAATAGTGTAGAAAAAGAATTATCAAAAGATATTAGCTATATTGTATTCCATGATGCTTACCAATATTTCGAAACAAGATTTGGTGTTAAATCAGCCGGAGCATTAACTTTAAACCCTGATGTTTTACCTGGTGCAAAGCAAATTGCTGATATTCAAGATCTAATAAATGATAAAGGTATTAAGTGTATTTTCTCAGAGCCTCAATATAATCCAAAAATAATTGAGACTCTTGGAAATGATATGAATATCTCTACGGGTGTAATGGATCCTTTGGGTGCTTACATAGATGCCGGACCTTCGATGTATAGTGAGCTGATTAACGAAATAGCAAATTCCATTAAAAATTGTCATTAACTAAGTTTGTAACTAGTTTCAGATAATTTATGTAAACCTAGCTATTTAAAGCTAAAAAAAAAACCAATTTACTATTTTCTCATAAAGGCATTTTATATGCCTTATGAGAAAAACTAGAAACAAAGTTTGTAATCTTAAAATAAAAAGAATCGTCGAGGAAAAATATTATCCAATATCATTTATTGATAGAATAAATGTTATGTATCAATTGAATTCACAAAAAAAAGGTAAAGAATATAGGCCAAATATTACTAAGCCTTGAGTCTATTTATTAAACCAAGTTTTTTAAAACCCATTTCAATCTAATGGTGCTATTTTGTCTTCATTTTTTACTCTGAAAGTATTGATATATAATGAAATTTAACATAATTTTAGACTAATGAATTTAACAGACGCTAGTAAAAAAGATATTGATGTTGTCCTAAAAAATTGTGGTTGGAGACAGACTAAACAGAGAGTTGTTCTCCTCAAGTCTATTTTTGATGGCAATGATAAACATTTTTCCATCAATCAGATTAATGAAGTTCTTAAGGATAACAGGAGTTATTTTTCTCTTACCACTCTCTATGAAAATCTTAACACTTTAGTTGATAAAGGATATTTAAAGCAAATTGTTGTTGATAAACAATCATTTTATGACACTAATACAAGTGATCATATACATGTTTACAATCAAGAAGAAAACCGAATCTATGATTATGATGATTGTAAAGAACTTCACAAAGATCTCCCTATACCTGCTTGCTTATCGCTTCTTGAAGAATATTCTCTAGTAATTAATTTGAAAAAAAAGAAGTAATTTTTTAATTGTAATTTATTTCAGTAAACTTTGCATATTGAGGTATTGCAATACCTAATTTTTTTTTTATTTTCTTAAATTTTTTTTTCAATATTTTCTGTTCCACTATGAAAAAATCAAATTTAAAAACAAAACTTTTGGCATCAATTACTTGCCTCAGCTTTGGCTTTACAGGACTTGCCAATGCTGGAGCACATAGTGAAGATGTCTATGGTCCATTCCCTGTAACCTTAAAAGGTTATTCTGGTGATTGTACAAATACTGTTTCTTACAGTGGCCAAATTGCAAGACACGTACAGCACGATAGTCTTAAATATCTATCAACAAAAGGCGATTATGATGAGATGAACGCCTATTACAGTGGTTCAGATAAAAATAAACAAATTTGGGCACCAGCCTCTAAAGAGGGTTTTCCTATAAAACAAATACTCTTAAATGATATTTCCTCAGGTAAAAATCTCTCTGGAAAAACCTACAAAGGAACAATTACTGCCTGGCCGAATAATATGACTGGCCCAGAGGTTATCGATTTTTGGATGAGTAAAGCTGAAAGCAATCCAAAAGATGTCTCAGTAGGGTTAAACTACCAACAGTTGATCTCAAAGTTTATTATGGGAGCTGTTTTTTACAACCAAGCTGTTGATAACTATCTCGATGAGAAAATGGAGGCAGATACTAAACCTAATGATAAACCATATAAAGATGGTGCATGTTATACTGGTAAGGAACATAGTTGGGATGAAGCATTTGGATATTGGGGTGCCGCGGCTCATTCTCTATTGTTATCAGCCGAACAAAATTACAATGTAGCTAAGAAAAAAGATTTAGCCTCAGCAGATTTCAATAGTGATGGAGTTGTAGACCTTAAATCTGAATATGTTTTTGCACATGCTTATTATGCTTCAAGCTTTGACAAAGGTGGCAAGACATCTTATTTAGAAGACATTACAAGAGCCTTTCTAAACGGGAGAAAATTAATTACATCTGCAAATGGAGAAAAACTAACTGATGCAAAAAGATCAGAATTAATGGGATATGTCTCAATAATTTCTGATAACTGGGAAAAGGTCATTGCAGAGTCTGTATTTAAATATGCTGGATCAACTTATAAGTCACTTGTTGCTCTTGAAGATGTAACTAATGCTGATTTACCAAAAGAATTTGATAAGTATATGAAGTATTGGGGTGAATTAAAAGGTTTCTCAATGGCTCTTCAAGTTGGTAAAGACAATATTGGAGAAACAGGAACTAAACTTAACCGAATGGTTGGATTTGGACCAATGCTTTTAGATGAAACTCAAATTGTAGGCATTGATGTAAATGGCAATTATGTAATGGATAAAATTTACTCCATGAATGACGCAAAACTTCATATGTTAAAAATACAAAAACTTATGATTGATCAATTTGGCATTGAAGCTAGAGCTAATGATATGCTCTCCGATATGGCAGATCTTGCATCTAAAATTGGCACATCTGAGTCAGCAGAAAATGACTAATTAAAAAGTTTGTCTCTTCTCCTACACTGACTCATATTAAGAGACGATTTCATGGCCTTCTTATGAGGGCCATGTTATAATTAAAATACATGGAAATTTTTTTTGATATTTTTCAAAACTTAGTGGATCAATTTACAAATCCAAAAAAAAGAGTTTTCATTTTATATTTATTCATCTCTATTTTAATAGCAGCAGGATGGCTCATACTTCATAAAAAAAAATCGTTAAAAGAGTCAATAAAATTTATATTTAATCCAAAAGTTTTTTTTTCAAAATCAGCAACAAGTGATTACAAAGTATTTTTTATTAATCAAGTTATAATGTTATTAATATCACCCCACCTATTAACACAAATAACAATTGCTACAGCATTATATTTTTTCTTCTTTGAAATAAGTTTTTTAGATATGGGCTTATTTGCTACCACACCAAAATATGTAATTATAAGTTTATTTACACTTACTCACTTTATAGTAGATGACTTCTCAAAATATATAGTTCATCGTTGGATGCATAGATGGCCTTTTTTATGGGCCTTACATAAAGTCCATCATTCTGCTACAAACCTGACACCTATGACAGTCTTTAGAACCCACCCTTTAGAAGGTTTAGTATTTACTTTAAGATCTGCATTTGCACAGGGCTTAACTATTTCAACTTTTGTTTATTTTTTTGCTGGGGGGGTAGACTTATATACTGTTTTAGGTGCAAATTTATTTGTTTTCTTATTCAATGTATTTGGGTCAAATCTCAGGCATTCACACATTGGAATAAGATACTGGAGATGGTTAGAGTATATTTTAATCTCGCCAGCACAACATCACTTACATCATTCAGTTGCAAAAGAACATTATAATAAAAATTATGGTGCAGCGTTAGCAATATGGGACTGGGTGTTTGGATCATTACATCATTCTGAAGATACGGAAACTCTTACATTAGGGTTGGGAACAAATGATGATCAAAAAAAACATTCTCTTAAAGAGCTTTATCTAATTCCATTTGTAGAGTCATTTAAATTTTTAAAAAGGAATTTCAAAAGTATTTTTTTATTCAAAAAAATTAAAAAAAATAAATCTGAAATATATTACGAAAAATTCCCACAATAGTTGGTAACCAATTGAAAAAAAATTAGTTATGTCAAATACTTGTTTCTACTTTATAAATTTCTATATGAAAACTCAGTCTAAATTAATATTAGCAACATCAATAATAATTTCATTAGCATCAATGTATATCGCAGCTACAAAAGCCAATGCGACAGAAACTATAAAAGTTTACTCAGAAAGACAGCCTTTTTTAATTGAACCTTTAATTAAAGAGTATGAAAAAAGCACAGGCAATAAAGTAGAATGGATATTCTCAAAAAAAGGACTGGTTCAAAAAACAATCCTAGAAAAATCCAGGCCAGTAGCTGATATTTTTTTATCATCAGATATTGCAAGGTTAGTTGATATAACTGAAGCTGAAGCAAATTTTGAAATTCCTTTTCAAAAAAATGTACCCAAAAATTTACAATCAAAAAATTGGACAAGTCTAACCATGAGAGCAAGAGTAATTTATGCCCACAATGATCTTAATCTTATTGATATTTCATACGAGGACTTAATACTCCCAAAATATAAAAACAGAGTTTGTACTAGATCAGGTTATCATCCATACAATATTTCACTTTTTTCATCTCTAGTTGCACATCATGGAGAAGAATGGTTTGAGAATTATATTGTAAAATTAAAAGCCAATTTGGCGAGAAAACCTCAAGGAAATGATAGAGATCAAGTCAAAGCGATATATGCTGGTGTCTGTGATTTAAGTATTGGAAATCATTATTATTATTTCAAAATGTTGGATGACCCAAACCAAATAGTATGGCTTGATAAAGTATCTCCAATCTTTCCAAATCAAGATAATTATGGGACACACGTTAATATCTCTGGTATCGCAATTATTAATGATGAAAATTACGATGCATCAATTGATTTTTTAGACTTTTTACTTAGTGATAAGGCACAAGAAATTTATGCTAATGATAATAATGAGTTTCCTGTAAATCCAAATGTTTCTGCATCTAAGAGAGTGCAAAAATTAGCAAATAATGCAAAATTTGACTCAACGAGTTTAGAAGAGATTGCTTCAAATAGAAAAGCCGTTCTGGATATCCTAAATAAAATTAATTTTGACGGTTAAATAGGTTGGTCGCTTTAAATAGATCCGTTGCACCCCAAAGGTTAGGGTGCATTTTAATTTAGTCTATAAAGTAAAATTGTAGCAATCGCATTTGTTGATTAAATAATCTATATAACTAGAATTTGCTCATGAATAATTCTGAAATACTTAATGCTTTATATGAATCTGATAAAGAATTAATAATTTATAGAAACTCAGATAAAAATAATTACGAAATTTATACAGATTTTGCTGAAAAAGTTAATTTAAATATAGGTAATTTAGATAAGTTTTTAAATAAATTAGAGCGATTTAAGTCAAATAAACCCTATGATTGTTATATTGGCTTCTTCGGTTATGAATTACTTTGTAAGAATATTAATTTAAAAGTAAATAAAGATAATTCATCTTTTCCTGAGGGAGTTTTTTTTCGTCCACAAACTAAAATAATTTTAGATAAAAAAGTTAAAATTATAACCAAATCTAAATCAAAATTACTAAAAGACCTTAAAGCTTTAAATAAAACTACTTCTTCAAATAGCAATAAAATATCTGTAAGTCCAAACGTCCAAGTATATGAAAAAATCTTTAATAAATTTAAAAAAAATATAAGGGCTGGTGAAACCTATCAAATTAAAATTGCTCAGAAATATTCGAACAAAAAAGATTTAGATGTAGTGAATTTATTTTTCAATTTGATGAAGAAAAATCTTAGTCCAGAGTCTTTTTGTGTTAGAACAAATGATTTTAATATAATCAGTTGCTCTCCTGAAAACCTTTTTAAGGTAAAAGGAAAAAAAATCATCACCTCCCCAATAGCAGGAACAGTAAGTAGAGATAAGGTAAAATCAACAAAAGAGGCTAGAAAGTTTTTTGAAAATAACCAAAAAGAAGACAAAGAACATAATATGATTGTTGACTTAGAAAGAAATGATTTAAGTCGTATAACTAAGGCAAACACTGTGAAAATTCAAAATTTAAAATTTGTTCAAAAATACCAGTACATTTTCCACAATGTCTCTGAAATTTCAGGAACACTTCTTGATAATGTAAGGTTATCTGCAGTGATTAAGGCGATGATGCCCGGTGGCTCAGTTATAGGTTGTCCAAAAATTAATACTTTAAAATTACTCAATAAAGAGGAGAAAGAACCAAGAAGAATTTATACTGGTTCTTTTGGTTACTATCGCTCTAAACAGGATATGAGTTTTAACATAATAATTAGATCTATTTTAAATTTTCAAAAAAATAATGAGGTATTTGCTGCTAGTGGTGTGATTTTAGATAGTACTGCAAAAAATGAATACCATGAAAATTACTTAAAAGCTAAATCCTTATTGGATTTATTAAAATGAACTTACTTTTAATTGACCATGAAGATTCCTTTACTTATAACCTTGCACATTTGTTGTCAGGATTTGGTAATTTAGAAGTAAAAAATTTTTATGACATTAAAGAAAAATCCATAAAAAAATCTGACATCATTATTTTTTCTCCAGGACCAGGGAAGCCCTCAGATTACCCAGTATCACTTGATATTTATAATAATTATAAATCAAAGAAAAAAATAATTGGTATTTGTCTTGGTTTTCAACTTATTGCTAATGGAGAAGGTGGTACTATTTCTAAGCAAGAAAAAATATTTCATGGTTATCAGACTTATATTAGAACGAATTCAAAAAGTTTAAGATTTCCTAATAACGCTTTATATCAAGTAGGTAGATACCATTCTTTAAAATTAAAAGAGCCATTTAATTCCTCTTCAATGCATATTACAATGAGATGTGAAGAAACTAATGTTGCAATGTGTTTGGAAAGTCATAAATATGATATTTGTGGTTTACAATTTCATCCGGACTCGTTTTTGACTCCAAATGGCAAACAATTTATTCGAAAAATCATTCAATATAAAAAATAACTCATATTACTTATCACAATTTAAGCCACTGTGGGGTCAAAAAGGTGTTTTTACTTCCATACCTATTATTGGAAAAACACCTAGGTTAATAGGTTTAAATAAATATTTGAGGACTTTTAACACATCATGTCGGGATTATAAATTTGCTACCAAAATAGATTTAAACATTATCAGAAGTTTAGTGGGAGAGGATTTAAAGAAAATCAAAAATTTCAATCACTTATTGAGAATAGCAACTAATGGAACAACATTATCAATTTCGTTTAGAAAGAGAACAGCAACTAAAGACAGTGTTATTGGATTTATAAAAAAATACAAAAGAAGAGACTTTAAAAATAAAAACTTATTTTACAAAAAATTATTAAAATTTATGAGTGAAATAAATTACTCTGAAAATGAAATTATCTTACTAAGAGACGATGAAATTACAGAAGGAGCAGTCACAAATTTAGTTTTTGTAAAAAAAGATAAAATTTATATTCCCAAAACTGGGTATTATCATGGAAATACTTTGAAGCTTATTGAAGAAATATCAAAATCGAAATTTATTAAAAGAAAAATTTTACTAGAGGATCTAAAAGAATACAGTGAGATATTATCGATTGGCTCTGGTAGAGGCATTACTTCAATAAAAAAAATTCAAAGTATTTTATGGAAGAGAGCATCTACAAAATATTTTCAAAAATTAAAAAAAGATTACGAAACTATGATAAAAAGGAATTATTATGAAATTTAATCAACATTCCTTTGCTTTGAAAAAGCCTTTATTAGTGGGTATATGTAATTTTACACCTGACTCATTTAGTGATGGAGGAAAAACATTTTCACGATCTACTGCATTGAAACATATAAACGCCATGGTTAAAGATGGTGCACAAATTATTGATATTGGTGCTGAAAGCACTAGACCAAATAGTGAGCCAATTACATATATTGAAGAAATAAATCGTTTATCCAAAATCTTACCATATTTAAACTATAAGAAATATCTTGTCTCTGTAGACTCGTATAAAATTGAGTCACAAGAGTATGCACTGAAAAAAGGTGCCCATATCATTAATGATATTAATGGAGGATCAGAAGAGCTATTTAAACTTATAAAGAAATATAACGCAGGACTTTTCTTAATGCACAAAAGAGGAACGCCAAAGGAAATGCAAAAAAAACTTAATTCCAGAGTAAATATGGTAAGAGAATTTGATTATTTTATTAAAAAAAGATTGAAAATACTTAATAAAATGAAGATTAATCTCAAAAAGGTATGGTTTGATCCTGGTATAGGATTTGGCAAAACACTAAATCAAAATTTACAATTAATGAAATCTTTGAAGAAATTCAGTAGTGCAAATATTCAAGTATTATTGGGATCCTCACGGAAAAGTTGGATAAACTATATTGATCCATCAAATGCTGATGAAAGGATTGGAGGCTCTTTAGCTTCTGTAGCACATGCTCTCGAACAAAATGTTCATACATATAGAATTCATGATGTCAAAGAGACAAATCAAATGATAAAAGTTTTGAAAGCATTAAATAAATGAAATTTTTTATTGAAATAGAAGAGCTAAAAGTCGACACAATTATTGGGGTGTTCGAAGAAGAAAGGTTAAAACCCCAAACTATATTAATAAGTATAAAATGTCAGTTAGATATTGATCATAATCAAGATCTTGACAATATTGAAAATGTTACAAGCTATTCAGATATCAAAAATGAAATAATTAAATTTGTTTCAGCCTCTCAATATAAAACATTGGAAAAATTAATTACAGATCTTAAAAAACAACTAGATGATAAGTTTCCAATTCAAATAGAAAAATTAGAAATAAATAAAATTGAGATTGCTAAAAAATATAATGCAAAAAAAGTTAGCGTATCGATATAAATCATATATTGCTATCGGATCAAATGTAGGCAATTGGAAAAGTAATTTTAACAATGCATTAAATTTAATGAATAAATTTGGTCATGTTAAAAAAGTTAGTAGGGTTTATTTTACCAAGCCCTTTGGTTTAACCACCCAAAAATATTTTCATAATGCTGCCTTTTTATTTCTTACAAATTTATTTTTTAATGAGCTATTTATAAAAATGAGCACTGTAGAAAAGCTGATTAAAAAAAATAAACTTTTAGAGAATGGGCCAAGAAGAATTGATTTAGATCTTATTCAATTCGAAAACTTGAAAGTTAAAAATCATTTAATATCAATTCCTCATCCTTCTTCACATTTAAGAGATTTTGTTATACAGCCAGTTTTAGACCTCAATCCTAATCTTATTGATTTAAAAACCCAATATACTTACAAAAGACTCATAAATAACTTAGAGGAACGATTTATTATTAAGAAATCTCGTCAAACCCAAGATTATCAAGGATTTTTTTAAGCTTTTCCTCATCCACACTATTAGATTGTTTTAAGCCAGTTGAAATATCAATTCCATGAGGAGATATTGTTTTAATTGCCTCTTTTATGTTATCTATGTTTATTCCCCCACCAAGGTAGAGAGGTTTCGCAAAACTCTTTAATTGATTGATTTGTTTTTCACATTCCACAAGAGATTTTTTCTCAATAGTATCTTTTCTGTAAATATTTAAATCATAATAAAAACTACTTATATTATATAAAATCTCATCAAAGAAATTATAGTCAAAATTCTCATAATTTACCGAAATTGAAATTTTTGCATCTGTTTTATTATTCAGCAATTCAATTTCTTCATTTTTATATTGATTAGATATACAAACCTCTTTTATTGCTACATCATTTACAATACTAATTACTTCTTGCATCTGTATATTTCCAATCAATAAAATTGGATTTAATTTTAAATTGTAGGATGCAATAGTCAGTTTTTGAATTTCTTTAGTACTAAGTGTATTTGGGCCATATAAGTAATCACTTACAAGGCCCACCCTACTTACAGAATACTTTTGAATTACTTCTAAAGATTTTTGATCTGTAATACCACAAACTTTAAGTTGGATATTACCATAATTGAACATTAATTAATTATTGTTCAATTCAAATCTATCGGCATTCATTACTTTGTTCCAAGCTTTGACAAAATCAATTACAAACTTTTCCTTGTTATCATCTTGTGCATATACTTCAGCATAAGATCTAAGTATAGAGTTCGATCCAAATACAAGATCCGTTGAGGTTGCCGTCCATTTAATATTATTTGTTTTTCGATCAATAATCTCATAATGCCCATTAGACGCTTTCCACTCATTGCTCATATCAAGTAAGTTAACAAAAAAGTCAGTTGTAAGAGCACCCACCTGGTCAGTAAAAACACCATGTTTATTCTCACCATAGTTAGCACCCAGAGCCCTCATACCTCCAACAAGTACAGTCATTTCAACTGCAGTAAGACCAAGTAAATGAGCTCTATCAAGCAACAACTCTTCTCCTCTTACTTCATAATTATCTTTTTGCCAATTTCTAAAACCGTCATGTATGGGTTCTAATTGAGAAAATGATTCAGAGTCAGTCATATCCTCAGAGGCATCCCCTCTTCCTGGGTTGAAAGGAACAGGAACGTTAAAGCCCGCAGCTTCAATAGCTTTTTCTAGACCAACATTTCCAGCTAAGACAATTGTGTCTGCAATGCTAGCGCCTGCTTCTTTTGCAAGGGGTTCTAATATATCTAGTACTTTTGATAATCTTTGAGGTTCATTACCTTTCCAATCTTTTTGAGGTGAAAATCTAATTCTCGCTCCATTAGCTCCCCCTCTTAAATCCGACCCTCTAAATGTCCTCGCACTATCCCATGCAGTTGAGACTAGTTCTTGAACAGTTAATTCAGAGTTTCTGATTTTTTCCTTGAGTTGTTCCACATCAAAACTAGGTGTTCCAGCAGGAACTGGATCTTGCCAGATCAAATCCTCGTTTGGAAGGTCGTGTCCTATGTATCTAGATCTTGGACCCATATCTCTATGGGTGAGTTTGAACCAAGCTCTTGCAAAAGCATCACAAAAATACTCATGATCATTATGAAACTTTTTGGATATTTCTAAATAAATTGGATCTTTGATCATTGCCATATCAGCATCTGTCATGATTGGGTTATACCTAATTGATGGATCTTCTACGTCTACAGGCTTATCTTCTTCTTTAATATTGATAGGTTCATATTGCCAGGCTCCTGCAGGACTTTTTTTAAGTTCCCACTCATATTTAAAGAGCATGTCAAAATATCCATTATCAAATTTTGTTGGCTCACTAGTCCATGCACCCTCAATTCCAGATGTCACCGTATCTCTTCCAACTCCTCTGGAAGTATTATTCATCCAACCAAGGCCTTGTTCGCTAATTGCTGCCCCTTCAGGTTCTGCCTCAAGATTATCAGCATTACCATTACCATGCGTTTTACCAATAGTGTGACCTCCTGCAGTAAGAGCAACAGTCTCTTCATCGTTCATAGCCATTCTTGCAAATGTCTCTCTTATATGCTGAGCTGTTTTTAATGGGTCAGGGTTACCTTCAAATCCCTCTGGGTTCACATAGATTAAGGCCATGTGATTTGCAGCAAGTGGACTTTCTAAGGAAGAGGCATCTTCTTTATCTGAGTGTCTATCAGACGCTAATGCTTCTGTTTCTGGTCCCCAATATATATCTTTGTTTGGGTGCCAAATATCCTCACGCCCATATGAAAAACCAAATGTTTTAAATCCTGTTGATTCATAGCCAATGTTTCCAGCTAAGATCATAAGATCAGCCCAGCTAATCTTGTTTCCATATTTTTTCTTAATCGGCCATAAAAGTCTTCTCGCTTTATCTAAGTTAGTATTATCAGGCCAAGAATTTAAAGGAGCAAATCGATGATCACCGGTTCCACCGCCACCTCTCCCATCAGCAGTTCTATAAGTACCAGCAGAGTGCCAAGCAAGCCTAACCATTAATCCTGCGTATGTCCCCCAATCGGCTGGCCACCAATCCTGACTTTCTTTCATTAATTTATGCATATCAGCTTCTAATGCTTTAAAATCTAATTTTTTTACTTCTTCTCTATAATTATAAGTACCATTAAACGGTTTTGTTTTTTGATCATGTTGATGGAGAATATCTAGATTTAAATTTTTAGGCCACCAATCAGTTGATGACTTCTCCATATTTGAATTAGCTCCGTGAGCAACGGGACATTTGGCTTCGCTCATTTTTCTCTCCTACTTAATTAATACTGAAATCATTAAAATTTAACCTGTAAGTAAGTCAACAATACGAATTGTCTCTGTTAATAATTTACAAAAATCCTTGAAATTATTTGCTTTTAAAGAACTGTTTATACAAAATGTAGGCAGCAAACATTCCAATAACTTGACAACTAATAAAAAATATTACAGTGGAGGGATTAATACCCGTAAATGACTCAGTAAACATTCTAGCAATTGTTACAGCCGGATTTGCAAAACTTGTAGATGATGTAAATATAAGAGCTGCTGTAATATAAATACCAACATTAAATGAAACTACATTTTTACCATCTGCTCTCGATAAGAGTATGACCAATAATAATCCAGTTGCAGCAAAAAATTCGGAAATATATATATTTACCCCACTTCTTATATTTGAAGAAATCTCAATTACATTTAATCCAAAAATATAATTAGCAAAAAGTGTGCCTAGTACAGCTGCAATGATTTGTATTAGTATATAAAGAAATAAATCCCTAGAACTCAATTCTTTTTGTAAGAAAAATATAATTGAAACAATAGGATTAAAATGAGCTCCAGAAAAATTTGCAAATATTCTAATTATAAAAATTAGCGTGAAACCTATTACAACAGCATGACTAAATAAAATTACCATTTGATCATTCGTATATTGCTGTCCTGCTATGCCAGATCCAACAATTGATACTAATAAAATAAATGTGCCTATAAATTCAGATATGTATTTTTGCATTTTTAAAGTCTTAATGTATCATTGCTAAGTTTTAAAGAAATGTATTATGAATTTTTAGTTACATACCTTGATGCACCATTTCTATTGCTATCTGCTGTAACCACTGGTTTGATAATTCGTATTTTTTATAAACAGTATATGAATACTAAGCTACCAATGAGGGTAGTTATTTCTATAGCTCTTTTTCTTATTAATGCGATTATTTTAGTTCCTGGAATTGTCTTTTTATATAGATGGGTAATGTTATGTGGTTTTTACCAACCAAGCGGCGTTTTTGAAACAGGGTATGGTTGTAGTGGGGACGTTTTTAGTCTACTTGCTCCAGGGCTTTTTTTACTTTCGTAAACATTTCATCGACCTGATTTTCGTTGATTATTAAAGGTGGAGAAAAAGCAAGCGTATCTCCGTTAGCTCTTACCATTAAGCCAAGATCCCAAGCTTTTTTCATAGCTTCAAACCCTCTTGCACCAACAGCGTTACCTTTAGGCTCTAATTCGAGTGCAGCAATCACTCCCAAATTTCTAATATCGATTATATGTTTTGTTCCCTTCAAGCTATGTGCGGCTTCTTCAATAATAGGAGCCATATGAGCAGCATTATCAAACAATCCCTCTTCTTGATAAATATCAAGTGTTGCTAAGGCTGCTGCGCAAGCAACAGGATGACCAGAGTAAGTATATCCATGAAATAATTCTATTGGAGCATCCGCATTTTCCATCATTGACTCATATATAAAGTCTTGAACTATGGTTGCACCCATAGGGATGGTGGCATTTGTAATACCTTTTGCACATGAAATAATATCCGGTGTTACACCAAAAAACTCAGATCCAGTTGCTTTTCCCATACGGCCAAAAGCAGTTACGACTTCATCAAAAATTAATAAAATGTCATATTTTGTGCAGAGCTCTCTTAATCTTTTTAAGTATCCTTTAGGCGGAGGCAGTGCACCAGTTGATCCAGCAATTGGCTCAACAATTACAGCTGCAATAGTTGATGCATCATGCAATTGAACAAGACGCTCTAAATCATCGGCAAGTTCTGCTCCATGTTGAGGTTCACCTTTTGAAAAAGCATTTAATTTTAAATTGTGGGTATGGCGTAAATGGTCAACACCATTTAGCATTGATCCGAAGTACATTCTATTTTTTACCATACCACCTACGCTTATTCCTCCAAAGCCCACACCATGATAACCTCTTTCGCGACCTATTAATCTAGTTTTAGATGAGTGTCCGCGTGCACGTTGATAAGCTAGCGCAATTTTCAATGCACTATCTACTGCTTCAGATCCTGAATTAGAAAAGAAAACATGATTCATTCCTTCAGGAAAAATCTCTGCTAAACGATTAGCTAGTTCAAATTGTTTTGGATGTCCAAATTGAAAAGGTGGAGAGTAATCAAGATTTTCAATTTGTTTATTTACAGCTTCTTGAATTTTTTTTCTACCATGACCAGCGTTTACACACCAAAGCCCTGCAGTGCCATCTAAAATTTCTCGATTATCGTCACTAATAAAATGCATATCTTTAGCACCGACTATAATTCTTGGATCTTTCTTAAATACTTTGTTAGGAGTGAAAGGCATCCACAGCGGTTCTAAATTATTTGGCTTATTCATTTTCTCTCCTGATTTTAATAAAGATACATTATTCCCTCACAATTGCTTCAGCAAGGGTAATAATGTCATCTTTTAGGGTGGGGAGAGGGCAGCGTGGACTGCCCTCATAACAATCACATTTTTGATCCGATGAAACCTGCTATGAACCAAATAATCATAACTATAAAGGGGTAGTGTCCAGTAAACATATCTGCCATTTAAACCTCCATGATTCCTTTAATTAGGTTATAGGATTTCATTGTAATATGCAATATTTGCATATGTAATGACAAATTTTGTTAATTTATCCACATTTATTGTGAATTATGGGGATTAATTATGCATTTTTTTTATACCAATAAGCACCATTGTTATTTCTTCGTCCTTATAATAAGTATAACTAGCTTATGAGCGTTGTTTCGAAAACAATCAAATATTTACTCGATAAAAACATATCAGTTTCAACAGCAGAATCTTGTACTGGTGGTTTGCTTGCAGCAGAATTTACAGCTGTGTCTGGTATATCTAAAATTTATAAAACTGGTTTGATAACATATTCAAATGACTCAAAAATTAAAAATCTCAAAGTCAAACCAAGTACTATCAAAAGGTACGGTGCAGTCAGCCGTCAAGTATGTGCTCAAATGTGTTTACATTTGCACAAAATTTCCAAAAGTCAGCTAACATTTTCAACAACAGGTGTAGCTGGTCCAAACGGTGGTACTAAATTAAAACCTGTAGGTTTAGTTTTTATCGGATTATATTTTAAAAAAAATATTTATATCGAACAATTAAATTTCAATCCAAAACTTTCTAGAATTCAAATTCAAAAAGGCACAGTGAAAGAATGTTTTCACATGTTAAATAATATTATAGATGAGCTATAAGCGAAATTATAATAGTTTACTACCTGATGATTTCGAGCTCAGTAAAGAATTTGAAAATATCATTGAGCAACTAGAAAGCACAAAAGATCATTTTTATATTACTGGTAAAGCAGGTAGTGGTAAGTCTACACTATTGGCCTACTTTCGATCTATAACAAAGAAGAATACAGTTGTTCTTGCTCCAACAGGAGTTGCTGCAATTCGAGTTAAAGGACAAACTATTCACTCATTTTTTGGTTTTCCACCAAAGGTTATTCAAACACGACATATAAAAAAAGTAAGACAAATCGAAATTCTTCAAAATTTGGAAACATTAATTATTGATGAGATATCTATGGTTCGTGCTGATGTTTTTGATGCGATTGATTATAGCCTTCGTGTTCATAGAAAAAAACTTACACAACCATTTGGCGGAGTTCAGTTAATAGTTTTTGGGGATTTATTTCAACTACCACCAGTTGTGAATATGGATGAGTCAGGACTTCTACAGCGCATTTATCCTAAAGGTCATTTCTTCTTTCACTCAAATATTTTCCAAGACGCACAATTTAAAACACTTGAACTACATAATATTTATCGACAAAAAGATGACCATTTTATTCATTTGCTTAACTCTGTAAGAGATGGCTCAATTACTCACACGCAGATCGAGAATATAAACGACTCTTTAACTGATCACATTGAGATGGATGAAGGTAAAATCATACTTACTACAACTAATGCTCGAGCGAGTAGCATTAATCAAAAATATTTAAGCCAGCTAAATCAGGAGGAGTTTTCTTACAGGGGACAAGCTACTGGCCAATTTTATAAAGAATTATTTCCCACCGATGAAATCTTAAAATTAAAAAAAGGTGCCCAAGTAATTATGATTAAAAATGATCCTGAAAAAAGGTGGGTTAATGGATCAATTGGTATAATTCATGATATCGCTCAAAAAAAAATAAAAGTAAAAATCAATAATAAAATATATGAGGTTAAAAAAGAAAAATGGGATCGAATTCAATATACCTATGATGATGATCAACAAGAAGTTCAAGAGGAAATAACAGGATCTTTCAAACAGTATCCAATGAGATTAGCTTGGGCAATTACAATTCATAAAAGCCAGGGACAAACATTTGAAAAAGTTATTATAGATATGAGTCAAGGTTCTTTTGCTCCAGGACAACTTTATGTTGCACTAAGTAGGTGTATAAGTTTGGAAGGTATAGAACTGCTAAGACCTATTAAAAAATCAGATATCATTGTTAACAATCAATTGATAGGTTTCCAAGACAGATTAATTTAAGATGGGTAAAAAAATATTATATAGTATTGCAGTCTTTGGCATTATAGGTTTAGGCCTATATATTTCTTCGACATTTGAATACCATGAATACTATGAGGAATGTGAAAAACAAAGCAACACTCAAGGAGGTATAGAGTCTTGTGTTGATTTTATGATAGAGGAAGCAAAAAAATGATTTATCTCAAAGATAGTTATACAAAGAGTTTTGAAGAAAAAATTTTATTAGTCGAGGGTGACAAAATAATTACTCAAGATAGTTCTTTTTATGCTCAAAGTGGTGGGCAACCCGGAGACAAGGGAGTACTTGAAATTAATGATAAAAAATTCAATGTTATCAACACAGTTAAACATGAGTTAGGTATTGCCCATGTTGTTGACTCAGAAAATCTAAATCTATCTGGGCAAATAAAAGGCCATATTGATTGGGATCATCGATATCGTTTAATGAAAATGCACACCACAATGCACTTAATGTGTGCAGCATTACCTTATTATGTTACAGGAGGATCAATTGGTTTAGAAAAAAGTAGGATTGATTTTGATTTAGGTGAAGAAACATTTGAATTTGAAACTTTAAATAAAATCATTAATGAATTTATTCAACAATCTCATTCTATTTCTTATCAGTGGATAACAAATGATGAGCTAGATCAAAAACCTGAGCTAGTGCGAACCTTGTCAGTTAAACCGCCAAGAACAAATGATAAAATTCGCCTTGTTAAAATAGGAGATATTGATTTACAACCGTGTGGGGGAACTCACGTAGCAAATACAAATGAAATTGGCGAATTCAAATTTATGAAGTATGAGAGTAAAGGAAAAATGAATAAACGTGTTCAGTTTACTCTCATATAATGCACAAAGCATCTTTTAAAGATTTTTTACTTTTATTTTTATTAGCTGGTATATGGGGAAGTGCGTTCTTTAACATCAAAATTGCCTCAGAAAGCTATACACCAATGGCACTTGCCTTTGGTAGAATTTTTTTTGCTGCAATAGTAATGCTTGTTTACTGTTGGATAAGAAAAATTTCAATTGAAGCATTTGGAGAGAATTGGTTATGGTACGCAACTATAGGATTTGTGAATTTAGTTCTCCCCTTTTTTTTTATTTCATTTGGCATATTAAAGGTTCAAAGTAATCTAGCAGCAATCTTGATGTCCACGGCACCTATTGCAGCGACAATCTTAGGGCATTTATTTATTCAAAATGAAAAAATTAATCTTTTAAAATTTGTTGGAATATTAATAGGCTTTCTTGGTATCGTGTATTTATTTTCAGATAATATTCTAATTAATCAGTCAAATATCTTTTATGCTTTTATGGTAATCTTGGGTCCAGTTTGTTACACCATAGGTGGACTATTTTCACTCAAGCTAAAACATATAAAAAATGAAGTACTTACATCAAGTATTTTAATTTGGGCAGTTATTCTTTTATTACCAATTATGTTCATTTTTGAAAATCCAACAGAATTGAGACCCTCTCTTAATGCTACAATTTCTCTTCTGTATCTTGGTATCGTTGCGACCGCAATAGCTTGGTTAATGAGATTTTATATTCTTAAAAATAATGGCTTAGTTTTTCAATCACAAGTTGCCTACATCATTCCAATTTTTGGTTTGATATTTGGATATCTTTTTTTAAATGAAAAAATAACTTATAAAATTATTGTTGCCCTTATTGCTGTTTTAATTAGCACTTACTTAATTGAAAAAAGTAAAAAAAATAAGATTACTGATAAACTATCTTGATGTTATTTGCTTATAATATACTGTACGCAATCTAATTATGTCACCAGATATCTTAATTAAAATTGATAATCTAAAAAAAACTTTTCAAGGAGGTTTAGAAGCCCTTAAAGGAGTTAATTTAGAAATTCAAAGAGGTGAAATTCTTGCACTTCTTGGTCCAAATGGTGCTGGAAAAACAACACTCATTAATGCCATATGTGGGATAGTTTTACCTACATCAGGAACAATTTCAGTTGATGGATATGATGTTATTAAAGATTTCCGAAAAACTCGATCGATGATTGGTCTTGTACCTCAAGAACTCCATTTAGAAGCTTTTGAAAAAGTTTTTCAAAATGTTTCTTACACAAGAGGTCTTTATGGTAAGAAAAAAGATCCTGCATACATAGAAAAAATTCTTAAAGATCTCAGCCTTTGGGATAAAAAAGATAGTAAGCTTCGTGAGCTCTCTGGTGGTATGAAGAAAAGAGCATTAATTGCAAAGGCATTGAGTCATGAACCAAAAATACTTTTTCTTGACGAGCCTACTGCAGGTGTCGATATTAATTTGCGAAGAGATATGTGGAGAGCAGTGAAAGAACTCAAAGAAAATGGAGTAACAATTATTCTTACTACTCATTATATCGAAGAAGCTGAGGCTATATCTGATCGAGTATCTGTAATAAATAATGGAGAAATTATAATCACTGACAATAAGAATGATTTAATGCGAAAAATGGGTCAAAAGAATTTAACTATAGAATTTCAAGAGCCTTTTAGTCAAATCCCATCTACTTTAGAGTCGTATAACTTAAAAATGAATAATAATAATTCTTTAACATATTCATATGACTCTCATGGATCTTCGACTGGTATTACCGCACTTCTTCAAGACATAAAGTCGGCTGGTTTAAAATTAAAAGATTTAAATTCCTCCCAGACATCGTTGGAGACGATATTTGAAAAACTTTTGGAGGAGAGTGTATGAACTGGACAGGCATAATGGCAATTTACTTGCATGAAATGGATCGAATGAGAAGAACAACTGTTCAAAGTATATTTTCTCCTGTGATATCATCCTCTCTTTATTTTGTTGTCTTCGGTGCCGCAATAGGAAGTCGCATTCCTGTAATTGAAGATATCTCTTATGGTTCTTTCATAGTACCTGGTATGATAATGTTAGCTTTACTTACACAAAGTGTCTCAAACGCTTCCTCAGGTATTTTTTTTCCAAAGTTTCTTGGAACTATAAATGAAATATATGCTGCCCCACTATCAACAACAGAGATTGTTATTGGTTTTGTTGGTGCGGCCACTACAAAATCAATAATTTTAGGAAGCTTAATATTAGCAACAGGGTTATTTTTTGTTGAAATATATATTATGCATCCTTTTGCAATGATTTTAATGCTCGTTTTAACATCTTTAACTTTTAGCTTACTTGGTTTTCTTATAGGGATGTTGTCATCAAATTGGGAGGAGCTATCAATATTTCCAACACTAATTTTATCTCCACTCGTATTTCTTGGTGGATCGCTATATTCAATAAACTGGTTACCAGAGTTTTGGCAAAACGTTTCTTTGGTAAATCCAGTTCTTTACTTAGTTAGTGGTTTTCGATGGAGTTTTTATGAAATGGCTGATGTGAGTATTACAACAAGTTTGATTATGATATTTACATTTTTAATTTTAAATATTTCTGCAATTATTTATATTTTTTCAAAAGGCTTCAAAATTAAAGATTAGAAACAGATGTCAAATAGGATCGTCTGGTTTAAAAAGAATTTAAGATACAAGGACAATGAAATTCTTATTGATGAAAATAAAAGATCTATATTAATTTACATAATTGAACCTGATCTGTGGAAGCAAAAAGATATGTCTTTAAGGCAGTGGCAATTTACATTAGAGAGTGTAAATGAGCTTAAACGACAATTACTCAGAAATAATTTACATTTAAATATCTTTTTTGGTGATGCATTAGAAATATTCAAGTTTTTAAGAGATAAACATAGCTTTTCAAGTGTAATTAGCGAACAAGAAACAGGTATTCAATGGACTTACCAAAGAGATAAAAAATTAAAAAAATTTTTTTTTCAAAATAAAATTGATTGGATTGAGTGCTCTTACCCAGGTGTTATAAGAGGACAACATGATAGAAACCTATGGGCTAAAAATTTTAGAAACGAAATTATTAAAAAGTCTAATTTGCCCATCATAAAACAATCAGTTAATTTAGAATTATCAAACCATGAATTACCAAAATTTTTTTATGATTCAACACCATGTCCATATAGGCAAAAGGGCGGATCTGTCGAAGCAGAAAAATTGCTTCATTCTTTTTTAAATAAAAGAGGTGAAAATTATCAATTTGAGATGTCTAGCCCAATAACTGCTGAAAAAAGCTGCTCAAGATTATCAACTCATTTAACCTACGGTACAATTTCTCACCGCACAGTTTTTCAAGAGGCTACAAAAAAAAGAGATCAAATAAAGCATACGAATAAAAATTTTGCCAAATCTATAAATTCTTTTTTATCTAGGTTGCATTGGAGATCGCATTTTATTCAAAAATTAGAGGATCAGCCATCAATTGAACATACAAGCTTTATTCGTGTGTATGATCAAATACGTGAAAAAGATGAAGAGAAATTAGAAGCTTGGATTGAAGGTAAGACCGGAGTTCATTTTATTGATGCGTGTATGATTTATCTTAGAAATTATGGATGGATTAATTTTAGAATGAGAGCAATGTTAGCTTCATTTGCTTCTTATAATTTATGGCTTGATTGGAGATACTATGCTCCACGCTTGGCAGCATTGTTTACAGACTTTGAACCTGGAATTCATTACAGTCAAATACAAATGCAGTCTGGGACAACCGGTATCAATACTATTAGAATGTATAATCCTTATAAGCAAGCTATGGATCAAGATCCACTCGGTAAATTTATAAAGTCACAAATTCCTGAAGTAAAAAATTTCCCACCTGCCTTTTTTCATAATCAACCAAAAAAAAGTTCGAATGTAAATTTATTCGATAATGAGGTTCAAAAAGAAATAATAAATGTTAAAGAAACTGCACAGTATGCTAGAAAAAAAATTTTCGATATTCGCAAATCGCAAGAGCATAAAATACTTGCAAAAAATGTTTATTTGAAACATGGGAGTAGAGGAAGAAGCTAACTTAATCTATGTTTGGAAAACCCAAATAATTTTCATCGCCTTCATAAATCTTTCCCTTATTCATGAAATCATGAATGTGGAAAGTCAAATTATTTTCATCAACTAAGATTATACCATAACTAGGCTCTTCCATTTTAAAATTTTCAACATCACTATCAAAGTCTAACTCCCTTGCATGTAATAATCCCCTCAAGCTAGCGTAAGGTACATTTTTCCATTTCCCACTTAATGGTCTATGGCCATGACCAAAAAATAAATATTTAATTTTAGGTGCGTATTTGTCTAAGAATTTAGCAATAATTTCTTGGTCTTTATCATTAAAAGAATAGTTATCCATCGACTTCATGAAAACATTCATTGGGTTATGGTGCATAAAAATTATATTTGAATTCGACTTAAAAGATAAAATCTCTTTTTCGAGCCAATTAAATCTTTTGAGACAGTAATAACCTTCGTGAATATTATTTATATTTTCATTGTCCCAGACTGTGTCACAAAATATTAATTTATGATTTTTGATTTCTATTGAGGATTGAATAAATCCATCATCGTCAATTTTAGTCACACTTGATAGTTCTGCCTTAACTACTTCACGATTATCATGATTTCCAATCATAATTACTGAAGGTAAGTCAAGTCTTTTCAATTCCTCTTTGAACAGTTGATAGCTTTCTTTAATGCCGTTATGGGCAATGTCTCCTGTTATTACAACTAGATCAGCATTTCTGTGGTTTTTATTAATATCATTTATAAAAGCCCTAAATCTATTGACCGGATTAGCGCCATACATAGTCTCACCGTCTTTTAAAAAATGTAGGTCACTGACTTGAATAATTTTTAAATTATTATCATTCATTTCTAGATGGCTTTACTATTCATAATTTCATATTAACATAAAATAAAATCTTTATATTTAGATTAAATTAATAATTAATTTTTATTAGATGAGTAATTTTGAAAACCCTGATTATATTGTAATTGGCTCAGGATCAGCGGGATCTGCAATTGCATACAGACTTGGGGAAAACCCTCAATTAAAAATCCTGGTATTAGAATTTGGAGGAAATGACAACAGTCCTTTTATACAAATGCCTGCAGCTCTCTCATACCCAATGAATATGAATAAATTCGATTGGGGCTACAAAGCAGAACCTGAGTCTAATTTAAATGGTAGGTCTCTTGTTTGCCCCAGAGGAAAGGTTATTGGAGGATCTTCATCAATTAACGGAATGATTTATGTCAGAGGAAACGCCGGTGACTATAATGAGTGGGCTGAAAGTGGTGCAAAAGGTTGGGATTATCCCGATGTCCTTCCATATTTTCAAAGAATGGAAGCAAGCCATGGAGGCAATTCAGAGTTTAGAGGAAAATCAGGTCCTCTAAACATAACTCATGGCAAAAGAGATAACCCATTACACAATGCTTTTGTAAAAGCTACCGAGCAGGCGGGATACACCTACACTGATGACTATAATGGCTTTCGACAGGAGGGTTTTGGACCAGCTGATATGACCGTTTGGAAAGGCTCTCGTTTTTCATCAGCAAAAGCTTATTTAAAGCCTGCATTATCGAAAAAAAATGTACAACTCATAACAAAGGTTCTAGTCGATAAAATCATTTTTCAAGAAGACAAAGCTAAGGGAGTTGAAGTATACCATCGGGGCCAAAAAAAAACCTTTAGTGCAAATATTGGTGTTGTTTTATCAGCTGGCGCTATCAATAGTCCAACAATTCTTCAAAGATCGGGTATTGGAGAGGGCAATGATTTAAATAATTTAGGGATCAAGGTTATTAAAAACTTACCAGGTGTTGGTAAAAACTTACAAGATCATTTAGAGGTTTATTTTCAAGTCAAATGTTTACAACCAGTAACACTTAATAAATATTTAAATCCTTTTTCTAAATTACTTATCGGCATGCAATGGATGTTTCTTAAAAGTGGGCCAGGTGCAACAAACCAATTTGAAACTCTTGGTTTCATTCGCTCTGATAAAAACATACCCTATCCTGATATACAATTTCATTTTCTTCCAGTCGCAATTAGATATGATGGAAAAGCGCCTAGTGAAGGTCATGGTTTTCAATTGCATGTAGGGCCAATGCGTTCAAAATCTAGAGGTTTTGTAAAATTAAAATCTAGTAACCCATTTGATCCACCAACTATAAAATTTAATTATATGTCTCATGAAGATGATTTTCCAAACTTTAGAAAATCACTTAGACTTAGTAGAGAGATATTGAGCCAAGAGGCCCTAGTTCCTTTTAAAGGAGATGAAATTCAACCTGGCGATGACGTTGTTTCGGACGAAGGTCTCGACGAATTTATAAAAAATAATTGTGAAAGTGCCTATCATCCATGTGGTACCTGCAAGATTGGAAAAGAAGATGACCCTTCTTCTGTCGTTCTAAACGATTGTAAAGTAAAGGGTTTTTCAAATCTATACCTTGCAGACTCATCAATTTTTCCTCAAATATGTAATGGCAATCTTAATGCACCATCGATAATGACCGGTGAGAAAGCCTCAGATCATATCTTGGGAAAACCTATTTTAGCACCATCAAATCTACAACCTTTTACCCATCCAAATTGGCAAAATTCACAAAGATAAAATTAATGATCAGGTTAGTGTTTTTGTTTCTGATACTCCCATTAACAGCATATTCTGATAAACATATTCCATACTATAAATCTCTTGCTCATGATGAGTCTTGGTTACGTCACTATCCAGAAAATCAAGATTTGAAAAAACAAACAGAGAAGTTTCTCCTTACAGAGGAAAATATGCCTGTAAAGGTTATTGAAGAGTTTAGAAATAGTTGGAGTTCTTATACAGACTGGTACCGCATTGAATTATTTAATGGAATACAAGGTTGGATAGCTCACAATCAGTTATCTAAAAAAAGAACATTGCTAATACTAAAGGATATTGAGTTGTATGCATTAAAATCTTATGACCCTGAGTCTTGGATGACTATTCAAAAAGGAGTAATACTTGCACCAAAAATTGTAAACTTGTTAGAGGTAAAAGAAACAATGGTGAAAGTAAGTATACCTGAGGGCAATAAATCCTCAATTAAAGGATGGATACCCATAGATGACAGATTATGGGGAGTCTCTGATAAAGAACAGCAAATTTTAAATGATTAAATACTTACTATTTACATTACTCGTGGTACAAGACTTGATGGCCTATAGTGAATCGCCTTATAAAGTAGTTCATCAGACTGATAAGTATGAAATTAGATTTTATGAGGAGCGTCTAGTAGTTCAAACACAATACACTAATCAAAATAATGGATTTCGAAAACTTTTTAATTATATTTCTGGCAATAATAAACAAAGTGAAAAAATTTCAATGACCACACCAGTTAATGTTACTCTAATTGAAAACGAGTACGTTATGCAATTTTATTTACCAAGTAAATACAAACCAAATGAAGTACCTTTACCATCAGATAATTCAGTAAAAATTTCTTCAATTGAGGCAGGTTATTTTGCAGTAATTAGATATTCTGGTTTTGCTTCAAATAAAAATTTTTATAAACACCGAGATGTTTTAAAAAGCGAGTTAATTACTGATAATATTGAAGTAATTGGACCCGCTATCAAAGCTACTTATGATGGCCCCTTTACATTGCCTAACCTACGAAGAAATGAAGCTATTTTTCAAGTTGACTGGAAGTAGACCCTTTGTTTTTTAATAAAAGCTCAAATAATTTCTTTGACTCAAATACTAATAGACATTGATTCTATTGCCCTATCTTTAGATATTCACTGGATGCATAGTTAAATTAACTTCTTAGCATTATTTTTTTTGTGAATCTGTAACTATAAGTCATGTATTACTCAAAAATATAGAGAGGTATTTATGAAACTAATAACAGCTATTATCAAGCCCGATAAGGTTGAAGCTTTGAGACAGGCACTAACTGGTGTCGATATCCAAGGTTTAACTATTGTTGAGGCCAAAGGATATGGGCGCCAAAAGGGTCATACCGAACTGTACCGAGGCGCAGAATATGAGGTACATTTTCTTCCTAAATCTCGAGCTGAGATTTTAGTGGACTCTGCAGACGTCGAAAAAGTCATTACTACAGTTTCTGAAGCAGTAAAATCAGGGAAAATTGGTGATGGTAAAATATTTGTAACTGAGGTGCAAGATGTTGTCCGAATACGTACAGGAGAACGAGGCGCTGAGGCAATTAAATAAGGAGATCGTATGAAAAAAATATTAACTTTTTTAATCCCTACTTTGCTTCTCTCTGGAGTTGCAAGTGCAGAGGTTTCTGCTGAAACAGCTTTTGTATTCAATACATTTTTATTTGTTTTTAGTGGAGTCTTAGTGATGTTCATGGCATTAGGTTTTTCCATGTTAGAAGCAGGATTTGTTCGTAAAAAAAACACATCTGCAATTTTACTTAAGAATATAGCTTTATATTCAGTAGCTGGAATAATGTTTTATCTAATAGGTTACAGTTTAATGTATGTAGATGTTTCAGGTTGGATAGGCTCACTAAGTGGTGCATTTTACGATACAGCTGATGATTTGACAGTTGCAACAGAAGAGGGTGGATACTCTTTAGCATCAGATTGGTTCTTCCAAATGGTTTTCTGTGCTACAGCTATTTCTATTGTATCTGGTGCATGTGCTGAGAGAATAAAAGTATGGCCATTTATTATATTTGCTGCTTTTATGACAGGAATTATTTACCCAATTTATGGTTCATGGACTTGGGGTGGCGGATGGCTAACTGAAATGGGCTTTTCTGATTTTGCTGGTTCGACAATTGTTCACTCAGTTGGTGGATGGGCAGCTTTAACTGGATGTTTAATCCTTGGTCCTAGAGCTGGCAAATATGGTTCTGATGGAAAAATAACTCCAATCGCGGGTGCAAATATGCCTTTAGCTTGTCTAGGCACTTTTATCCTTTGGTTTGGATGGTTTGGATTTAATGGTGGATCACAGCTAGCTCTTGGAAGTGCTGCTGATGCTTCTGCTATGTCAATTGTGGTCGTTAATACCAATATCGCTGCATGCGGCGGTGTTGTAGCAGCAATAATTCTATCACAGCTAATGTATAAGAAAATTGATCTATCAATTGCGTTAAATGGTGCCATTGCTGGTCTTGTTGCTATTACAGCTGGTCCTGATTTAAGTAACCATTTCTTATCTATGATTGTTGGTGCTATTGGAGGTATTCTTTGTACAATTGCTATCCCGATGCTCGATAAAATGAAAATCGATGATGTTGTGGGAGCGATTTCTGCTCACTTAGTTGCAGGCATATGGGGAACTTTGGCTGTAGGTATCTTTGGAAGTGGAGATTTCTTGGTCCAATTGATCGGTATCGTGGCTGCTGGTGTATTGGTTGTGCCTTTAAGTGGCGTTTTCTTTTACATTCTAAAAGGAACAATTGGCTTAAGAGTATCTGAAGAGACGGAAGCTTCAGGTCTTGATAAAGCTGAATTGACAACAGAAGCTTACCCAGAATTTAAATAATCTTAATTATAGTACTCCTAAAAAGGGGCGCATTATGTGCCCCTTTTCTATATTAAATCATCAATTAAATTTGTAATTTTTGAACTATCAGGTTTGGTCATAGAAGACCAACTTTTAACTAAATGACCCTCTCCATCAAAGAGATACTTATAAAAATTCCATTTTGGAGTTTCATTATATTCTGATGTAATCCAGCTGTATATTGGATGGGCATTTTCACCAACAACGCTAATAATTTCTGATATAATAAATTTAGTTTCGTAATTAATTAAACAAAATTCTTTAACATCATTATTATTACTCAACTCTTGATGAAAACTATTAGAAGGAGTTCCAATAATTACTAAATTCTTTTCAAAATACTCACGATGAAGATTGGATAGATTAGCGTATTGTTTTGTAAAACCACATCTACTAGCTGTATTAACAAGAAGAATTGGTTTACCTTTAAATTTATCAAGATTAACTGTATTTCCATCAATATCTTGAATACTAAAATTATATAAGTTTTTCGCCATAGTACTCCCTATGCTTGTGAGTAAAATACTCAAAGTTATCAAGAAAATTCTCATGACAACTTATACTGACTTTAATTTTTCTGGATTTATAGATTTTAAATTTTAGGTAAACCTAAAACTTCATTTTTTCTGATGTATTCGTCTTTATAGGGGGGTCTGCTAAATACCTCTTTAATCAAAGGTTTAAAAAAATCTAGATCTTTATTTTCATATTCGGGATCAAAAGATTTTTGATCCCATCTTTCACAGAAATCTGCGCAAGTTTGAAAATAAATATTATCTTTAAATTTATCTCTAGCATTTTTATCCCATCCATAATGATGAGCATAGTAAATCATTTGAAAAATTCCATGATGCTCAATCACCCATGTTATTTCATCTCTTACATAAGGTCTTATAACTTCAGCAGAAAACCTATCGTGATTTTGAGGAGCAAGCCCATCTCCAATATCATGAAGTAAGGCACCAACAATCCAATCAATGTCAGCTCCATCATTATGAGCTCTAGTAGCTGATTGAAGACCATGATCTAATCTTGTTATCTTGTAACCTTCCATAGTATTTTTTCCTTGTCTTGTTAGTTCTTCGATTATTCTTTCATATGTCAAAGAAACGTACTTTTCCTCATATTTTTGGAGCAATAGATAATCTTCTTTATCTCCATCTTTCATATGTTTAAATTTTACATTTTTCTCAGTCATAAATTTGTCTCACTTAGATGATATTTTTCATGTAAATGTCTCAATTTTCCATCAGTTGAGTCAAATTCTAGATAACAACCTTGTAAATGTCTAGCTCCTTCACTTGAGTCATAAGAAGTTCTTCCATGGAGAAGTCTGTGGTTGTCAAACATCATGACATCTCCTGGTGAGAGCTTAAATTTTATCTCGAAGTCAGATGAAGTGTATAAATCTCCTAATAATTTTCTCGCTTTGTAAAAACTCTCTAATTTTTCGTTTTCTAGAGGCGGCACGTAATCAACTCTTGTACTATACCTGACTTGCTTATAGTCGCCATCCTTGTCTAATTCAATTAACTCTCCCCAATTTTCTAAAATTATATCTTTATCTTGAAATCGGTAACGTAAATTTGTTTTGGTTAAAGACTCAAATGCCTCTGGCTCATTTAATTTAATATATTCTGCAACTGAAAAACCATCAACAAGTGTAGAAAAACCACCACTTACTTCATTTTTTAAACAGTGCAAGAACTGTATCCCAGGTGCTTCTGGTTTTCTGTAAGGGTTATCAGTATGAGGCGGTAATGCAATAGGTTTATAGGCTAAGTCATTTGGATTTGGTTTAGACATTACATCAAAAAATTCTCCAAAATTTGTAACCTTAATAGGGCCTATTGAATTTACAAATTTTAATAAATACTTACTTTCAGTTGGTACATTTTTAATAATAACAAATCCATATTTATAAAAATCCATAAGAAGATTATACATAGACTCTTTTTCAACCATATCTACTTCAAAAATAGCCTGAGGTATAACTTCTAGTTGAGAATTCCATAAAATTCTTTTTGGTAAGGGTCCTCTTTTATTTTTTTCTTCATCCATTTCAATCAAAAGATCACTTAAACGATATTGACCTTTTGCCCCATCATTAAATTCAATATCAAGTTTGTGATCTGATAATTTGCAACTTATAATTTTCAATTTTAGATCAATAGAGGATGGCTCATATAATCTTTGATTAGTATCTAAATCAAAATATTTTTCACCCGGTAGTCTTTCTCTTAACCAAATGGGATGCAAATGAAATGTCTTATTTTGATGAATTATCTTAATAGTATTGTTTTCAAAATGAAAATCCATAAATCAAACCCCAAGTGTTAATAATTAAATATTTTGCTAAATTTAATTAATTGTCAATTAAGAAATTAACTCTTGATTTTAAAAATTGCTTCAATTTCTACCGTAAAACCTAGAGGTAAAGAATTAACTCCGACTGCAGCTCGAGCATGAACACCAGTCTCGCCAAAAATATCTTTCATCATATTTGAGCAACCATTTATAACTAAAGGTTGCTGTGTGAAGCTTTCAAGACAATTTACAAAACCTGTGAGTTTTATTAGTTGATCAACTCTATTAATTGATCCTATTTCATTTTTTAAAGCAGATAAGATAGCTAATCCACAAAGCCTAGCGTGATTTTGAGCTGTCTCTAAATCAACATCATCCCCAACTTTTCCTTTTGCAAAAGACCCATCCTCAAGTAATGGGCCTTGACCAGATATATATGCAATATTATCAACAATAACGCAGGGTTTATAACTCCCTGCAGGTTTGGCAGGTTTTGGTATTAAAAGACCTAATTCAGCTATCTTGGCTTCGAAATCCATCAATTAAAAAATTACTCTTTTTCATCAATTTTACTAATCATTTGTTCACTAGCAGTTTGCATTCCTATTGCGGAAGCGGTGCGAGGCACAATCATTGATGGTGTATTCTCATCATAAATTTCACTAGTTCTCCCAACTCTTACTCTTTGATAGGTAAATAGTGCCAGAAAAAAATAAACTATTGCACAATAATAAAACAATCCATAGGCATTAAAATAAGTCATAAATCCAGAGACGATAATTGGCCCTAAAACTAAACCTAATGAATTAACCAATGTCAGAGTTGAGCTAGCAGAAACAACCTCATCCTTTTCTAAAAAATCATTTAGGTGAGAAATAACAACTGCATAGTAAGGAAGAGATACAGCAGAATGTATTCCAACAAATAATAAAAGAATATTAAATGAAAAAGATCCGAAAATAATTACACAAATAGATGAAAACAAAGCAATGATATTTAATATTAGTAAAATTATTCTTCTATCAAATGTATCCGATAGTTTACCAACCGGATACTGAAATAAAGCTCCAATGAAAGTATTTACAAAAACAACTATAGAAATTTGAAAAATACTTAAGCCTAACTGAGCTCCAAAGACTGCAATTAATCCAAATGATGCTCCATATATCATACCAATACCAAAAGAACCAATAAAAGACATGGGAGAATTTTTATATAGATCTTTTAAAGATATGAACTTAGGTGTAGAAAATTCTGGTGCTGATTTTTTAGTAAGCAAAATTGGAACTAAAGCAAAAGAAATTAATAAAGATGTTAAAATATATAAGTGTGCCTCAGTAGTCTCTTTTAGATTTATTAGCAAACCACCCCCACTAGTTGAGAGGTATAATATCACCATGTAAAGTCCAATGAGTTTCCCCCTTGTTCTATTATCAGCACGATCATTTAGCCAACTTTCACAAACTATATATATTGCTGCCAATGAAAACCCTGTGAGTAATCTCAAAAAAAACCAAAAATATGGGTGAACATAAATCCAATGAAATAAAATTGTAATGGAAGCAATTGATGCGAATGCTGCAAATACCCTTATATGTCCTACATTTTTGATAATTTTCGGACAAATATATGAGCTAGCTAAATAGCCTATAAAATAACCTGTAAAGACATATCCAATTTCAAAATTGGAAAAATTAAATAATACAGCATTAATATTTAACAAGGTTCCTTGCAAAGAATGTGCAAGCATAATGAATCCAAAACCTGTAAATAGAGCCCAAGAACTATAAACGATATTTAACACCCGAGATTATTTAAACTTTTAGTTTAAAAAAGCAATTATTATTTACTGAAGGGGAGGTTCGTCATTACAGACTCAACCTCTTCGCCATCAACAAGAAGTGTCTGTTTTTTTTCAAAACTTTGAAATTGGGTTTGAACCATAGCTATTCCAAGACAACAGCCAAAATCTGGACTAAAGCACGCAGCTCTTAGCTCACCTATTATATCTGCACCGATTTTTAAAGGTAACGCTTTTGTAATTTCAATTTTATCCAGTTTAAGCTTTAAACCAACTAAAGATCTCTTGACTCCCTCTTTGTGTTGTTTTTCTAATTCAGCTTTTCCTAAATAATCTATTTTGGGATTGAAAGAAACAAAAGAACCCAAACCACACTCAAGTGGAGTATCATTCATATTCATATCATTTCCAAAAGACAATAAACCACCCTCTATCCTTTCAATTAAATTTGGACAACCTGGTCTTACATCCAAATCCTCACCTTTAGACATAAGAGTATCAAAAAGATTTATTCCTATTTCATCATGATCTACATAAATTTCAAATCCACCCTGTTTGGACCAACCTGATCTTGCAATTAAAAATTTATGATCTTGAAAGTCAAATCTTTTAAAGTTGAAAAATTTTAATTTATCTATGTCTTTAAACACTCTTGACATAAGCTCAAACGATTTTGGTCCCTGAACCGCAAGAATGTTAACATTTGGTTCAGTAATCTCAACGTCAAGGTTCATACCAATTGCAATTCCTTTTGCATAAAGAAGCACATCTGTATCTGCTATTGATAGCCACCATGTTTTTTCAGCAACTTTCATTATTAGTGGATCATTAATAATTTTACCTTTGTTATCAATAATTGGAGCGTAATAGCAAAGATAATCTTTTGCCTCAGATAAATCTCTACACGTAATTAATTGTGTGAGTTTAGCTGCATCAGGTCCGTGAATTTGAACTTGTCTCTCGCCAGATACATCCCAAAGTTGAACATTTTTTTTTAGGTGTCTACTATCTTCCTCTATACCTTTAAAAGATGCAGGTAAAAGCATGTGATTATAAACTGTGTATGATTGTACACCATATTCCTCAATTCTTTTGGTGTAAGGGGTAGAGCGAAGTCTCGCACTTTTAGCAATTAAGTGGGTCATAAAATTCAGTGTAGTTAATATGTATTCTTGCTACAAAGCAATGATATTATTTCTATAAGACATTTAGCCCTAAAATAAATATTAAGAATGTTACTGATACAAAAGATACAAAGCTAAAAGTCATACCAATTAAGATAGCAGCATACCCCTGATTAAAGATTTTTCTCAAATCAATAGAGGCTCCAAGGGCTGTAAGAGCTAGGCCAAATAGAATTGAAATTAATTTTTCAAGTATTACTAAAAATTCTATCCATTTCTCATTATCAAAAAAGTATAAGTCCATAAATGAGCGAAAGGTTGCAAATAAAATAAAACCAACTACAAAAAGCGGAATTGAATTAAATATTTTAACAAAGACTGATTGACTTTTATTTTTATTATTTTTTGAACTTTTATTTAATACTATTAATATTGGTATCAAAGCTAAAAGAAATAAATTTCTAATTATTTTTGTTATCGTAGCGATTTCTAAAGTCTTTTGATTTGGATGTAAATCACTATGAACCATAGCAGCTGCTAAAACTTGACTTGTATCATGAATACTAACGCCTAAAAAAATGCCTTTAGCTAAGTCTGTTAAAAAAAATAACTCCACAAAAAAAGGATATGTTAATACAGCTATACTTCCCCATAAAACTACTATTAGTACAGCCACGGCTACATCTTGATCCTTTGATTTTAATATCGTTGAGGAAGCCATAATAGCAGTGACACCACAAATGGATGTACCGATTGCTAATAATTTTGAAACTCCTTTTTGAGTTGGCCAAATTTTTTTAATAAAAAAATATGTCAGAAAAATCGATATTATTGTGATAATTGTAACAAATATAGACTCCATACTGACTCTCCATAACTGAGTCAAACTTATCTTAATACCTAATAAGACAATTGCTAATTGAAGTATATTTTTCTTAATAAATTCTCGACCTTCAACAATATTAGAAGATAAGGAGAATATATTAAAAAAAAATAATCCCAAAATGAGTGATAGAAGACTTAATGGCAATAATGGTAGGTTAAAGACATATTCTAGGGGTTGCTTTAAAAATATTGCTAGTAGATAAATAAAAGTAATGAAAAATACACCAATTAGACTTTTATTTAACATATTGATTAATTAATAAAAATGTAAGTTAAAGTTTTTATAGGTAATAACTTAATTTCTAATTTATTCTCTTGAACCACTTCTATGTTGCTGAATACGATGACCAAATGATTGGGAAACTCTGTCAAAAATAATAGCTAATGCAACAATTGCTAAACCATTAAATAAACCCATAGCAAAGTATTGATTAGTAATTGCTTTTAAAACGGGTTGACCAAGTCCCTTAACACCAATCATTGAGGCAATCACAACCATTGCCAAAGCCATCATGATTGTTTGATTAATTCCTGCAAATATTGTTGGGAGTGCTAAAGGTAATTGTACTTGAAACAATTTTTGTCTTGGATTAGCACCAAAAGCATCAGCGGCTTCCAAAACTTCTTTATCGACCTCTCTTATACCTAAATTTGTAAGTCTAATAATTGGTGGGATTGCATATATTACCACAGCTAGAAGCCCTGGAATTTTTCCAATACCCAATAACATAACTACGGGTATTAAATATACGAAGCTCGGCATTGTTTGCATGACGTCTAGAATTGGTGTGCAAATTCTTTGAGCACGCTCTGATTTTGCCATAAGTACACCAACGGGTATTCCAATTCCAATAGAAAGCATGGTGCAAACTCCAATAATACTCACTGTAGACATGGTGTCTTCCCACATTCCAAATATTCCAATAAGCAAAAATGCAAATAATGAACCAATAGTTACAGATATTTTTCTACTACCAAAATAAATTACTGCCAAAAAACATATTAGTACAATTGGCCAAGGCGAATTTTGTAATAATTTCTCAAACCAAACTAGAAAATATAATACAGGATCAAATACTGCTTCTATTGCATCACCATATTCTCTTGAAAAAGCTCGATAAGATGCATCAAAACCTTTTTTGATAAATCTGAGTGTTTCTCTGCTAAGTTCAGGAAACTCTGATAAGAAATCTTCCATAAAACTGATAATTAGAGGTGGGCTTTAAACCCACCTCTTTTAATAAAAATTGATAATTAGTCTATTGCAGCCTCAACAGCAAGCATTGTTTCAAAGTTTACCCAGCTTTTCCACTCTGAGTAATTTTGTAAGAAATAAATTGCTGTGTCTTCACCTGTTGCCTGGTTGTCGTCCTTCCAAGCTAAAAGCGCATTAACAGTTGAGTTAGGAAGGGCTCTTTTTGAAATGTAGTCCATTCCTGGTCCAGTAGAGTTCATGAAATTATCAGTTACAACAGTAAAGACTGATGATACAACCCATGAATTTTTCTGTGGATCTGCACAACCTTCTTGAGAAGTACAAGTGTTCCACTCATCGTTGTCGTGCGCAACTCCAAAGTCTAATTTTTTCATTGGATACTTACCCAAAATAGCTGTTGGTGCCCAGTAGTAACCTAGCCAACCTTCACCTTTTTCGTAGGCTTCAGCAATTGAACCAGCTAATGCTCCACCAGAGCCTGGATCTACAAGATTAAATCCTTTTGACTCAGCATCATATGCCTGGAATAGGTTTCCTGTACTGATTTGACAGTTCCAACCAGATGGACAAGTATAAAGTGCTGCCCCATCACCCTCTGGGTGAGGAAATAATTCTGGTCTTGCAAGAGCATCTTCAACAGTCACGATGTCTGGGTTTGCATCAGCTAAGTACTGAGGTATCCACCATCCTTCTTCACCAGTATCAGATAAAACTTCAGCGGCGTAATGAAGTCTTCCTTCATCAACAGCAGCATCTAAAGCAATACGTACAGAGTTAATCCATAATTCTGGAGCCACATCTGGCTCACCTTTTTCCATCATTGATGTAGCTGTTGGCATAGTATCACCTGGAACTAGTTCAACATCACATCCATATCCCTCTTCAAGGATAAGTTTATCAACGTGGGCAAACATTTCGGCGGATGCCCAGTTCATTTCAGCGATTGTGATTGTGCCACAATCAGCCTTTGCAACTGAGTTAATTCCAAATAATAGAACTGAGCTCAGAAGTATTTTTTTAATAGAGTTCATTACATCCTCCCTGATATAAAAATGTAAGATAACATTCCTGTATTGCATTAACAGTGAAAAAATCCTGAAACTGGATGCTATTTGACGCAAAAAAGCAGAAAATTGTTAATTTATCTATCTTTTAAGTATTTCAGAGAGTCTTTTCGTAGACAAATAGCCTATTTCGTCATTATGTTTATTTTTAACAATCAGGCAACTTGGCTTATCAGAAATAACTTTATCAATAAATCTATCGATAAAATCATCTTGATCTACAAACATAGCGTTATCCCTGTCTTGTCCATTTAATTCTGACATAATGTGCTTTGCTTTGATAACCCTAGCTCTATTAACATCCTCAACAAAATCTTTTACATATTGTGTTTTTGGACTTAACAAAATATCTGCAGGGATACCCTCTTGATCCATTATGCCGTCTTTTAATATTGCAATACGATCTCCGATTTTTAAAGCTTCATCTAGGTCATGAGTAATAAATACAACTGTTTTATGAAGTTCGTCTTGAAGCTCCAACAAAATATCTTGCATATCTTTTCTAATAAGAGGGTCAAGAGCGCTAAAAGCTTCATCCATAAGCAAGATCTCCCCATCGTTAGTAAGAGCTCTTGCGAGTCCAACACGTTGCTGCATGCCACCAGATAAATGTTGAGGATATTTTTCCTCATATCCAGATAATCCAACACGATCAATCCATCTTCGTGCTCTGGTATTTGCCTCTTTTTCATCAACCTTTTGAATATGAAGACCAAACAGTGTATTTTCTAATAC
>QCDA01000002.1 GCA_003281065.1 Pelagibacteraceae bacterium AG-349-E10
GCATGTTACACCCGTAACAAAGCTTACTCGTACCTTGAGAAAGTTGCTTATTCAAAGATACTCTGTAGTCAAAAACAAAGCATTCACCCTTCCATGAGTCAGCAGATGTGGTTTCAAAATATTTTAATATTCCTCCTTTAAGTTGATATGTCTCAATACCATATTTTTCCATCAAAGGTCCTGCTTTTTCACATCTAATACCACCTGTACAATAAATACCAACTTTTTTATTCTGAAATTTTTCTTTGTTATTCTTTATATAATTTTTGAAATCTTTAAATGTTTCAATTTTAGGGTTGATAGCATTTTTATAATGACCAATTTTAAATTCATAATCATTTCTTGTATCAAGAATTTCTACATTTTTATCATTGGCAAATTTATCCCAATCACTTGGTTCAATAAACTTAGATTTTTTAATGTCTGAAATTTTTAATCCAAAATCAGATGTAACTATTTCCTTTTTAAGTTTAATTTTAAACTCATTAAAAATTCTTTGGCCATTAAAGTCTGATATTTTTATATTTTCTTTAGCGACTCCTAAAGACATTAAATAGTCGATAATTTTTTTTTCTAATTTTGAAGAGACTGCTATTGTGCCATTTAAACCTTCCTTACTGACAATAATCGAACCTTTAATTTGTTTTAAAAGAAAGTGTAAATTTAACCTCTCTTTTAATAATCTGGGATTGGATACGTTAAAGAAACTATAAAACGCAATGACTCTCATTGGTATGTTTTATAACAAATGTATAGATTGATCAAATAAGGCGTTTAAATTACTTTGATTTTATTAGTAAATTGATTTTCAAATTTAACTAACTGAGGCATAAATTTAAACCAAGCATCTTTCAAAGCTTCTACAAATTTTTCGGTAGACTCTGGGTCATGACATGGAGTAGGAGTTATTCTTATTCTCTCAGTTCCTTTTGGAACTGTTGGATAATTAATAGGCTGAACATAAACCTGGTGCTCATTTAAAAGAAAATCACTAATCTCTTTACATAATTTGCTATCTCCGATTAACACTGGGATTATATGTGAACCTGAGTCTAAAAAAGGAATACCTGCGGTTCGTAGTTCTTTTTTAACAAAATCAACATTCTCAAAAAATGAAGATCGAATTTCATTGTTTTTCTTTACTTGTCTAATACTCTCTAGACTTCCTGCAGCTACTGCGGGGCACATGGATGTTGTAAAAATAAATCCTTTTGAAAAACTTCTAACAAAATCAATTATTGTCTCAGTCGAGGCTATGTAACCTCCAGCTAGACCAAATGCTTTTGCCAATGTTCCATTAATAATATCAATATGCTCAGATAATCCTTTTTGATCTGCTACACCTGCTGCATTGGGACCGTATAAACCTACAGCATGAACTTCATCTAAGTATATTAATGCTCCATTATCCTGAGCAACCTGAATAATGTCTTCTAGTGGTGCAAAATCAGCTTCCATTGAATAGACAGACTCCAAGACGATAATTTTTGGTCGAGAAAAATCTACTCCCTTTAGAATGTCCTTTAGGTGTTTTACATCGTTATGACGATAAATTGCTTTTTCTTTTTTACTTGTACGAATTCCTTCTATAAGTGATGCGTGATTTAGTTCATCACTTAAAACTAAACAATTATCAAAAGCAGATATAATAGACTTTAGTGCAGACTCATTAGCACTATATCCAGAATTAAATGCTAGAGCTCTTTCTTTTTTATGTAAGAGTGCTATTTCTTTTTCGAGTTGAATATGGAAATTAGTTGTACCTGATATATTCCTTGTTCCTCCGCTTCCCGCTCCTAACTTTTCAGCAGCAGATTGCATTGCGGAAATAACTTCTTTGTTCTGGCTCATGCCTAAGTAATCATTTGAACACCAGACATCAATCTCTTCGGTTTGACCATTACTATGTCTTGTAGCTTTGGGATACTGTCCGGCTTTTCTTTCTATGTTGTTAAATACTCTGTAGTGGCCTTCATCCTTAATTTTATCAATTTCAGATTGAAGAGTGCTTAAGTAATTTGATTTCCAATTGTGATTTTTCACAATATTAATTTATTTTTTACTAATCTAAATGATACTGCAATAAAGACGCATAAAGCCTCTAATTAGGGGCTTTTTGTCCTATTTATCCTAGGAATTACTTCTTTGCCAATCAGTTCAATAGATTTGATTAAATTTTCATGGGTAATATCAGCTATATCCATTTGAAATTGGAATCTATCAATACCTCCAAGGGCTTGACTATGTCTGATAATCTTTTCAGCGACCTCATCAGGATCGCCTAAAACTATAGCTCCTAATGGACCAATTTGATTGTCAAATTGGTCTCTCGTCACAGGACCCCAACCTCTTTCTTTTCCAATTTTTGTGAACATTTTATGATAACCCTCATAATACAAATCTATTGCTTCATCCATACTATTTGCGACATATCCCAGTGAATGAAGTCCTACGGAGAGTTTTTCTGGGGGGTGTCCTGCTTCTTTACCCGCTTGTCGATAAATATCTACCAAAGGCCTAAAGCGATGAGTATTGCCTCCAATTATGGCAATCATAAGAGGTAAGCCCATTGAACCTGCTCTTGCAAAAGATTGAGGTGTGCCACCAACACCTAACCAAATTGGGACAGGGTTTTGAATGGGTCTTGGATAAATAGGTAAATTATTTATCGAAGGTCTAAATTTACCAGACCAACTAACAAATTCATTTTCTCTAATTTTTAAAAGTAAACCGAGCTTTTCAATAAACAATTCATCATAATCTTTGAAATCCAAACCAAACAATGGAAAGGCTTCAGAGAATGACCCTCTTCCAGCTACCATTTCTGCTCTACCTCCGGATATCAGATCAAGAGTAGACAAGTTTTGAAATACACGAACAGGATCTGCTGCACTTAAAACAGTTACAGCACTTATTAGCTTAATATTTTTTGTTTGTGCTGCAGCTGCAGATAATATCATAAATGGTGCTGAGTCTAAAAATTCTTTTCTATGATGCTCTCCTATCCCAAATGAATTTAATCCAACTTCATCTGCAAAAATAATTCTTTCAATAACATTATTAATGGCTTTAACACTATCTGAGCCCTCTCTTTTATCTGCAAAACTGTCTATACCGATTTCCAAGGTGTTCTTCTAAAATTTTTCAGTGTTTGTTCTAATTTCAATTTCCCATGACCAAGCTTTTTTATCCTGTAAATAAAAATTTAGGTATTGTTTAGCAATTTCATCAGGGTGTATCATTTGATAATTTCCAACTGGTTCTTTACCTATTCCTCCATCTATAACGAAATGACCTATATGAATATTTTGTGGGTGCAGCTCTCTTGCCAAAGATTGTGCTAAGCCTCTCAAACTAAACTTTCCCATAGCAAAAGACGCAGATTTGGCAAAACCCTTTACACTTGCAGATGATCCAGTGAAAAAAATATTACCTTTTCCTACTTTTAACATTCTTTTTACTGATTCATGCGCTACTAGAAAAGCCCCATAACTATTTACTTTTATAGATTGAAGCATTTCATCAGGATCGTATTCAATAAAAGGTTTTACAATTCTAAGAGATGGATTATAGATAACAATTTCTGGAGTACCTATAATTGAGTCAGTCTGCAAAAATAAATTTTGAACACTTTTATTTTCCGTTGAGTCACACTTAAAAACTAAAGCGTCGATCTCTTTTTTTAAACTGTCAAGTTTGTCTATGTTTCTGGCAGCAAGTACGATTTTCATCCCCTTTGAATTAAATGCTCTAGCCAAAGAAGCACTTAAACCTGATCCTGCTCCGACAATTAAAACTGCTTTTTGTGACATAATTTTAAATGTTATTTAGCTATAACATATTTTGAAATAAGTACATATTGACCAATAAGTCTCGCTTAAATTGTATTAGCGTTGATTATTTGTTATTTCTTAATGTCATCAATGGTTATGAAAAAGATTGTTTTATTATCAAGAAGAAGTTTTCTCGCTAAAATTCAGACTCACATTGCAGAAATAGAAATTAATAAAATACAAAAAAATATAATTGATACGCATTACTCATCAAGCGTTGGTGACACGGACATGTCAGCTAAAGCTTGGGAACAACATGGATTTGGAATATTTACAAATTCACTATCAAAAAAATTAATCTTAAAAGATGCAGATGTGGTAGTTCATTCATTCAAAGATCTTCCTGTTAAAAATCTTAATAAGACCTCTTTTATTTGTCTCAAAAGAGATGATCCAAGAGATGTTATTCTTATTAAAAAAACTTCGTTAAATAAAAAAAAATTAGTTATAGGGACATCCTCTCCTAGAAGAAAATATTATTTAAAAAAATTAAGAGAATTTTTACCCTTTGAAGAATTGAAGCCATTCGACATTAGGGGAAACGTACCATCTAGGCTGGAAAAAATATTAAATTCCTCAAAAGAGGACGGGGTGTTTATGGCTAAAGCTGCTATAGATAGAATTTTTAAATTTGGAGAAAAAATTAATAAAAAAGATTATAGAAATTTTAAATTGAAATTTAAAAAGTTTGAGAAAATAATTTTACCAATTTCTGAATTTCCTAGTGCGGCAGCACAAGGATGTATTGCTTTGGAATATAGGAGAGATGATCGAAAAATAGAAAAAATATTGAAAAAAATTAATCATTTACCCTCGTTAGATGATTGTCAAAGAGAGAGAAAATATTTATATAAATGGGGAGGTGGTTGCAATTTAGATGTAGGTGTAACTATTGAAAATATTCTAAATGAAAAAATCTTATTTGCACAAGGGAAAGATAATCAAACAAAAAAATATTTTAAAGAAAAAAAATATCTAAATAATATAAAAGTTAAAAAAGTGAAAAATATATTTCCTTCAAGCTTATCAAAATATCAAATGTTTCAGAGAAATTTGCATGAATTTAATAAAACAGTAAAAAATAAAAATGTTTTGGTCACAAGATCAGAATTTAAAGATTTTAAATCTTTGAAAAGTGTATCAAATCTTATAACTTCTGGCGTTAGTTCTTGGAAAAAAATAAGTAAAATGGGCATTCTTGTAAATTCTTCTCTCGATAGTTTTGGTGAAAATTATCGAGAAACTGAATATTTTTATAAAGATAATCAAAAGCCTACTTATAAACTTACATATGAAGGAAATATGCTAAATAAAAAATTCCCTGTTATATCACACTATAGTTTAGTCCCTTTGATTAATGACAATACGATTGATAATTTGTTTGTAGCGGAGAGTTTTTATTGGATGAGCTTCTCTGCATTTAAATTAGCTATACAACTAAGACCAGAAATACTAAATAAGCGTAATTCGTGTGGACCTGGTCAAACGTATATTCAAATTTCTAAATTTATTCCTAAAAATCAATTAAATGTATATCTTACTTATGATGATTTTAAAAATTTTGAACTTAAATGATTAAAAATTATTTCCCTATTGATCAGTCTAAATCTCTTAAAAAGAAAATTTTAATTCAACCTTTATTTGTGGATCAAAAGGTAAAAAATTCTAAGGAAATAAAAGGATTAGGTAATAATAAGAGTTGGTCATCTTCATCTATAATTAAGGAAATTGAAAAGGATTTAAAAAAAGGTATCAATAATTTTCTTCTTTTTATTGTTCCAAATAAAAAACAAAAACATCCGGAGGATTTTAGCTTTCACTATGAAGTTATAAGAAAAATTAAAAATTATTTTGGAAAAGATATTGTTTTACTTATAGATACATGCTTATGCTCAATAACTGTTGATGGGCATTGTGGAGTTACTCATAAAAAATCAATTGATCTTAATAAGACACATTACTCTTTAGGATTAGCTGCAAATACATATCTTGAGGCGGGAGCTGATATAATTGCACCAAGTGACATGATGAAAAATACGACTAAATATTTGAGAAAAATATTTGTTCAAAATGGTTTTTCAAATTCTCAAATAATGAGTTACTCAACAAAATTTAAAAGTCACTTCTACGGCCCTTTTAGGGATGTTGCAAAATCATCACCACAAGGATTTGATAGGTCATCATATCAATTACCTGTTGAAGACAAAGTAAAGGCGATTAAAAGCTCAATTAGTAATGCAGCTCAAGGTGCAAATTATTTAATGGTTAAGCCTGGAATGACTTCAATAGATTTAATAAGGGATATAAAAAAGGAGACACTGCTTCCCACGGGTGCGTACCAAGTAAGTGGTGAGTATGCTAGTCTACAAATGCTCAGCAAAGCTAAATTTGGCAATTATGTTGATTTGCTCCTAGAGTCTTTAACGGTACTCAAAAGAGCTCAAGCAGATTTTATTATTACTTATGGAGCTAGAGATATTGCAAAATACCTATAACAAAAATTTTTTTAATGCCTTAAATAAAGTTGAACAAAAAATTCCTCCAATTTGGTTTATGAGACAGGCTGGTCGATATCATCAGCATTACAGAAAATTAAAAGAAAAATATTCTTTTGAACAATTATGTAAAGAGCCTGAGCTTGCTTGTGAGGTAACTCTTGGACCTATTTTTGAATTCGATTTTGATGCTGCAATATTGTTTAGTGA
Organism: Pelagibacteraceae bacterium AG-349-E10; assembly: GCA_003281065.1. Lineage (GTDB taxonomy): Bacteria > Pseudomonadota > Alphaproteobacteria > HIMB59 > HIMB59 > HIMB59. The sequence goes on from QCDA01000002.1 coordinate 6,539, forward strand.
TATTCTTTTTCCTTTAGATTATTTAGGTATGAGTTTGAAGTTTAATCCTGGACCAATATTTGAAAAAAATTTAAGTTCAAAAATGATATCCGAATTTAATATTGATGAATTTGAAAGTTTTATAGATTTTCAGAATATATCTCTTAAACATATTAGAAATGAACTATCGAATGATAAATCCTTAATTGGATTTACTGGTGGACCTGTAACCTTATACCATTTTGCAACGAGGAATAATCCTGTATCACAAACACTATTTCAACAAACCCTACCCGTTTTAGAAATGTTAATACAAAAAAATATACAAATTCAGTTACAAAATGACATTGATTTGTTAATGATATTTGATACTGAAGCTAATAAACTAAATGATAAAGATTTTGATGAATTCGTTATTCCTTTTTTAGTTAAAATTTCAAATAGTTATCCAAATAAAATTGGATATTTCACTAAAGAAATTTCTCAAACTAAATTTAATAAATTACAAAATTTAAAAAATTTAAAACTTACAGTTTTAGGAACTAATTTGGAGGTTTTCACTGAATTACCAAAGACACATTTATCTTTACAGGGGAATTTTTCAAATGATTTGTTAGCTATGGAGGACACTAAATCCTTTTCTGATTATATTGATAAATATATTGAGAAATGCTTACAGAGAGAGTCATCTCATAGATCTGGTTGGATTGCTAGCCTCGATCACGGTGTAAAAAAAACTACTCCTGAGGCTAATGTTCATTTATTCATAGAAAAGATAAGAACTAAGTTATCATAAAAATCGTAATGTTTTTCAATGGCTTCATTTAAAGGTAATAAACTCTACGTTCATGGCTCTGGTCTTAAGACAGGTATTTTGATCACAAATTTAGGAACACCAGATGAACCAACTAAGTCATCTTTAAAGACTTATCTAAAACAATTTCTATCAGATGAACGTGTCATAGAAACACCAAAAGCTATTTGGTGGCCTATTCTCAATGGAATAGTTTTAAATACTCGACCAGCGAAGTCAGCTAAAAATTACAAATCTGTTTGGACAGAGGAAGGTTCACCTCTTCTATTCCACACAAAAAACCAATTATCGAAAATAAAAAAATTTATTAATAAGAAATATCAAAATATCGTATTTGATATTGGAATGCGTTATGGGAATCCTAGCATCTCTAAGGGTTTAAATAATCTTAGAAATCAAAATTGTGATCGTATTATTATTTTACCTTTATACCCTCAATATTGTGCGGCTACAACGGGCTCAACTTTTGATGCTGTTGCAGAAGAATTAAAAAGTTGGCGTTGGGTACCATCTCTTCGTTTTATTGGAGGATATTACGAAAATGAACTTTATATTAAAGCTCTAAAAAATAGCATTGAAGAATTTTGGACTAAAAATTCAAAACCAAAAAAAATCATATTTAGCTATCATGGTGTTCCAAAAAAATATTTAGATAAAGGGGATCCGTATCATTGTTTTTGCAGAAAAACTACTAGGCTGGTGGCAGAGACCATGGGCTTACCAGAGGAAAGTTATATGACCACATTTCAATCTAGATTTGGACCAGCAGAATGGCTTCAACCTTACACAGATAAAACTATAGAGAGCTTAGCAAAAAATGGTACAGACCACATTCATGTTATTAGTCCTGCTTTTTCCTCAGATTGTCTCGAGACAATAGAAGAACTTAACGAGGAAAATAGAGAAATATTCATGGAAAATGGTGGAAAGGAATTTGGATATATTCCTTGTCTAAATGATCGAGAAGATCATATACTCCTACTCACTTCGTTGATAGAAAACGAACTACATGGGTGGGTATGAGTGATCAAATAAAAAATCATCAAACTAAAGCAGAAAAGTGGTTTCGAGAACTTCGAAATCAAATCGTTGGATCAATACAAAAGCTTGATGGGTCTGAATTTATAGAAAAAGAGTGGCAAAGACCTGGTGGTGGTGGAGGTTTGATGTCCTTACTAAGAGGAGAAATATTTGAAAAAGTAGGAGTAAATATTTCAACAGTGCATGGTAATTTTAGTGAAGAATTTAAAAAATCAATGCCGGGAACCGAAGAGGATCCAAGCTTTTGGGCCAGTGGTATCTCAGTCGTAGCTCACATGAAAAACCCGAAAATTGCTGCAGCTCATTTTAACACTAGGTACATAACCACAAAAGGAAAACAATGGTTTGGTGGTGGTTGTGATTTAACCCCTGCAATACCTGAAAAATTAGAAACAGATAATTTTCATCAAGGTCTCCAACAGACATGTGATCAACATAATTCAACTTATTATGAAAAATTTAAAAAACAATGTGATGAATACTTTTATTTAGAGCATCGAAAAGAAAGTAGAGGTATAGGAGGGATTTTTTTTGATTATATCAATACAGACTTTGATAAGGATTTATCATTCATAAAAGATGTTGGGCAATTCTTTATTAATTTTGTAATTGAAAACTCAAAAAGAAAAAAAGATTTTAACTTTAATCAAGATGACTTAGATGCTCTATCAAAAAAAAGATCTCGTTACGTAGAATTTAATTTGCTTTATGATAGAGGGACATTATTTGGATTAAAAACCGGCGGTAATATTGATGCTATATTAATGTCAATGCCTCCAGAGGCTAAATGGTAACAAAATGTATGAGTTATTAAAAATATTACATATCATATCTTTTGTATCATGGTTTGCTGGGTTATTTTATTTACCAAGACTTTTTGTTTATCATGTAGAAAACATAACCAATCCTGAAATGAATAGTGTATTTCAAAAAATGGAATATAAATTGCTAAAAATTATAATGAACCCAGCAATGATATTGACTTGGGTATTCGGTTTAGCCCTTATCCATTATGTAGGTTTTGAATTATGGCTTTTTTTGAAAATTATATTAGTTCTTATTCTCTCTGCATTTCATATGTATTTAAGTAAAATTAGAAAAAGTCTAGAGAGTAATTTTAGAGACTATACCTCAAAATATCTAAGAATAATCAATGAAGTGCCTACTGTTCTTCTAATTTTAATTATAATACTTGTAGTTGTAAGACCTTTTTAATTTTATGGATCTTACCCAAGGGGATATAAAAAAACAATTAATCGGCATGGCTGTTCCAGCAGGAACCGGTCTTTTGTTTTATACTCTGTACAATGTAGTAGATACTTTTTACGCAGGTCTCATAAGCACAGAGGCTATTGCAGGCTTATCAATATCTTACCCCTTGTATTTTATTTTGTTAGCCTTCGCTGTAGGTTTTGGACAGGGCACCACAGCTCTTGTTTCAATAGCTATTGGCAAAAAAAAATTTAATGAGGCAATTAAGATACATACTCAAGCTTTATTTATCACTTTATTGATTTCAATAGCCATAGGGCTAACAACGTTTCTATTATCTAGACCTGTATTTTTATATTTTGGGGCAGAAGGTATTTTTCTTAACAATGGTCTAAGATACATGAAAGTACTCTCAATTGGTGCTCCAATTTTTATTGTTTCTTTTGTTGTTAATTCTCTTTTATATGCACAAGGAGATACAAAAAAAAATAGAAATGCATTAATCATAAGCTTTTTTATTAATTTAATATTTAGTCCTTTCTTATCTTTAGGTTATGGTCCTTTTCCTGCATTGGGAACTCTCGGCATAGCTCTTGCAACAGTCATATCTCAACTATTTCATTTTTTCTTTTTAAGCTATTATGCTATTCGCAGTCCTTTGTTTAAGTATTTCAATTACAATTATATTTGGTTAGAAGCTAAATTCGTATTAAGAATTCTAAGACAATCTATACCCTCTAGTATGAATATGTTCATGATTGCAGTTGGTTTCTTCATAATGCAAAAGTTTGTTACAAGTTATGGTGCCTCAGCTAGTGCAGCTTATGGTATAGCTTTAAGAATTGAGCAGATTATTTTATTACCTGCTATAGGATTTAGTAGTGCTTTATTAAGTATGGTAGGACAAAATTTTGGTTCGAAGAATTTTGATAGAATTTATGAAGCTTTTTTAATTTCATTAAGGTTATCTATGACAATGATGATTTTTGGAGCATTAGTGCTTATATTTGCGGGTGAAAGGATTGCTAGTTTTTTTTCAAGAGACAGTGAAGTGGTAATTATTGCTGGTAGTTACTTGTTTATGGTAGCTTTTTTGGCTTTTATATATCAAGTTATTGATAGGTGTGATTCTGTGCTTTCTGGTTTAAGAAAACCTTCTGTAAATGTGTTCTACACTTTTATTAGATTGGTATTTCTTCCCCCATTTGTAATTTATTTATTTTCTGAGACTCTTGAAAAAGGCCTAATTGGTATTTGGTGGGCTATATTTTTTACAAATTTACTAGGCTCAGTGTTTGTATTTTTTCATATGAAATATTTATTTAAAAAAGAATCCAGTATCTTAATAAATTAACTAAAATCTTTCAGGTCTTCCAAATGCTTACTAAGAGCTTTTGTAGATAATTGTATTTCATAGATAAATAACACTATAGCTATTGAAAATATCAATATCCCTAAACCAAAAAAGTTTATGGCTAAGTCATAAATCTTGATATAGCTAAAAAAAATAGATATTAAATTTAGCAAAAAGCTGATCCCAGAGAGGGTTTGGACTGACCTTACTAATGCTAAACGGGTTGTAAGTACTTTAATTTGATCTAAGTGATGTTGAACCACATTGCTAGTTGGTCTATTTGTAATTATTGTGTCATGGATCTTTCTGATTAATGAAGCAAGAGAAGTATATCTATTGCCAAAAGATATCATCATTAAAGGTATAGCTGGAAACAAAAGTGCAGGATAGAGTGTTGTGAAGCTTGGCATACTATTAATGGAGCAGTTTGTTATAACTAGGAGGGAATAACTAAGTATCTATGTCAACACGGAGTTAAATGAAACTTTTAAAACTGCTCCTAATAAACTTATACATAATATTCAGAAAAAAACTCGTGTTATGATTGCATAACAACTATGCAACTTACAGACAGCTGATGAAATAATTTGTAAATAAATAATTAATAATCAAAGTATTTCCAAGAAAATAATTGATAAGGTAAGTATAAGCAAATAAAGAATTATTATTATATTAACTAATTTCCAAACTTGTTTGTTTAAAAAATATAATCTTAGTGATTGAGCACCATAGCCTAAAAAATAAAAAAAAATAAATGACGCTAGACTTGCACCTAATCCAAATAAAATCTTGTCAGAAATAGTTAGAAAATTTTTTGATAAATTTCCTAAAATAAAAACAGTGTCTGAGTAGACGTGTGGGTTTAAAAAAGTAAAAGCAAGTGTCTGAAGAGCTATTTTTGACTTTGATGTTTGTGTATGTGTTTGTGAAAATACAATATCATGTTTAAATGTTTTTATTTTCGACCATATAAAATTTAGAAGAAAGAGGACAAGCCCTATTGATAATAATAAATTGATTAGATCATTGATGAAATTTTTAATAAAGTGAAATATGAAAATTCCAAAAAAAATCAATAAGAAATCACCAACTACACATATTGAAGTTACTAAAAAAATATTATTTTTTTTTATGCCTTGCTCTATAACAAATAAATTTTGTGCACCTATAGCAAGTATTAAACTTAAACCTGTTGAAAAACCAAAAATAAACTCGTTCATGACAATTTTGCACAGTTTATATACTTTACACCTAAAATCTATTTAGTAAGTTTGTGTAATGAAAGTTTTTGTTGGTGGAGTATTTTTTGCTTTAATATTTATTTTTGTCGTAACTGATGGTTTTGTAAAAATTAGTCTACCTCTGTAAACCTTCTTCTTTTACCACTACTCCACTCATCACTAAATTTTAAAGTCCCTAAGTGTAATGGTATTTTTTCTTTAACAATTAAATTATTTTCCGAAAATTCAAAAAAAGATTTATGAAGATAGCGAAACTCAAGCAAATGATTCATAATTCCAAAGTTTATATCCTTAATCACATTAGGATCTACATTCTGGTTTGAAATAAAAACATAATCATTATCTGCGGGAAAATTTAAAATTGAACGAAGCGATAAATTAGAGGGACGATTGAGTAAATCTGATTTTTTAATAATTGCATATTGAAATTGATTTTGTTCAATTTTTTTAATTATTTCATCAACGCTATCATCGAGGCGTGTATTGCATTCTAACGTGTTAGAGCCACCATAACTATGAGATATTTCAAGTTCCCTGTCCAATACTTTGCAAATACTTTTAGCTAAAATATATTCTGTTCCCAATGTAGAACGAACCATGATTGTTAAAGAAATATCTTGAGAAAGGGCATACAATAAATTTGTTTTAAGAAATAAGATTACAATAAATGAAAATATTACTTTTAAATACATAGATTACTTTTAACATAAAACATTCTAAATTGTTAAATAGAATTAAATGCCAAATTTTTCAACTATTGCATTAATAGCTTGTTTTGCATACGCCATTGAAAGTATTTTTGGTTTTGGTGGTACGATAATCTTTTTGGGAATTAGTGGATTTTTCTTTGACTTTAATTCTTTGTTAAAGCTTGCGATGATTGTTGGGCTATCCTCCGGTTTAGCTGTTTTAATTCAATCATACAAATATGTCTCTTTAAATCATCTGGTCAAAATTTTAATTTATACAATTCCTGGTGCATTAATTGGAACATATTTTATCAGTTATTTTGCATCAGATATTTTAATAAAAATATTTGCAATAATTTTAATTATTTATGGATGTTTCAACTTATTCTTTCCTGATATCAGGTTTCCTCAATTCTTGAAAAATTTTTTTGTAATTCTAGGTGGATTTATTCAAGGAATTTATACTATTGGAGGACCATTTGTATTAATGGGGTATAAAGATTATTTCTCCTCAAAACAAGAGTTGCGATCAACTATGGCCGGATATTTTTTTATTATAAACTCTTTGAGAGCTATATTTTTTATGTTTTTGGGAGGAAGCTATTTAGAAATAGTGAAAATATACTATCCAATAGCTCTTTTAGTTATGTTAAGTGTTTGGCTGGGTTATTTTATACATAAACAAATACCGGAAATCCTATTTAAAAAACTTATTATTATTGCTATCACTTTGATAGGAGTATTGATTTTATTTACAAAATGATCGACTGGGAACCATATGGACCTATTTACTCTGTAGCTCCTGGAATAAAAAAAATAAAAGACCTTCCAATTATTGAATATGATGAGCATGAAGAAAGATATTTAAGTTTGAAACAAAAATGTAAGGAAAATATTTTTATTGATGATTATTTTACAAAAGAAATTGATATAGCTGTATGCGAGAAGTTAAATTCTATATTAAAAAAAGAATACCCATCTAAAAACTCTAACTTTAATAACTTTGTAGAACTTGGTTATAATCTTCAAGAGGATATAGCCATTTTTCATAGATGTAACAAACTTATAGCTTTACATGTTTCATTTCCCTCTGTTTGGGTGCCTAAAGAAAAAATTGGTCTTAGTTTTGCTCAAATCCATCAACCTGTACCAGGTATGGAAAATTTTTTAAAAAATGAGGATAAATATGTTCAGATGATGATTGAAGCAACAACTCCTATTATAAGATATGTTTGGGGAGAGCATTATGGTTATTATTTATGTGAGCATGAACCTTTGCAAGAAAGTGTAAAAGTGATGCACACAGAAAGACAGACTTTTATTGGAATTCCAGAGAGTGATATTGGTATTTTCTTAATTCGAAAGAAAGTGATGTTTTATGATGACACATCAAATGATTTTAAGGAATGGTATAAAATGCAAGTCAGATCTATGACAGAGGATCAAAAAATTTATAAGTTAAAAAGAATCTGAGTCGATACTAGCGATCGAAAAAATTAATATATTTGAGGGTAATCAGATTACTGTTCCTGATTTCCCTCAGCTGGAGCATTTGGGTCTGTAAGGCGCTCTAATTCGGCTAACTCTTCTGCTTCTCTTTTTGCTTCTCTTTTAGCCTTTTTAGCGGCAAGTTTTTCTTGACGCTTACGCTCTTTCTCCATAGCTCTTTCACCAGCTTTTGATTTATAGTCAAAGTGAAGTCCCATATAAAGATTATATCAGAATTTTTTTGATACTAAAGTTTCACTTCATTGAATATTTATTAATTTAGAACTCTTTTTAAAAGATTAATCCAATTTAAATGTGAAATTTTAATCATTAAGTTTTCATTAAAACCCTGTGAAATTAATAGATCGATTAATTTACGCATACCTAAAACACTATTTAGATCTTTAGGCATCATAGCGCCGTCAAAATCTGAGCCAAATCCAACTTTATCATCTCCCAAATAGTCAATAAGGTACTTAAAATGATCAACTATTATTTGTAAATCTGTATCAGAAACCATTTTTCCATCTTTCCTTAAAAAAGCTGGGGCAAAATTAACTCCAACCATCCCTTGAGTTTCTTTGATTGCATCTAATTGCTTATTTGTAAGGTTTCTAGAATGTGGGCAAATCTGATGAGCATTGCTATGCGTGGCTACTAGGGGCGAATTTGAATATTTTGCTATATCCCAAAAGCCTTTTTCATTTAAATGAGAGGTGTCAATTAATATATTTAGTGAATTACAATTTTTTATTAGTTCTATTCCTATTTCGGTTAAACCATCTCCAATATCTGGTGAAGTTGGAAAAGCAAAGGGAACGCCCTCTGCAAAAATAGTAGGTCTTGACCAAACTGGCCCAATTGATCTAAGACCAGCTCGAAATAAAGTTTCGAGATTATAAAAATTTTTATCTATACATTCTGCGCCCTCTATATGCATTACTACAGATAATTGGTCATCATGTTTAAAAGAGTTTTCCAAATCCTTGCCAGATAAACAAATCTTAACTTTATTTTTTGAGTTTCTTTCAATTTTTGAAAGGATAGACAATTGATTTAAAACGACTGGTAATGCATCGTTTACGTCTACGGGTCTTGGAAGTGGTAATAAATACTCATCTTGCTCCATTTCTTTATAGTTGACCAACTTATCAGAGTCAGAGATATCTTGCTCTGGGGTAGGAACATATATGGCGCATAAGCCTCCTTTAAAATTAGCTTGGTTCATTCGAGGAAGATCTAAATGTCCCTCATTATCTCCATCGATAAAATCAAGATAGGAGTCAGGTTTGTTCTTTAAAAATAGTCTAAATAATACATCATTATGGCCATCAAAAATTTTATAATCCATGTCATAAATTTATCATTTTTTTTGTTACTTAGACTACATGCAAATTAAAAATATTTAATGAATTTGTTTTAAGTCTAATAAATAGACATCAGCTGTCTATATTTAGCAAAAGTAAAACTTTTTTTTGAAACTATATATATGTAAGAAAGGAAAAAAAATTATGAATAAAATTTTTGGATTTACAGAAAGATCTTTAAAATTCTGGTTATCTTTTTTTACTAAAAAAGAAGACAGTATTATAAATTTTTGTAAGGTTGAATATGGCTCTGATTGGCAATGGGCTTACTCCGAGTATCAAAGAAATCAGTCATTTCCAAATAGCTTAAAAGAGGCTGCTTAATGAGCAATCTATTTAAATCTATTAGAAAAATAATTATTAATGGAAAAAATGACCAAAAATCAAAGTCTTACAAAGAAGAGGTATATTTATCTCAAGCTATCGACATGATTGATCTTGAAAGAAGACAAAAAGAAATAGATAGAAGATTTATTAGAAAATTTTAAAAAGCCCTATCTAGGGCTTTTTACCTAGCCTAACACCCAAATTTCAATAGCTACAAATATAAAAAGTCCAGCAAATATTAAATTGACAATATTTTTAGGTCTATTGAAGTAATTTGAAAACTTTTTTATACCAAAAAAGTGGCCGATAATTGAATAATTCATTGCTGAAATAAAAAAACTACCTGTAGCAAAAATTAGAGCGATACTAAAATTTAGGTTTTCGCTGAATTGTAAAGTTGCTAGAGCAGACCAAAATGCGAAAGCTTTGGGATTGGTATAAGCAACAATTATTGCTTTCTTCATACTGTTTAAAAAATTTCTTTCATTAGATAGTTTTATGAGTTGATTTTCAGAGCTAAAGTATTGGCTGCCAATTTGATATGCTAAATAAATCATATAAAGACTAGCTAAGATCTTTAAAACAATAAAACCCCAACCCATTAAATTTGAAATTAGAAAAGATATACCTGTTGTAGCAAGTAAGCACCAAGTAAAAGAACCAATAGCAGTGCCAACTGCAGCACCCCAAATTTGTTTTTTCTGTCCACTAATACCAACAGATGCTACAAAAAACGTGTTAGGTCCTGGCAAAAATACAGCAAAATAAAATATTATCCACCCAGATAATAAAGCCATAACAACTTCATTCATCTTAGATTACTTTAATGATTAAGAATTTGACTTAAAAAAAGTTTGGTTCGATCACTTTTAGGATTATTGAAAAATTCATCTGGAGTAGCTTGTTCAACAATTCTTCCCTCGTCCATAAATATCATTTGATCAGCTACAGTTTTTGCAAATCCCATCTCATGCGTAACAACTAACATAGTCATACCCTCTTCCGCTAATTGTATCATCACATCCAAAACCTCTTTGATCATCTCTGGGTCTAAAGCTGATGTTGGTTCATCAAACAACATAATGTCAGGGTTCATAGCTAATGATCTAGCTATAGCAACACGTTGCTGTTGACCTCCAGACAACTGTCCCGGAAATTTATGGGCTTGTTCAGGAATTTTGACTTTTTCCAAATAATTCATAGCAATTTCTTCAGCCTCTTTTTTTGGCATTTTTTTAACCCAAATTGGAGCAAGTGAGATATTGTCAATTACAGAAAGATGAGGAAAAAGGTTGAACTGTTGAAAAACCATACCCACATTTTTTCTTATAATATCTATGTTTTTTAAATCGTTAGTTAACTCAGTACCATGTACTACAATGTGCCCTTTTTGATGAGCTTCTAATCTGTTTATACATCTAATCATAGTAGATTTACCTGATCCACTAGGCCCACAAACAACAATTCTTTGGCCTTTAGTAACTGTTAAATCAATATCTTTGAGTACATGAAAATCATCAAACCACTTATTGACTTTTTCTAATTGAATAACTTGTTCCATTTTAACTGTTGTCCGTTTTTAATTTCTTTTCTAAATATAAACTATAGCGAGACATACCAAAGCAAAATATGAAAAATACAAGTGAAATGAAAACATAAACCTCATAATAAAGTTTTGTCCAAGTCATATCTGCAAGTGCAGCTCTACCTATGCCTAATAAATCGAATAAACCAATGATTAATACTAATGAGGTATCTTTAAACAATCCAATACAAGTATTAACTATGGGAGGAATGGCTATTTTTAAAGCTTGAGGTAAGATTATCTTACGAGTTGTCTGCCAATATGTTAACCCTAGTGCCTCTGCCGCCTCAATATGGCCTTTAGGAATAGCTTGTAAACCTCCTCTGATAGCTTCAGCCATATAAGCTGATTGAAATAGAGTGACTGCTACTAATGCTCTTAAGAGGTTATCTGGATTAACACCGTCTGGCAAAAAAAGAGGTAGCATAACATTTGCTGTAAAAAGTAATGTGATGAGTGGGACACCTCGAATAAATTCTATAAATACAATACATAATGATTTAATTATTGGCATTTTCGATCTTCTTCCAAGAGCAAGGAGTATACTTAGTGGAAAAGCAAGACCTATACCAGTGACTCCTAAAAAAAGTGTTACCAGCAACCCTCCCCATTTATTTGTACCAACAGTGCTTAGGCCCGGTCCTCCGTAAAGCAAGAAATATGCAATGAAAGGAAAAATGAAAGTAAAATAAATGAATATTTTTCTAAATGGCAATTTATCAAAAAGAATACCTATAATAGCAAAAGGGAGAAGTGCGTAAGTTAAATTAACTCTCCAAGTTTCTTCAACTGGATATAGACCATACATAAATTGGTCCCACCGAACATAAATAATTGCCCAGCAAGCTCCATATTCACCAGGAACTATATTTTTAGAGCACAAAATTCTATCAGTGATAAGTTCACCTTGAAAATTAGTCCTAAAATCTGCACTAAATATTGACCAATTTAAAAAAAATGAACCAATTTCATATACAAATATAATTGCAATAATCGTCATTATTGTATTGACCCATGATGAGAACAAGTTTTTTACGGTCCAATTAAAGTATTTATTTCTTGATAAATTTTGTGTAATCACACTCATGCGTTACCCTTGAATTGAACTGACTTATTATAGATATTCATAAATAGAGAGATTGTCAGACTGATAGAGAGATAAGTTAACATAACTATAAGCATAATCTCAATTGCTCTACCAGTTTGGTTTAAAGATATTCCACCAAAACCATGAACTAAATCTGCATAACCGATTGCAATCCCGAGTGATGAATTTTTAGTTAAGTTAAGATATTGAGAAGTTAAAGGTGGAATTATAACCCTTAAAGCTTGGGGAATAACAATCAACCTCATCACAAAACTACTCTTCAAGCCCAGTGCTTGTGAAGCCTCTCTTTGCCCCTTTGATACTGAGATGATACCAGACCTTACTGTTTCAGAAATAAATGCTGCAGTGTAAATTGATAAACCAAAAAGCATTCCCAAAAATTCAGGACGAATTACCATACCACCTTTAAAATTGAAACCTTTTAAGACAGGAGAGTCAAACTCTAATGGCATTCCCATAATGTAAAAAAATAAAATTGGAGTAAAAATTATAATCGCACTGTTTATAAAGAAAATTGGATACTGTTTTCCAGTTTGTTCTTGTTTTTTCTTTAAAAATCTTTTTAGTAAAATTGAAAAAACTATTGCAAAAATAAAACTCCAAAAAACTAAAGAGAAACCTTCTTTGAAAATAGGGGAAGGTGAAAATAAACCTCTGTTAGTTAAATAAAATGTATCAAAAATAACAAAGGCTTGTTTGATTTTAGGTAGATTTAGTAAAATGCTATAATACAAAATTATTTGGAGAAGAACTGGCACGTTTCTTGTAAATTCGACGTAAACATAAGCGATGTTTCTAAACAACCAATTACTAGATAATCTAATTATACCAACTAAAAACCCTAAGATCGTTGCCAGTATGCAACCACATACAGCAATCATAAGAGTATTAAGTAATCCTACAAAATAAGCTCTAAGGTGAGTGTCTTCACTGCTAAAAGGAATTAATCTGATACTGATATCATAGCCTGCAGCTATGTTTAAAAAATCAAAACCAGTGCTAATTCCTCTTTTTTCTAAATTATATGATGTTTGTTGAGCTATAAGATAAATAAAAACAGCAAATAGACCGATAACCAGGGTTTGAATGAGTAATGCTCTAGATTTTTCATCAAAAATAATTTTTCTTATAAAACTAGTCTGCATCACAAAAAAGAATTCTTTCTAAAGTAAAGGGTATGGGCAAGATGCCCATACCCTATGTTTTTTATCTAAATGGAGGTGCGTATAAGATACCACCATCTTTATAAAGTGCATTTAAGCCTCTTTGAATATTAATTGGTGTATTTGGACCAATATGTTTTTCAAAGCTTTCTGAATAGTTACCAACTTGGGTCAAAATGTTGGCAGCCCAATCATCAGAAAGACCAAGCATTGCACCATAACCAGCTTCAACACCTAGAAGTCTTAGAACCTCAGGATTTTTAGAACCCTTCATTTCTTCAACATTACCAGAAGTAATACCTAGTTCTTCACCAATGATCATAGCGTTTAAAGACCATCTTACGATATCTGCCCACTCACTATCACCGTGACGAACTGAAGGACCTAATGGTTCTTTAGAAATAATTTCTGGTAAAACCATATGTGCTGATGGATCTGGGTAACCAGCTCTACTTGCATATAAACCTGATGCGTCAGTTGTGTAGATATCACATCTACCAGCTAAATAAGCTGCATCTGCTTCAGAGTTTGTTTCAACAGGGACTGACTCATAGCTCATACCATTTGCTTTGAAGAAATCAGCAAGGTTCATCTCTGTTGTAGTACCAACTTGGATACAAACAGATGCACCATCTAATTCCATAGCACTTGATACACCAAGATCTTTTCTAACCATAAAACCTTGACCATCATAATAGTTCACTCCAACGAATTCTAAACCAAGATCAACGTCTCTTGATAAAGTCCATGTAGTGTTTCTTGAAAGCATGTCAACTTCACCTGATTGAAGAACAGTAAAACGTACTTTTGATGTTAATGGGACGTATTCAACTTTTGAAGCATCACCTAATACAGCAGCTGCAACAGCTCTACAAACGTCCACGTCAATGCCTTCCCAAACACCAGCGTCATTAGGAGCACCAAAGCCCGCAAGACCTGTGTTTGATCCACACATTAACTTTCCTCTTTCTTTAACTAAATCTAGTGTGCTTCCATGGCTACCGGCGATAGCTGTTGAAACACCTAAAGTTAAAACAAGAGATATAAACAATGATTTAATTTTTGTCATCGTTTCCTCCTTATATATATAAGCATCGGCAGTATAGACTTATCTGGAGTGAAACTAAAATATAAAAATTCTATGTATTTCAGGTATTTTTTGCATAAATTTAAGAAAATAATAATCTTAGACTTAATCTTGATTAAATAGATCTCTTGTGAAGATCTTATCTTGGACGTCACTTAATTCAGAATGGCTTCTATTACAAAGAATTAAATCAGCATTTTTTTTGAATAATTCTAAATCTTGATAAACCTCTGAATTGAAAAATTGTTTATCTTTGATTAAAGGTTCATAGACTATTACTCTTATACCTTTAGCTTTAACTCTTTTCATAATGCCTTGCATACTTGACTCTCTAATATTATCTGAGCCTTCTTTCATAACTAATTTATATACACCAACTGTTTTGGGTTTTAGTTTTGCAATCTCTAAACTAATAAAATCTTTACGCATAGAATTAGATTCTATTATTGCCTCCATAATTTTTTGTGGGACTTTATCAAAATTTGCTAATAATTGTTTTGTATCTTTAGGTAAACAGTATCCCCCGTATCCAAATGAGGGATTATTATAAAAATCCCCTATCCTGGGATCTAGACTTACAGATTTAATAATTTCTTTTGTATTTAAATTTCTTGACATTGCAAATGAATCTAATTCATTGAAAAATGTAACTCGCATTGCTAAATAGGCATTAGAAAATAATTTTGAAGACTCAGCTTCTGTAGAATTTGTATAAATTATTTGAACATTTTTATCAAGAGATGCATCTTTTAATAATTTTGCAAACTCTTTTCCTTTTTCAGAATGGGAACCGATTACAATTCTTGAAGGATAAAGACTGTCCTTTAAAGCTCTTCCCTCTCTTAAAAATTCAGGAACAAAAATAATCTCAAGATCAGGGAATTTCTTTTGCACTATGTTCACATAACTAACTGGAATTGTAGATCGAATAATAACAATTGGATTTGATTTAGAATTTTGAATACTTTCTAATGAATGTTCTATAGAGGCAGTATTAAATTTATTTGTCTCAATGTCATAATTTGTTGGTGTAGCTATGATCGCAAAGTCAAAATTATCAATTTCAGTAGGAAAGCTCTCTACTGATTTTAAATTTAATTTTTTAGAAGATAAATATTCAGATACATCTTTATCCTCTATAGGCGAAATACCATTTATTAGGTTATTTGATTTTGAGATATCTAAATCGAAGCAGGTAACTTCATTATGTTGTGATAATAGGACAGCGTTTGCAGTACCCACATAACCAAGCCCTATTACTAATATTTTCAACATTTTTAAACTATTATAAATTTATTATTGAACAATGACTTTTTTATCTAATAAATTTTCTAATGCGACACATAGGCTAAAAAATAAAGCAGAAATTTTAGAGTTTTTATCTTAAAAGACTTAGAGATTTATAAAGTTATTGGTATATTGTATACCAGATTTTTTTGGAAAGGATCCAGAGTTAGATGTCAGATATAGAGATAGCGAGAGCTGCTAAAAAAATTCACATTAGAGACGTTGCTGCTAAAGTAGATATTCCTGAGGAAAATCTTATTCCTTACGGTCATGATGCAGCTAAAATAAATTTTGATTTTATTGAAAAAAGTAAGTCTAACCCTGATGGAAAATTAATATTAGTTACTGCAATTAATCCGACACCTGCGGGTGAAGGCAAAACTACTACATCTGTTGGCTTAAATGATGGCCTGAATAAAATTGGAAAAAAATCTATTGTTTGCCTGAGAGAGCCTAGCCTTGGTCCATGTTTTGGCATGAAGGGTGGAGCTGCTGGAGGCGGATATGCCCAGGTTGTGCCTATGGAAGAAATTAATCTTCACTTCACTGGTGATTTTCATGCAATAACTGCTGCTCACAATTTATTATCTTCGTTAATTGATAATCATATTTATTGGGGAAATGAGTTACAAATAGATCAAAGAAGAATTACCTGGGGTCGAGTTGTTGATTTAGGTGATAGATCTCTAAGAAAAGTGAATGTCAATCTTGGTGGTGTTTCAAATGGGTTTCCTAGAGAAGATAAATTTGACATAACAGTTGCAAGTGAAATCATGGCTATTTTTTGTCTAGCGAATGATATAAACGATCTTCAAAAAAGAATTGGCGATATTATAATCGCATATAAAAGAGATAAATCTCCGATATATGCACGTGATGTAAAAGCTGATGGTCCAATGACAGTTTTATTAAAAAATGCTTTAATGCCAAATCTAGTTCAAACATTAGAAAATAATCCAGCGATTATTCACGGAGGTCCCTTTGCAAACATTGCTCATGGTTGTAATACAGTAATTGCAACTAAAGCTGGCTTAAAACTTGCCGATTATGTAGTAACCGAAGCTGGATTTGGTGCTGACTTAGGTGCTGAAAAGTTTTTAGATATTAAATGCCGTAAAGCAGGCTTAACACCAAGCGTAGTAGTTATTGTGGCAACTGTGAGAGCATTAAAATCTCATGGAGGTGTGGAAAAAGCAGACCTCAACAATGAAAATGTTGCTGCTGTCGAAAAAGGATTCGAGAATTTACAACGTCATATTGAAAATATCCAATCTTTTGGACTTCAACCAATAGTAGCTATCAATAGTTTCACTCTTGACACAGAGTCAGAGGGTAAAGTTATTTCAGATGGTTGTGAAAAAATGGGGGTAAAAGCAATACTCTGTTCGCACTGGGCAAATGGTGGTGAAGGAACTTTAGAGTTGGCTGAGGAAGTAGTCAAAATTTGTGAGTCGAGCGATCCAAATAACTTTAAGTTTATGTATGAAGATAACATTTCATTAGAGGAAAAAATTCGCTCTGTTGCACAAAAAATCTATAGAGCCGATGATATTGTAATAGATAAATCTGTCAGTGATCAGCTTAAAGGATTTGAAGAAAGTGGTTATGGGAACCTCCCTATTTGTATTGCTAAAACACAATATAGTTTTTCAACAAACCCCTCTTTAAGAGGTGCTCCAAATGGATTTACTGTCCCAGTAAGAGAGGTAAGGCTTTCAGCTGGAGCGGGTTTCATAGTTGTTGTAACAGGCCAAATTATGACAATGCCAGGTCTACCTAAAGTACCTAGTGCTAATTCAATAATGTTAGATGAAAAAGGATTAATTCAAGGTCTCTTTTAATTAATCAATTTAATTCTCTATACCCCATTTATGGGGTATATTAATTTCATGTACTCTAAAACAACTAATGGGGTCACAGTAACTGTCACACCCTATTTTTTAGACGATCAATCATCTCCTCAGGAAAGCCATTTCGTTTGGGCATACCAAGTTAATATCAAAAATTCTGGAAAATCTTCGATCAAATTAAATCATAGAAATTGGTTAATCATTGATGCAAATGGTAAGATTATAAATGTTCAAGGTGAAGGAGTTGTGGGAGAATTTCCAACAATTCAGCCTGGAGAGTCATTTGAATACACAAGCGGTACCCCATTAAAAACGAATAATGGTATTATGCAGGGCTTTTATTTAGTTTCTCAAGATAATGGTGAAAAACTAAAAATAGATATTCCTGCGTTTTCTCTTGATAGCCCATATAATAAAAAAAACGTTCATTAAAAAAACGTCAAAATGTTCAATCTTAAACCTATAGCACTGGTAAGCGGGACAGTTACATGTGCCGTTGGTTTTTTTTTATTCATACCTCTAATAACTGAAATTATTTATAAGAGTGAGTCATGGCAATCATATGCTGTTCCAATATTACTTTATTTAATCGTTGGGGGTTCTCTAGTCATAACAAATAAAAATGTTGATTTAAAAATATCTCTAAAAGAAGCATTTATAATTACTGTTTTGTCATGGCTATTGTTGACTTTTTTATGTGCAGTGCCTTTTTTATACACGGAGGTAAATTTAGGCATAGTAGATGCCTTATTTGAGTCTATGAGTGGTGTGACTACAACAGGCGCAACTACACTTAGCAATTTAGAGTCACTGCCAAAAGGAATTTTAATGTGGAGAGCATTTTTACAGTGGCTTGGTGGTATTGGTATCGTTGTGATAGCTTTGTTTATTCTGCCCTTTCTTAGGATTGGGGGAATGCAGTTATTTCACCTAGAGGGAGATGATCCTTATGATAAGTCTCTTCCAAAAATATCATCTGTAATAAAGAAGATATTTATTATTTATGCAATACTAACTGTCACTCTTATATTTCTATACTATATATGTGGAATGATGCCATTCGATGCTATAGCTCACAGCTTTACGACAATTTCTACTGGTGGCTTTTCTAATTATGATAGTTCTTTTGCTTTTTTTAATGATGATAAAATTCTTTTAATAGCAATAATTTTTATGATACTTGGGAGTCTTCCTTTTTTAGTAATTGTACAGACTTCGAAAAAAAATTTATTTGCTATTTTTAAAGATCATCAAGTTAGAGTTTTTATATTGATTTTATTCATAGCAATTGTGCTTATTTTCTATTTTGCAAATAGTTTTATTGATGGGAATTATTTAAGTAAATTAATAGCAGTATCATTTAATACAATTTCTATAATTTCAGGGACTGGTTATGTGAGTGAAAATTTTGAAAATTGGGGCAATTATGCATCTGTTTTATTTCTCATACTTATGTTCATCGGTG
Source organism: Pelagibacteraceae bacterium AG-349-E10 (assembly GCA_003281065.1). Lineage (GTDB taxonomy): Bacteria > Pseudomonadota > Alphaproteobacteria > HIMB59 > HIMB59 > HIMB59. Next base: position 25,596 of record QCDA01000002.1, read on the forward strand.
GTTGTGCTGGATCAACGACTGGTGGCTTAAAAGTTTTTAGATTTCAAATATTATTCAAATATATAAATTTACACCTTAAAAAAATGCTTAAACCGCATTCAATAATTGCTAGTCGATTTAATGGGAGAAGAATTAATGAAACTACATATGAATCTGTAATGAGTTTTTTCTTTCTATACATATTAACTTTTTTTATCTCTGCATTGTTATTATCTTTTAGTGGACTTGATTTTCTAACTTGCATATCAGCTTCTGCTTCTACAATATCTAATGTTGGCCCAGGGCTAGGATCAATCATAGGACCTGAGGGAAATTATGGAATTTTAGATAGTTATTCAAAGATAATACTAATTGTAACAATGTTCTTAGGTAGATTGGAGCTATTAACAATATTAGTTCTACTTCTTCCATCATTCTGGAAGGACTGATTACATTACTGAAACTTTTTGATTAATACTTTTTAGGCTATTTGAAATAATATTTATATTTAAGTTTTCAGTATCTTTTATTGAAAAACTTCCCTCAATATCTCCATATTCTATAGAATTAATTTTATATATTTTTCTTTTATTTAGTAACTCATTGGTTTCCAAAAATTCAATGCTTATATTTATTTCAAATCTGTAGTATTCATCTTTTTTGATTTTATTAACTTCAATTGAGGTCACATTAATACTCAGATTACCCTCAAAGCCATCAATTTTTACATTATTATCGAACCAATCTTTCACTAATTTTTTTGTAGTCTCTACCTCTGGGCCCTCTTGAATATTTGTGAACTTTAAATCCTTTGATACTGCATTAAATTTAATATTTTCAAAATTTATGTTCTCAGATTTAATTAATTGCTCACTATTCATCTCGCATCCAATTAATAAAATAGAAAAGAATAAGGTTAAATGTTTAACCATTTAAGAATACCTTTTTGAGCTACAAGCCTATTTTTTGCTTGAGTAAGCACAATAGACTTTTCCCCTTTAATAACATCTTCGGTTACTTCAGAGCCAATTTTAGCAGGAAGACAATGCATGAATACTGAATTTTTATTAGTCATAGACATGATTTTGCTATTTACTTGAAATTTACTTAATAGGTTTTCTTTATCTTCTTTATCATTCATAGAGGTAAATACATCAGTCATAACACAATTTGCTCTTGAGATTATACTTTCATCGATATCGAAATGGAAATTTGTATTTTCATTTAGATTGAAAATATCTTTATTTTGTAAATATATTTCTTTATCTGTGAATACATCAACTTTGGTATTTTTAGTAAAAGATATAGCTTCTATTAAACTAAATAGAACATTGTTCATATCACCCATCCAAATAATGTTTAGATCATTGATTGTACCAAAATTTTCTTTTAATGTATAAAGATCCGAAATGGCCTGACATGGATGAGATTTATCTGATAGTGCATTTATAATAGGTTTTTTAAAAAAATTATATGCTAATTCTAATTTATTATGATCAGTTGTTCTAAAAATAAGGTAATCTAGATAACATGACATAACCTCAAATGTATCTTCGTAGGATTCAAACCTATTAAGATTCAATTCATCAAATCTAATATCAATATAATTTCCATTGAGCTGGTTAATACCCACTTTAAAAGACAACCTAGTTCTTGTTGAATTTTTTTCAAAAATTAGACCAAAATTTTTATTTGAAAGTAAATTTTCTTTTGTGGTATTTAATTCTATTGAATATCGCATTATATCATCAAAATCTTTTTGTTTTAAATCAGATATATGCAAAAGTTTTTTCATTTTAAGAAAGCAACTTATATATTAATAAAGGTATTAAATTCAAATTAAAATTATATTAATTGTTATTCTTTTCGATATAAACTGATTGACTTGGGAAGGCAAAATTTAAACCAATTTTTTCGACACTTTTTTTGATATTCATTGCTAATTCTTCTTTAATCTCTAAATATTTATCCCAATCCTTTGTCGAAGTAAAACATATTACTAGTATATCAATAGAGCTATCATTAAATTTTTCTAATCTTACAAATGACTTATATTCATCATTAACCATAAAGTTATCATTATTTACTAAATAAGATGAAATAGACTCAGTTAATTTTTTTATTTGTTCTAAAGAAGAATTATATTCAAGACCTATTGTCCAATTTACTCTTCTAAATTTCCTATTAGTGTAATTTAAAATTGGCGCTTCTGCGAAAATGTAATTTGGAATAGTAATTGGTGTTGAGTCAAATTTTCTGATTAATGTTGATCTAAAACCTATCTGCTCAACTACTCCCTCAGTGTGCCCGGGTACTTTTATTACATCACCAATTTCAAATCTTTTTTCCATTAAAATCATTATACCAGAAATTAGGTTTTTAAATAAATCCTGAGCACCTAATGCCACTGCCACCCCAAGCAATCCAAGGCCAGCAATGACTGGTCCGACTTTAATACCCCACGTCTCCAATAAAGCGGCAACTCCTAAAAAAATAATAAGATATTTTAATGCATTGATAATCCAATCTACCAAAGCTTTTGAAAGACTATTTTCTAATTTTTTAAAAAATACTGAAAAGGGTATAAGTAAACGGTTCATAAACCAAAAAACAAAAATTGTTGCAAATGAATTATTAACTTTTAAAAAATAATAACCTAAATTGGTATCCTTATCAAAATTCAAAGACAAAATAAAAAAGATTAAAACAATTGGTAAAAATTTACATGGCGGTATCAAAGCCTCATAGAGTTTATCATCAATAGTATTACCAGTTTTCCTTACTAAATTTTTTAACCTGTTTACAAAAAAATTTGCAATCATAGTGTTAAAAAGAATAGCTATTAAGAGTAGAATAAAAAAAATAAAAATTTGGCTTAATTGAAAGCCAAATGAAATTTTATAAAAAAAGTTTTGTATAGAATTTATAAAATCCATAATTTCAAGAATAATTTATTTTATTTGAATAAATCATAAATAGAGAAATAGGCAAATAGTATATAAAACCATACCAGCTTAGAAAAAAATTACCTGTTATCATGATTGGAAATAAATATATAATTATTGAACATTGTAATGAGTATAATCCAAAAGTTTCTTGTGTAAGATCTTTTAAAATTACTATTTTCATTGATTTAATTAGAAAATAGAAAAATACTGACATTACAGGAATTAGACCCAGAACACCTATTTCTGATAAAAGCTGTAAGGTTGTATTGTGCGGATGTGAGCTGCAACTCCATTTAGACACATAATACAGTGAGTCAGAACAAACATATCTAAAATTATTTGGACCTATACCTAGGATAGGATTATCAATAAACATCTTCCAAGATGTAATATACATTGATAAGTATTGATTTAATTCTAGATTTGAGCTGGTAAGATACAACATTACATTATCCTTGAGTCTTGCAGATGTCTCTGAAAATAAAAAAGGCAGTAAACACAAAAATACAATCAAACAAAAGAAAATTATAAGCTTTAATTTAGAGACTTTATTAAATGTAAATAAAAAAATTAAAAATAAATATAAGAAAAACATAAGAAATGCAGCTCTCTCACCAGAAAAAATAATTGTTATTGAAGTCAAAATAAATGATGTAAATACAAAAAATTTATATCTCTTGAAAAAATCTAATTCTAAAAAATAAATACCGACTAAAATGGGAAAAATATATATTAAATATCGACCCAAAACCCATCTATCTCCAAAAAAACTTGCTAATCTTCCATCGATGGATGAATAACCAATTATATTGGTTCCATTGAAAAGTTCGTATAATGAGTCAATAGATAAAATAAAGCATGTGATTATTCCACATACAAAAAATAATCTTCTAAAAAATATATTTTTATCAAATAACAATATTAATGATAAAGCATATATCAAATAGGCAAAATACAATAATGACGACTCCAAGGAATGTAAAATATGCTTAGACAAAAGTGAGCTTATTAATATGTATAAATAAAATACCAGAAAAATAATGGAGGGTTTTAGATATTTATAAAAAAGAGTTTTTAAATTTTTTAAATTTAAAAATAAATTTAGTATTATAAATAACCCACAAAATAAATTCGGAAAAAAAACACCTGTTACAAATGATGGGAAAAAGGTAATGATAAAAAATGTATTAAAATAATATAAAAATTTATTTTTCATTAAGAGGTAAATAATTAATAAATTTATTTTTCAGAGCTTTTTTCAATTTAGATATATCATTGTTGTTATAATGATTTTGTATATTAGATAAGATTTCAAGAAATTCCTTTTTTTTAATATTTGACTCTAAAGATTGATAAATTGAATTTATTTTTGTTTCTTTAGATTTTTGATCAATTAATAATTCTTCATATAATTTTTCACCTTTTCTTAGACCTATAATTTTAATATCTATATCACCAATACCGTTTTGCTTCAGTGTCTTACCAGAAAATTGAATCATCAATTTTGCGAGATCATAAAGTTTTATAGATTTACCCATGTCTAGTAAAAAAACTTCACCGCCACTAGAAATTTTAATTGTATTTAAAACTAGATTTGCAGCTTCCTCTATAGTCATAAAATATCTAATTATTTTTTTATGAGTTAATGTAATTGGAAGATTGTTATCAATTTGATATTGAAATAATGGTTTAACAGAGCCAGAACTATTTATTACATTTCCAAATCTTACTGAACAAAATTTTGTACTATTGGCATTTAAGTTATTAAGATATGCTAACGCTAATTCAGATAATCTTTTTGTGGCACCCATTATATTTGTGGGTCTAACAGCTTTATCAGACGAAATAAGGCAAAAATTTGATACCTTGAGTCGGCTTGATAATTTCATAAGCTCAAAAGTATCCAAAAAATTATTTTTTATTGCTGAAAAAGGATTCAATTCTATTAAAGGTACATGTTTGTAAGCGGCTGCATGAAAAATTATATCAATTTTATTTTTTATAATTATTTGCTCCATATCATTTTTATTATTGAAATTTTTTAACAAGAAAATAATATTTTTTTTATTACTAATTTTATTTGATATTTCATATAGATTGTATTCAGATTTGTCTAAAAGAAATATTTTTTTGTATTTAGACTGAAGTAACTGAAAAACTATATTTGAACCTATTGAACCTCCTGCACCAGTTATCAAAACCACTTTAGTTTTGTACGTATCACCTAGAGAGGAAATTTTATTTTTTCTATTAAAAAAATAATTAAAATCAAAATAAGAGCTTGTTATTATTTCATTTTTCTTAGATGAGATTTTTTGAACGAGTATTTTACGTTCAAATAAATGTTTCCTTATGTAATATTTAGATTTATTAAATGTAACATCATTTTCAATTAAAATTAAATTAAATGTATAAGTATCAAAATTTAAATTAAATTCTTTAGTGGATAAAATTTTTATGCCATTAATAATTCTTTTGGTATTAATATTTTTATCATCTACAAAACATGTAATTTTAGCATAAGATAATAATGCATTAATATTAGTAGGATTAAATCCAAAAACTACCGCCTTTTTCTTCTTTTGTGTGTAAAATTCAAATAAATTTGCTACTAAAAATCTATTAATTATTATTAGTAAGAAAAAAAAAGTTGGAAAAATTAATATAAGTGATCTTGGTATAAAATTTTGACTTTGATATAAAACATAAAAACCAAAAAATAATCCGAAAAGAATGTATATTTTTAAGTATAGTTGTCCTGAGCTAAAGCTAAAATATCTATAGTATTGTTTATAAAGATTAAAGATAAAAAATAATATTAAATATATAAAACTTGAAATTACTGAGACATTTATAATATCATTAAATTCTAAAAAATATTCTACTCTTAAGAAATATGATAAATATAAAGATATATTTAAAATAAAAATATCATTTATTAAAATTAATAAGAATCTTATTGATTTAAAGTTTTTATTATTAAATAAGTTTTCAATCATTTATTATAATTATTAAAAAAATTATCCTTGTAATTGATTGTTTCAACAGCTCTTTTTTCTTTAAAAAAAATTGAATTAAAAATAATTAAAAAGGTTTTAAAAATTATATAACAATCGAGATTTAAATTAGCTCTTTTTTGATAAATTACATCAAAATTAAATTTTTTTTGCCAATCTGTGCTATCTTTCACTTTTACTTGAGCTAAGCCAGTTAAACCTGGCTTTATTGCGATTCTTAATTTGTGTTTATTTTTATAGAAATTGTTAAATTCCAAATAAAGAGGTCTGGGACCAATAAGTGACATATCATTTTTTAATACATTTATGAGTTGAGGTAATTCATCTATTTTAGATGTTCTAAGAAACTTTCCTAAATTAGTAATTATTTTTATACCGTCAACTGTTTTCATAGTTTGAAGTTTAAAGATTTTAATCTGTTTTCCCATTAAACCAGATCTTTTTTGGATAAAAAATGGGTTATGACGATCTAGGCATAATATTAGGAGTGAAAATATAACAATTAACGGAAATGTAATTATTAAAAAAAAAAATGACAAGACAAAGTCAAATAATCTTTTAAACCAAAAAAACATACCTATTCTATTATAAGATTTTTGAAAGAGTTCAAAACTTCATTATTGTTAAAATTTTTTTTCACAAATTCTCTTCCATTTTTACCCAAAAATTTACGTAAATTTCTGTCTTTAAAAAGTTTTTTTATCTTTAATGCTAAATCCTCAACATCATCAACTTTAAATAATAATCCATTGTAATTATCAATAACAGAGGATCTTAAGCCAAATATATTTGAACCAATTACAGGAACTTGGCAAGCACAAGACTCAATAATTGCCATACCAAAGCCCTCTCTTTTACTTGGTAAACAATATATATCAGATAAATTATAGATTTCTTCTGGCTTACTTACATGGTCAAGGTATAAGATTTTATTTTTAATATTTTCATCTAACTTAGATAAATAATTTGTGATTTCCATCTCGTCTTTACCAACTAAAACTAAAAATACATTATTTAAACTCTTACTTACAATTTTAAAACTTTCAATTAATTCATAAATACCTTTATCTGGATCCATCCTACCCATATAAAGTAAAATCATAAAATTATCAGGTATTCGATATTTAGCATATAATAATTTTTTTTGTGATGAATTAAACTTATAGAATGTGTTGAGATCAACACCTTTAATAGAACCATTACTTATGAGATGAAATTTTTTACTATTAAATTTTTTATTTATTAAATAATCAATTTGATTTTGACTATCAAATAAAACTTTATCAGAAAAAAAAATATTTATTTTATCTAACAAAATAAAAAAATTTTTTCTAATACCTTTCATATTCGTCCATGCAAAACCTGTATATATATGAATTCTGTATACATTTGGTTTTAATATTTTAGCAATAATCCCAAATATTAATGATTTTGGTGTGACTGAAATTAGTCTCTCGGGTAATAATTTGAAAAATTTTACTATAAAAATTATACTTACAAGTAGATCTGATAACATTGAAGTTTTTCTCTTAATAGGCAAGTGTATAGTTTCAATATACTTTTTATAAGTTAACTCATTTTCAAAGTTTGTAATTAAACTTACATTGAATTCTTCTGATAAAGAAATAATTAAATCTTTTAAAAAAATGTCCACAAAATGTTGGCTGGAGGAAATAAATAATATTTTTTTTGTTTTATTCATTAACTTTTAATTGACCATATTTAAATTACTTTACTTAAAATTGTTTAGTTTTTTAATCTCATCTAATAAAATTTCACAAACCTTAAAAATTTGTTTTTTTGTTATTGTTTGATCAACTAAAAAAGAAATAGTCTTATCTTTGAGATATTCTGAATTTGCTAAATTATTTTTTTTAATTCGATATTTCTCTCTAAAATATTTTTCATTATAAATTGTTGGGCAACCACCAACAGAACATGATATATTCCTTTTTTTTAGATTTTTCATTAAAAGAGATCTTTTAATAGACTTATCATTTAATATTATTGTATATCTATAAAAAGAATGTGTAATATTTTTATTAAGTTTAGGAATAATTAATGCTTTACAATTTTTTAATCTCTCAGAATAAAAGTTGGCGTTTTTATTTCTTATTTTTATATAGTCTTTCAATTTATTAAGTTGATAATTTCCTATACATGATTGTATTTCTGTCATTCTTGCATTAGTTCCAATTGAGTCATGCAGATAAGGAAAATTATTAGATGAATAATTTATGTTAAAATATTTTTTTCTATTTTTTCCGATGTCTTTGAGCGACCAAATTTTTTCATATAAATTTTTATTATTTGTTGCGATCATTCCACCTTCACCACCTGTACTCAAGATTTTATCCTGGCAAAAACTATAAACAGAAATATCACCAAAAGAACCAACATATTTATTTCCAATTTTAGAACCATGTGCTTGAGAACAATCTTCTATTATTTTCAATTTATAATTCTCAGAAATATTTTTTATTTTTAGCATATCGCATGGCATTCCATACAGATGCACACATAATATTACTTTTGTTTTTTTTGTTATATTTTTTTCTATACTTACAGGGCTTATGTTCATAGATATAGGATCGATATCTGCAAAAACTGGTTTGAGACCAGCTCTAATTATACAAGAAACAGATGAGTAATAACTTCTGGGAGTTACAATAACTTCACTACCTTTGTCCAAGTTTAAAGATACAAGAGATAATTCTAAACCTAAAGAAGCATTTGCAACCGTATTGGCAAATTTTATTTTGTAAAATTTAGAAAAATTTTTTTCAAATTTTATTCCTTCCTTCCCATTAAGATAATTTGTCTTACCAGTTTTAAGAATATTAAGGATATTTTTTTTTATTAAAGAGTCATATTCAGGCCAGTTAGATTTAGGTATCATAAATATATTAAAAGACTGATTTAGTAATCATCTTAAGATAGTAGTAAAGCTTTGCAAAAGAAACCAGCAAATTATTAAATAAATTTCTTGTGTAAAAAAGATTAAGTGTGTTTTGAACACCTTTATTTAAAAGTTTAGTATTATTAGATAGTTTATTTTGCTTATAAACTTGAAATTCCTCACAAAGGAAGTCATTTATAAAATAACAACATTTAAATTTTTTTAGAATTATGAGCCATAAATAGTAATCTTCAGCAAAATATTGATTTAAAAATCTCTCATTAATATTAGCTCTAACTATAACAGAACTAGTTGGAATAAAATTTTTAAAAATTAAACTTGTAAAAGTTATTATTGAAGTGTTTTTATACCTAAAGTTAAATTTGAATTTCTTATGCCTTAGCATTTTTTTTTTGGAAGCTACAAGTTGAGTATTTTTGTTTTTTTTGAAAATTTTTAATTGTAGCTCTAATTTTTTTTTATACCAAATATCATCATCATCTAAGAAAGCAATTAAATCAGTTTTACAATTATCCCATGCTAAATTTCTATTATACCCAGGACCATAATTTTTTTTGTTTAAAAATAAATTAATTTTTTGAAATTTTTTTTCTTTAATTTCTTTAATAATATTTACTAAATTTGTTTGATCTGAACTATTATCATCAACTATTATAATTTCATTTGGTACGAGTGTCTGTCCTAAAACAGAATTAATTGTTTTTGTAATGTATTTAGTGCTGTTATAAGTTGTGATAACTACAGATATACTGTAACTCATTAAGACATTGTAAATAAACTTGAATTATTTTTTTTGTTTTTAATCATATCTTCAATCCAATGATATGTTTTTTCTAAACCTTGTGTAAGTGTATAGTTTGGTTTCCAATTTAACTCCTCTATAATTTTTTGATTATTACTTGATCGACCTTTAACGCCTACTGGCATATCTGTATTATATATTTTGTTTACTTTATAATTTGCAATATTTTCAATAATTTCAATCATTTGATTAATTGAAACTTGCTCTTCACTGCCAATATTTATTGGTCCTTGGAATTTGCTATCAAAAAATTTCAGTGTTGCTTCGACACAGTCCTCGATAAATAAATAAGATCTTGTTTGATTACCATCACCCCATACCTCAATATCATTGGTTCGATTTATTTTTGCTAGTGCAATTTTCCTACAAAGTGCTGCAGGAGATTTTTCCCTTCCTCCATCATAAGTTCCCTGAGGTCCAAATATGTTATGGTATCTTGCAACTTTTGTATCTATTCCAAAATCTTCAAAAAAATGCCTACACATTCTTTCACTAAAAAGTTTTTCCCACCCGTATCCATCCTCAGGGTTTGCGGGATAAGCATCACTCTCTTTTAGACCATCTATAAAACCTTTTTGTTGAAGATCTTTATTGTATGCACAAGCACTTGATGAAAAAAAATATTTTTTTACTTTATTTTTTGCACAGGCCATAAGTAAATGTGTATTGATTAAAACAGATATCATGCATTCAGCTTTATTCCATTCAATGAATCCAATACCTCCCATATTACAAGCCATGTTAATTACATAATCCTGACCCAAGGTGATTTTTTCACAATTGTTTAGAAGCTTTAAATCAAGGCTCACGTTCTTGGAATCGTTATGACATTGGAACCATAAATCTAAAGGTTTAATATCGACACAGGTTATCTCATGTCCTAATGACAGAAGTTCTTTTGTTACATGCCCTCCTATAAATCCACCTGCTCCACATATAAGATATTTTTTTTTCATTTTTTATATACTTTATTTTTGTCCAACTACTAAAAATGACTGTCCAACAAAACCATAAGAATAAAATTTTTCAAAGATAAATTTTGAATTATTTTGAAAAACTCTAAAAGCTTTTCTTTGTCCCTCTTCATTGTGTGCTTTAAATTGATTATAATCATCAAATAATATAATCGTACCAATATCAATATTTGATTGAACAGCATTTAATGCATCTATAGTAGACTCCATTAAATCACAATCAATATTCAAAATTGCAATTTTTTTATTTTTTAAAGATTGTTGAAGTTCAAGTGTTTTTTCTTTAAAAGTTCCTTTATAAAAATTTATGATAATATTTAAATTATTTTTTAAAGATATTTTTTTTTTTACTTTTTCAAAATCACTTAAAAAACTATCTTTCTTAAAAATTAAAGGGTGTTCATTATTTTGTGGCATACCTTGAAATGTATCTAAAAGATGAAAAAAAGGTTTTTGGTTTAACGGAGAAGACTCAGATAGCTCTCTTCTCCAATTTTCATTATCAAACTTTTGTGATTGTAACCAATTATAAAATTCTGAATAAGACTCAAGAGATGATACAGCACTTTCACCTTTATAAACGCCAAATTCAACATAATCTCCCTCAATATGGTTGGAAAAAATATATCCCCAGGCTCTGTATAATCCGCCAGACCTATCGTTTAAATGAATTTTTCCTCTAATTAAATTTAATTTTTTTATAATGAAATATGCAATTTTCCTAAAAAATGCCATAAGTAAATATTATACTAATACTAAAGTTTAAAAATATAAAATTTTATATTTATAATAAATGTTAAGTCTGATTTAATTTGTTTTAATATGATAAATAGTGCAACTGTAATAAATTTATCAAAAAAAAATACTCCAAAGATTGATAAAGTATTAAAAAAAAACATCAATAGATTTGATATTTTTTACGAATTAAAAAAAAATAATAATATTGGAATAGAACTTGGAGTGGCTAACGGATCTTTTTCTAAAAAAATGGTAAACTCAGGAAAATTTTCTAAATATTTTGGTGTAGATAGTTACGAAGGTATTCATGATATTAATGAATATAAAAAAGCACTTAAAAATACTAATTTTACAAATTTTTCTACAAATTTATTAAAAATGGATTTTTCAGAAGCCTTGTCACTATTTGATGATGACTATTTTGATTTTATATATGTAGACGGTTTCGCACATACTGGTGAGGAGGGGGGGAAAACAATTATCGATTGGTTCCAAAAACTTAAAGTTGGAGGTATTTTAGCTGGTGATGATTATCACGATGACTGGCCTTTAGTTGTCTGGGCAGTTAATGATCTTTGTAAACAATTAAATTGTAATTTGAACTTAACTCAAATATCTAAAGATAACGAATACAGTAGTTACCCGAGTTGGTATGTAATTAAAAACAATAATAATAATGATTTAAAAGTAAATGAATTACTATACAAGACAGCTCTTAAAGAAAAAAAAAGAATTGGCGATAAAAGAATAAATTTTTATTCTTTATTAAGAAAAACCACTGGACAAATTTTAGAAAAATTTGGAATAAAAAATAAAGTTAAAAATATATTTAATATTTGAGTAAAAATTTTATAGATATATCCAAGTGTCTAAGTAATATTTATTAGCATTTTGAATAACGTCATTTTTAAACCATCTCAAGGGTCTTGTTACAAATAGCCTTTTTTTGTTAGAAATATATGCTGCCCATAGAGAAAAGGTACTATTAGAAAAAATAAAAGCATCACATAGGGACATTAGATAAAAATCGCTTTTTGCACCAAGATTAAAACTAGATGCAGTAATAACATTGTTTTTATTTATAAGCGTTTTATCAACTAACTCAATTTGATCAGAAAATACTATAAATATTGGCTTTTTTAATTTTTTTTCAAACTTATTTATTGCATTATGATAATAATTCTCAGGTATATCTGAATAAACTTTTTTATTTTTATAGGATTTATAATCACCAAGTCTTAAATGCAGACACACAGTATCGGTATAACTACTTTTTAAATCTTTAAATAAATAATCTAAATTATTTTCATTTTTGAATTTTAAGTTATTTTTAATAGAGTTAAGATGTTTGAAAAAAAATTCAAAATTTTGCCAATAACCATAAAAATATTTATTATTCAAAGATGGTAAAGATGAAAAGGGGTGATTGTAATTTTCAATAATAAAGTTTTTAAATTCTCTAACGCCTGATTTTCTAATTATCCTTAAAAAATAGCTCCTTAAATATTCATTTTTTAATAAATTTCCGATTATTCTGGAATAGTCATTTGAGTTTGCTAATTTATAATCAACATTGAAAATATCTTGTATCTTTATTTGTTTTTTATTTATAAACCGATCACAAAATTTTACGTCATGACCAAATTCATACTTAATAGCCATTCCAAATGAGTACTGAAATAATTGATTACCTAATCCACCATTAAAATTTATAATATTCATTATCTAGTTTAATATTTTTTTTTTGAAGAAGTGATAAATCACCCTTAAAGCAGTGATAAAAATATTTTTATAAAGTTTAAATTTAATTTCAAAACTTTTAACATTTTTTAAAATACTGAATTGTAATTTTAACAATTCAATTTGACCTTTTACAATTTTTTGGAAAGACAAATTACTTTCATGCTGTCTATTACAAACAAGAGTTTTATCTATATTAGCCAGCTCAAATTTTTTAGATAATCTAAATAATAAATCGTAATCATTAACCATTTCATATGATGCATTATATCCACCGACTTGATCAACAGCATTTTTTCTGAAAAATAAAGTAGCACTGTTAAATACATGTTGATATTGTATTTTTTTTTTTAATGTTTTACCGTCTTGATTATATTTTAACTCACTAAACTTATTAGACTTACTGTCTATAAGAAAAACGTTTGAGCCAACAACACCACATTTACTATTAAAATTCATAAATTTAATTTGTTCTTCAAATCTATTATTTAAAAAAGTGTCATCTACGTCGCATATAGCGACATACTCAGAACTTATTTCTTTCCACGCTTTATTTCTAGCTTCACCTAGTCTTAGACTTTTATCAAAATAATAATATTTGAGTCTAGGGTCTTGAAAACTTTTAAAAATTTCCTTGGACTGATCGCTAGAATTGTTATCAAAAAAAAAAAGTTCCCATTCTGTGTAAGTTTGGTCAATAATTGACTGTAGGGATTCTTTTAAAAATTTTCCACCATTTTTACAATTCATTAGTACAGTTAATTTATTCATTTATGTAAAAATCAATTGTATTTATTATATTCGACTCAAAAGATGAATTTCCTTTTACTATAAGATTATCAAAATTATTTTTTAAAATATTTTTTGAAATGTACTTATTTATCTTATATTTATTTTTATTTTTAATATAAATATATTTAACTATATCCTCTATCTTATAATCATATTTTGACTTAATTATTATATTATTCTTAAAGTTACTTGGTTTATTTATTATTTTTTCAATTGAAGAGGCAAACTCAGATGATGAGATAAAATTTCTTTTTGTTTTAGGAAAATTTGAATGAAATTTTTTGTTTTTTATATAATTATGAATAACGCTAGGTATAAATCTATTTTTTTTTTGATGATTTCCAAAAACTGAATTTACGTAAACGATCTTAGAATTTATGACATTATTAGCATCTAAAGTTAAAAGATATTTGCTAAAATAATACTTATAAAGAGCATAAGGAGTTGTAAAGTATTTGTCTTTTTTTATTTGATTAATTTCATCAATAGAACCTATTTGTATAAATAGTGTTTTTGTGTTTTTTTCTACAAGATCGAGAACTTTTTTTGGGATATAAAAATGCTGCTTAAACATTTTAATGTCAGAAATTGTATTAAATTTATTATGATCAATATTACCCAGTGCGTTAATTATAATATTTATTTTTTTTATTGATTTAATCTCTTTTTGATTTGAAATATTTATATATCTGACGTTACTTATTTTTTTAATATTTTTATTTTGTTTTTTAAGAACACAAACTATCTGAAAATTTTTTTTCTTATTAAAGTGGTTTAATAATGATTGAGATAAAAAACCATTACCCAATACGAGTATTTTTTTTTTATTTGTTTTTTTTATAGTGCTCATCTAAAAAAACTTTATCTCTTAGTGTATCCATACATTGCCAAAAACCAAAATGTTTAAAGGCCATGAGTTCTTTTCTAGAAGCAAGATTTTCTAGTGGCTCTTTCTCTAAAAAAATTGAGTCATTTTTAATAAATTTAAATATTTTATTATTAAAAATAAAAAATCCTCCATTAATCCAACCTGAGTCTACACTTTTCTTTTCACCAAATGTTAAAACTTGGTCTTTTTTTATTTTTACATAACCAAACCTAGCAGGTGGCCTCACTGAAGTTAATGTAGCTATCTTCTTATGTCTTATATGAAAATTGACTAATTTGTGTAAATTAATATTTGAAACACCATCACCATATGTCAAACAAAACAAATTATTTTTTTTAGTAAGATATTTTTCTAACCTCAAAACCCTTCCCCCAGTCATAGTCTTTAAACCAGTAAAAACTAACTTCACCCTGACATCTTGAGAATAAATATATTGATAATTATTTTTTTTAAATTTTTTTGAAAAATATTTTTCTATAACATTGTGTAAATAGCCAGTGGCTATTACAAAGTCTTTGAAACCATAAGAAATATAGTGTTCGATTATTCTTATCAAAATAGGGACTTTATTTACCTTGATTAGTGGTTTAGGTATGGCCTTTGTGTACTCTAAAATTCTAGAACCCTTACCACCTGCTAATATAACAACAGGTAGTTTAAAATTTTGGGTATTCGCCATTATATTTTTTTCTAATGATTTCATTTTCTTCGTGTAAGATGTTTGAAATATTAATTATACTATTATTTTCTGATAGACCTTTAAATCCAAACCATATATTTGGCTTAATTAATAAAATTTTTTTACTGGTTTCATTTAGAATAATTTCTTTTGAAAGAAAAAATTTATTATCAAAAAATACAAATTTTACTGATCCTTTTATTACTAAAATATTACAGAACATTTTTGTGTGTTTTTTCCAAGCTCTAATAATATCTTTATTAAAATTTGAACTATATATCTCACCGAAACCAAAAAAATTTTTATTATTTTTTTCTAAAATCTTAATAATACTTGTATTGTTAGCTTTTATTTCATTTAGAGATATTACTCTGAAGAAATTATTTATGATTTTTTTGTTCAAAGTACCTAACTATTTGTTTTAGAGTAATTTCTTTTATATTAATTTTACTTAAATAAGCAAGATACCATTCCATAGTAAAATCTATACTTTGTTTTGTACTTAAATATGGATACCAACCAAGAGAGTTTTTTGCTTTTTTGCAGTCAAGTTTAAGTAGTCCGGACTCTTTAAATGAGGGGGCACTTCTATCAATACGAATTTTCAAAGCAGGAGTGATTTTTCTTATAAAATTTACAACATTCATTACAGTAAAATTTTCTTTTTTATTTGGCCCAAAATTAAAACTTTCACCAGAATTTTCAGAATTGTTATAGAGATTAATTGATAAATCCATATACCCTCTTAAAGGTTCTAAAACATGTTGCCAAGGTCTTGTAGACTTTGGGTTTCTTATTTTTAAAGTTTTCTTATTTATCAAAGATTTTATGATATCCGGCAATATTCTATTTGAGGAAAAATCACCACCTCCAATAACATTTCCTGCCCTTGCCGTAGCTACAGAAATTAACTTATTTTTTTTAAAATACGTGTTGAAATATGACTTAAAATTGATTTCTGCACATGCTTTACTTGCACTATAAGGATCAATGCCCCCCAAAATGTCATTCTCATTATAACCTCTAATAATCTCTTTGTTTAGGTAACACTTATCACTTGTTACAATCACAGCAGAGCATTTTTTTTTAATATAACGAAGGGACTCTAAAACATTAATAGTTCCAATTATGTTAGTATTAAATGTTTCAAGAGGGTTAACAACAGATTTACTAACTAATGATTGGGCTGCTAAGTGAAAAATTATATCTGGTTTAGTCTTGATAAAGATATTTTTCAGTTTATTAAAATTATTGATATCAATTTTAAATTCTTTATTTATTTTTGAACCTATTTTTAGAATTTTATAATTTGATTTTATGCCTAAATTATAAGAACTAATACCTATAATTTTTGCTCCAAATAACCAGAGAACTAGACAAAGCCATGATCCCTTAAATCCTGTGTGTCCAGTGACTATGACAGTTTTATTTTTATAGAAACGTTTATATTTTTTCATATAATAATTTATAAATCTTGTTAATTTTGAATTCTTCAAAGTAATTTCTATAATAACTTGATGAATTTTCCATAAAACTTTTCAGTTTTAAATTATTATCAAATTTAAAAAAATTGTTTAAATTTGGAAAATTCTTCACTTTACACTTCCAAGGGTTGCTTAATTCTTCAAGAGGATCAGTATCAAAACTTTTATTTTCAACATAAATAGGGCGAACCCCACAACAAACAGCATTAATTATCGAAGAGGATATTGTATAAAATGCTAATTTACTTCTTCTCAGATCATAATCAAGATCGTTACTAGATAATTCAATTTTTGGATAATCTTTAAACAGATTTTTTAGATTATTGTTATCAAAAGGGTGCCCCCTCCAAATGTAATTGTAATACGGAAAACGATCATGAAATTTAAGTATTAATTTTAATAAATATTTGATTTCATCTTTATTCGAACTTGGCAAAAAAATTATCAGATCTGAGTTTTTAAATCTTTTTGTATATTTAATTGTTTGTTTTTTTGTGGACCCGATATTATACGTATTGGAAAATTTTCCATCTAATTTATTTTTTAAAATTGTACCACTAGTCAAAAGATTACTGGGATTAAATTTTGTGTTTAAAAAATCAAAAAAGTTTTTTTTATTTTTTGGAATATATGAATGTTGTACAGCAAAAAGTTTTAATTTTTTTTTATAATTTTTATTATGATCAAATAAAATTCCAAATAAAACCCTTTCCCAATGAATTCCCTCAAATGTCACAAAAATATTACTATTTTTGTTATAGTTTTTAAGTATATTTTTAATTTGAGTTGGTATTCTAAGATTATGCGCAGTTTTATTTGATAAATGAAATGACAATATAATAAGTATCAAATAAAATTTTTTATTATTTGAATTTAAATTTTTTTTTAAAAATTTTAATAATTCGATTATTGATATGTAGATTCTCAAAAATAAAATAATTTCATTATTTAAGCTCATATAGTAATTAATCAAATTTATATTCGAATTTTTTTTATTAGTATGGTCAATTTGATAAAGTGAGTATTTTATTGATTTCGATTGAAAATAATTAATTAATTTATAAAAATAAAAATCATTATTATGAAGATTATTAATTTTGTGACCTATAATGATATTCTTATTTTTTTTAAAAAAGTTAGTTTTGAAATAAGATTTCTTTGATTTTAATAAAACTGCAATTATGTATAAAAAAATATTTATGAAAAGAATTGAAATTACTCTCAAATAAGAAAATATTGATGTATTTTTTGAAAAGTAATTTTTATAGATTTCATTTGTGTTATCTAAATCAAAAAAATAATTGGCGTAAATATATGGTGAATTAACATTTTTTCTAATTTTTTTTATAATTAGATAAAGGTCTTTCTTTTTCATTTATTGTAATTTTTTAAAAGTATATATTCCACATCCAAAATTTATGTGATTTAAAATATTATCTAAATCCTGATTTATTAATAATTTTGAATTATCATCAATTAAATCAAATGAAATTAACTTTAAATCACTAATATTTAATTTTGTAATCCAATTAAAAATGTCTTTAAAATGAAATACTCTATGCGCATTAAACTCTATTCTACTTGTTGATGATATTGGAAAGCTTAAATACAACTTTCCGCCTTTGTCTAACAAGTTATATAGATTTTTAAAACCAATTAGGTAACCTTGTGGATTTATATCATCGCTGTATCTTCCTAAACCAAAATGCTCAAGAGTGTGTAAACAACTAACTGATTTAAATTTTTTATGTAAATCAAATTTCTCATCCATTATATCGCCTTGAATAAAATTGATATTATTTTTTTTTATATCCAACTTTCTAATATCTAAAACACTAACTTCCATAAAAATTGATATACTAGATATAAAACCGTCTATTCTACTTCCAACATCAATATGGCTGGATGGTTTATCTTTAAACAATAAAGAAGATACTCTTAAATCTTGATGAAAATAATGACTTTTTATATTTCCAGCATGATCATTGTAATCATACAATATAGGAAAATAATTATTAATTTTTCCACCTTTTTTTTTAAAAATAAAAATTTCCTTAATAAATCTTGGAAAGTTATATAAAGAAAATACTATTTTTAAATTTAATCCAACAAAATGGAAAAAGAAATTGTATATGATTTTTAAAAGTTTCAATTTTTTACTGCATATACTATATCAAATATATAAAGTAAAATAATAATTAATTAATACGACTAACTTCTAATATGAAATCATTGATAAAAAGACTTTTAAAAATACCACTAGCATTAGTATTCTCTTACATTAGGGTTTTAAAACATTTTAGTTTTAGATCTCACTATTATTTAATTGATACTCTTACAAATTACACAAAAGAAAAAAAATTTTTAATTCAACACAAAGGTAAAAATTTTTATATATTTACTCCAAATCAATTATGTGAATTTCGAGCATCTACTTTTTTTTCAAAAGAACCTGAGACAATAAACTGGATTGAAAAATATGGCAAAGACATGGTTTTGTACGATATAGGTGCTAATATAGGTCTATATTCGATTTATCACTCATTAATAAATCGTAGTAAAAGTTACGCTTTTGAGCCATCTGTTTTTAATTTAATGCAAATAACAAAAAATATAAATATAAACGGATGTAATCAATTAATATCATTAATATCTAACCCATTATCTAATGTAAATTCACTTGAGGAATTTAATTATACTTCAAATATTGAGGGAGGTGCTTTATCATCTTTTGGAGTAAACTTTAATTATGAAGGTAAATTAATTGACAAAAAACTTAGTATAAAAAAATTAGGCTTTTCACTTGATGAGCTTGTCTTTGGAGGTTACATAAAAGATAAGCCTAATCTTATAAAAATAGATGTTGATGGAATTGAACATTTAATTCTTCAGGGTGCCAGAAGAACTTTAGAAAGTAAAAATTGTACTTCTGTGTTGGTTGAGATTAATGATACTTTTAAAGAGCAACACGATCTTTCAACAAACATTTTAAAAGAATGTGGTTTTGAGCTAGAGGAAAAAGAAAGATCTATATATGCTAAAGAAAATAAAGGCTTTGAAGATACGTATAATCAAATTTGGCACAAAAATTATTAACCATGAAAAATATCAAAATAGGTTTGATATTTTTTTAAAACCATTGGTCTAAATAAAATCATATTAGATTTAATTTCTACATAACTTTTTTTTGAGTCTCCTAGATGTAAAATTTTTGTATTTTTAGGCTTAGTAATTTCGTGAATATGATCTAACTTTACCCAATTTTTATCATATAGATTAACAGTTGTTCGAAGATCTTTGTCTAAAGGATTATTAAAGATTAATGATGACTCATTACAGTCATCAAATCTAACCTGGGGTATATATGAGTTTGTTTTTAGTAGAGTTGATGAGAGAAGAGGGAAAATTTTCATATCGGCAGAAAAAGATAATGAACTGTTATTACCATGTACATAGCTCCAAGGTCCATTATCATAATTATATCCTACATATCCTTTTTCGGTAACAAATGAACCGTGATCTTTAAGCTCTTTATAATTTTTAAAACTATGGAATATAGCCACTGATCCAAAATTATTTGGACAGTATTTTGAAACTAAAAAACTATAGGATTGAAAATATTTTAAATTGATTTCATTTTTAAAAATAATATTTCCATTTGAGTCAAAAAAAATAAAAATAACATTACAATCTTGATGAATCTTTGGCAATACCTGTGATGCTAAATTTGTAATATTTATTTTTGTGTCAAATTTATTTTGTGTATTCCAAAAAAAAAAATCACTAATAGATATTATATTTTTTTTTAAGTAAGAGTATCCCAAAGGTCGTAAATTTAAATTATTTCTTAAAAAGAGGAGAATATCTTTAGAAATTAGATGCTTAATTAATTTTTTCATCAAGCCAATGTTTTTTCTTTAGTTTTTGAAAATGACTTCTATCTCCAGAAAAAATATACTCAAGAGGAGGATGGGTATGCTCAATACCCATTCTTTTTTTGTCAGGAGATTTTGTAAAATATAAAGGAACTCCTCCAAATTTATCTGATTTAAAAACATAAAAATTATCAGTAAATTTATAATCAAGTTTATTTAAATCAAAAATATTAATAGTATTTGTAAAACATTGGAGCTGAGCTATTTTTTTAAATTCTGTGTTCATTACACTTACATAAAATTTTATTTTTTTTGGATTATCAGTTAAATTGATCATATAAAAATATGTTTCAAAATCACTTTGTATCATAGGACTGCAGCTTACTAGGCTAATATTTTTTGATAAGATACTAGCTGGATATTCACCTTGATAGGAAGTAGATGTATAATTATTAAAGATTTTTGTATTTGATCTCCACTGAGGAGATGAATTCATGTAATTTTGATTTTCAAGACTTTTATTGAATTCATTAGTTTTGAATGAAAACGATACAAAAACTGACTCATTCCTTGTTTCTTTTGGTAGATCATTTTTTTTTATAATACGCGATTCATTTTTTTTGATCTTATCTAGCTCAAAATATATCCATTCTTCTCCATTAGAATAAAAAGCGTAAGGATAAATATCTTTAAGTACATCTTTGCAAAATTTTGAATTTGGAGGAAAATTAAAAATATCTATTGAAGAACTTGAGTCGTAATGGTCTAAAAAAAAATAAATATTCATAAACTATTTATATATTAATATTTTAATAATTTTTTTTATTATTTTAAATATATCTAAAAAAGGAAGAAATATAAGCTTTAAAATTTTATTTTTTCTTAAAATCTTTTTTGTGTCATTATAATTATTAATAATTCGATTTTCAGAATTATATGGTTCAATAACTGCATGAATTTTACTATTTATATATTTTATTTTAAAACCTTTTAAATTAATAAGATTCATAAATGTTTTTTTTGTAAAATGTGTAACATGTGCTATGTGTAAAAAGTTTTTAATTTCATAGTGATAATGTTCAGATATACTTTCGAGCGAGGGGACTTCTATATAAATAATACCTTTATCATTTAGTAAATTTTTACATTTTGCTAAAACATCATCTACTGAAACTAAGTGCTCAAGGACATGCGAAAGAATAATTAAGTCAAATTTTCTGTTAATTTTTTTATAATTTGAAAATGTTGTTATATTTTTTTTCTTAGCATAATCTAAATGATCATTTTGGTAGTCAAGTCCATATACTTCATAGTTCTTAGTTTGAAAAAATGAGAGTATACCCCCTGAACCACAACCAATTTCAAGGACTGAGTTTTTAATATTATTTTTTAAATATTTTTTAATAATATCATATTTATATTGTGCTGATTTAAATCTACTATTAAATCTATCTTCCGGGCTTTTAAAGAATGAATATAGATCATTATAATATTTTTCATAAAACATATTCACAAAATCATTATTTGGGTATTTGTATTGTTGCATGAGTCCACAATCTTTACAAATACCAGTAAAATATTTAATACCATATCTATCTGTATTAGATATATGTTGGTAATTGTAACTATTACAAATAATACAATTTCTATCGATAAGATTATTTTCTTGAGATAATAAATTATTTAATTTACTTGAAATTTTTAGTTGTTTTGAATTAAAAAGATATTGTTTTCTGATCAATTAATTTACCTTTATAATGTTTTATTCATAACCATATTTGTATAATCTTCTAAAACTAACAAAATTATCTAAACCTCTTATAGCAGTAAGACCCATGTTGATAATTGACTCATTTGTTGAACCACCTATATGTGGGGTGCAATAAAAATTTTCTAGCTTTAACAACTTGTTGTTCATAGGAGGTTCATTTTGAAAGACATCAAAAGCAGCATTTGCAATTTTATTAATTTTTAAAAATTTATAAATAGCATCTTCATTTATAATCCCACCACGTGAGCAATTAATAAATAAAATATTTTTTTTACAATATTTTAAATTATCTTCATTAATAAGACTTATTGTTTTTTTTGTCAAAGGTGTGTGTATACTTACAATATCCGAATTTTTTAAAAGTTCATTTATTGAACATTGAATATGATTAGAATTATTAATTTTAATTTTTCTTATATCATTAATATAAATTTTACATTTCAATGGAGTTAATAATTTAAGTAAATCAGATCCGATAGAACCACACCCAATTATTCCTATTTTTTTATTAGTAATCTCCTCTGATGGTATTTGTTTAAATATATTATTCTGTTTTAAAGATTTTTGATAAGAGTATAGGTTTCTAGATATAGAAAAAATATAACCCATGACTAATTCTGAAACAGCTCTTGAATTTTGTCCTTTTTCCCAACCTAGTTTTACTTTAAATTTTTCTAAATCTTTTAAATTGATCATATCTAGACCTACACCGTACTTGCTTATGACTTTAAGCTTAGGCAAATTTACTAACACATTTTTATCAATTTTATCAAGTGCAACTATAATTTTATTACAATCAATAGCTGAAGATATAAGCTCACTATTTTTGAGTTTTCTTCCTGTTTCATTAAAAATACTATTAGGGTAAATTGATAATAGTTTTTTTCTTAAAAATTTATTTTGAGAAAAAGATCTAGAAGTTACAAATACCTTATCTTTCATATTTAATAAACTTTATTAATTAGTTTCATTAGGTTTAATGCGTCTATTGAATTTCCGTGATTAATATTTTTGTTTTTCAAAATTGAGTCAAAAAAATGATTTACCTCAATTTCCCATGAATTATCAACCTTGAATAATAAATTTTTTTCTTTTGTCCAATTAGCTTCAGGTGGATTTGATCTATTAAGTGCATAAGTTAGATTCTCTTTACCATAAGAATTCGTTGAAGTTTTTAATCCATTTAATGTCATATATCCTTTTTCTAAAAATATTTCTAATGAAAATAAATGCCTCCACTGTGTCATTGTTGAGTGTAATGAGCATAAAATATTTTTTTTAGAGTTTTTTAAGTTTATAAAAACATTATCTTCAATATCTTTATTCCAATAAGAACTTGATTTCATGGATTGTATAACATCGAAATTACCACAAAAATAATTTAAAAGATCAAGCATGTGAATACCTTGGTCTATCAAAATACCACCACCAGATATAGTTTTATCAGATCTCCAATTATTAAAAAAGTCTTTGGAAACGCTTTTACCATACCTACCCCTGGCCCAAAGAATTTTTCCATATTCTTCAGAGTCTATTTTATGTTTCATTAATATAATGCTTTTATGATGTCTGTGATTAAAACCATACATTAACTTTTTTTTATATTTTTTTTCATACCTTATTACTTTTTTCATTTCCTTTAAATTTATCGTAGGAGGTTTTTCACAAAAAACGTTTTTTTTGTATTTTAAACCTAAACATGTGTAAAAGGAATTTAGGTTATTAGGTGTACAAACAAAAATACTATTAATTTTTTTATCTAAAAAAATATCATTATAATTTTCACAAGATAATTTTTGGGGAATTTTTTGATATGGATCGTAAATCTTATAAATATTTATATTTTTAATTTTTTTTAGAACTTTATGTCTTAACTTACCGATTTTACCATAACCAATAATTGCAACGTTAATTTTATTTTTCATTATCTTAATTATATTTCAAATTAAATTTCTTAAAATCTAATAAGTATTTTAAAAGTAAACTATCTTTTTCAAATTTCTTTATAAATGGTTTGCCAATATTTTTTATGAGAATTAATCTAATCTTATTATTGATTGTTTTTTTATCTTTTTTTAATATTTTAATCATTTCCAATTCATTATATTTTTTTAAATTATAATTTTTTGAAATTAATTTAAGAGGTTTCTGTAGAGTAAAAAGCTGGTCTAAAGACAAAAAGCCTAGCCTGAATGAAATATAATTAGCAATTTGTAAACCAAAGCATACAGCTATACCATGAGGTATTTTAAAATTAGATATAGCCTCAATGGCATGCCCGAAAGAATGGCCATAATTTAAATAAATTCTGATATTTTTCTCCAATTCATCTTTTTCAATAAAGGTTTGTTTAATTTTCAGAGATTTTTTTATCATTTTATCTAATTCTATATTTTTTTTATCAAAGTAACTGTGAATATTTTTAGTGAAAAAATTAAATTTATTTTTATCAGATAAATAATAGTAATGAGCCATTTCTCCAAGGCCAGATAATAAATCTTTTTCTTTTAATGATTTTAGAAAGTTTTGATTAATATATATTTTTTGTGGTGGATAATATCCACCTAAAATATTTTTTACACCTTTGAAATTTATAGATATTTTACTTCCAATACAGCTGTCTGATTGGGCTAAAAGAGTAGTTGGTATAAAAATCCAACTTATTCCCCTAAATAATATGTGTGCTATAAAAGAAGTTATATCCTGTAAAGTACCTCCTCCAATGCAGACTATAATTGAGTTTTTATCAATATTTTTTTTTAATAATTTATTTATGATAGTTGAAACATGAATATAGCTTTTGGCTTTTTCAGAAGCCTTTATATAGATAGTATTAGTTTCTTTGAGTTTAATATTTTTTTTTTTAAAAAAGCTATCAACTAAATAAAAATATTTCTGTTTCTTATTTTCATTAAAATAATTTTTAAATTCAACAGTATAATTTCCAAATTTTGATTTAATTATCATTATATAATTGTATATCCCCCATCTACGACTATATTTTGACCTGTAATATACGTATTGAGATCACTAGATAGAAAAATTACAACTGAGCCAATTTCATTTGTTTTTGCAAGGCGTTTAAGTGGAATTTTATTTTTTATAACATTTATTTCTTTACCCAAGTTTCTCTTTGTCAATTCTGTATAAACGATACCAGGTGAAATACTATTTACTAAAATATTGTACTTGCCAAGTTCGGCTGCTAGTGTTCTTGTCAGTCCATTTAATCCTGATTTAGAGGATGCGTATGAAGATCTTTTTGGTTTGGATACTATACTCCAAATTGATGAAATATTAATTATCTTTCCCTTATTTTGTTTGATCATTTTTGTTGATATTGACTGAGAGAGTTTATAAGGAATTTTTAAATTATTTTCTAAAATGAAATCAAATTCTGAGTGTCTGATATTTTTTAAGTTATTTATTTTATTTATACCCATATTGTTTATGAGAATATCTATATGTTTAAATTTATTAACTTTATCGAAAAAATTATCTACAGAAGTATCTGATAAAGTGTCAAATTGAATAAAATCATATAATTTACTAGGTAGTTTATAATTTTGACTAGTTTTAGTTCCTGTAATTATTACTTTAGAACCATGTTCAATAAATTGATCACAAATATTTTTTCCGATACCTCTAGTTCCCCCAGTTAAAAGAACAAATTTATTTTTAAGATTTAATTTCATTCATAGATTTGGAAAAAATTTTTTTAAATAAAGATATTTCTTTTAAACTAGTATTTAAACGAGGTCTTAATCTTACAGTGTTAAATCTAGTGGGATTAACTAACATACCATTTTCAAAAAGTTTTTTTACTAATAAATCTCTAAATTTAGGGCTATCTAAATCAAATGCAATTAAATATCCTGAACTTCGTACATTCTTCAAAATTTTAAATTTTCTAAGATAATTAGATATATCTTTAGAGTATTTTTTTATTTGTCTTGTTAAATTATTTCTTTCTAAGTAATTTATTATTAAATTAGACCTATACATATCAATAAGATCTGAATTCCATGTTACGTTTAATAAAAACTCATCATTAAAAATTTCAGAAAATTTTTTTTTAACCATAATTCCTGAAACTTGACTTTTTTTTCCAAATATTACGATATCAGGACTTACACCAATTTGTTGAAAATACCATTTTTTTCCTGAAGTATAAAATCCTGTCTGTATCTCATCAAAAATCAAAGGTATATTTTTTTTATTACAAATATTTTGAATGTCTTTTAAAAAATTTTCATCTAAATATCTGTCTCCAAATGTAGATTGTATTGGCTCTACCAAAACAGCACTTGATTTATCTTCTTTTATTTTTTTTTTTAAAAAAGTAATTATTTCTTGATATTTACTTTTTTCAAATTTTGCTGGTTGTTTTACTGCATTTGTTACATCGATATGATCTATATATGCTCCAGGAAAATATTGAAGTCTTGGGTAGACACTATCAAATCTATCAGTAAATACTCCCCCATAGCCGTTTATGCCATGAAAATTTCCTTTTAAAACAATAATATTTTTACTCTTATATTTTGAATAATAAATAGATGTTTTTATTGCAGCTTCAACTGCAAGTGCACCAGTTGAACAAAAATGAAAACTTTTATATATTCCCAATCCTAGAAATTTTTTAAAGTTTTTTTTAAAATCTCTTAAAATTTCTGAGTCTAATTCGCAATTTACAATCTTTTGAGGGAAAATTTTGAGTAAATTTTTTTGTATTGATTTTTTTTTAAAAATATCTGAGTTATAACCTAGAGTAAGGGTTGAATATTGTCCAAAAAAATCAAGGTACTTTTTATTTGTCCTTTTATCATATAGTAGACCTCCTTTGCTTTTATTAAAGTCAATATGAATATTAAAAATTGTATTTTTCAAAACAAATATAAATTAGAAATCTTTCTGAGTGTATATATGTGCAACATCAGATCTACTTACAGCCAATCGTATAGATAAATTTTTACTCATAGCTGTAATCTTGTGCTTTTTATATCTTTCAATAAAAACAACATCACCTTTCTTAATTAATATGTCTCTATCTTCAATAGTCCACTTCCATTTTCCTTCAATAATATACCACCACTCATCCCAGTTTGGATGAAAATGCATTCTATTACCCTCTCCTTTTAATTGAGCAATGAGAGTTGCTGAATTAGATTTAGAGTTGATCAGTCTATATGACCATGATTTATCTTTTGGTTGATTTTTTATAATATCATTAATTGATATTTTTTCTTTATTAAAAACATCTAAAATATTATCTAATACACCGTCATCTTTTAGAATTTTACTTACATTTGACTGACTTATTAATTTTTTTTGTTTGATTGAGCTGTTTGTTTCTTTTTTTAAGTCTTTTAATATTGCTTCAGCAATTTGAAAGTCTTCTTCGTAATCAATATCAAAGGACTCGATTTCTGAAATATCAAAAAAGTTTGTTTTACCACTTGGTCCATGATATGCACATTGAAATTTTTTCATATTAGTAATAAATTTTTTAGATTTCCAGCCCATGATACAACAAGCATATGCTTTTATCGGTTCTAAATCTTGCGAGGGGGGTGTTTTCTTTTTAGAATTAAAGTTAATTGGTTTTTTTTTATAAATACATTCTATTCTGACATCTTTTGTAGAAATCAAAGTATCTAGATTATTATCAATCATATGTTCAATAAACCTATTTACAGTTTTACTTTTTAGAAAAGGTC
The DNA here is from genome assembly GCA_003281065.1 of Pelagibacteraceae bacterium AG-349-E10. GTDB lineage: Bacteria > Pseudomonadota > Alphaproteobacteria > HIMB59 > HIMB59 > HIMB59. The sequence goes on from QCDA01000002.1 coordinate 53,924, forward strand.
CAGTCGGTAAGAGTTGAATGAGGAGGTCACATTCTATATTGTTCAAAAAATCTAAGCTAAAATCATCATTAAGAGCTTTGTTTGAAGCTAAAGATTTTTTTCTTTTATAAAATAATATATTTTCCTTATTTGCAATTTTTTCAAATTTTTTAGACTCTGAATTAATATAAATTTGATTAAAATATTTAACAGATTTAGCTGTATCAATTATATGATTAATTAGTGGTTTATTCCCTAGAAATCTCAAATTTTTATTTTTTACTCTTTGACTTCCTAGTCTAGCAGGTATCATACAAACGATTTTCATTTTTAAAAAATTAAACTAAAGATACATTTCTATCAATAATATAATAATAGATTATTTTTTTAACGTAGTGAGTATATTGTTAAGATGTAAATTTAATTCATCTTTACCATTTATTAATTTTAAGTTTTGCCTCGCCCTATCATCTTTATCAATCATAATTTCAGGGTCGTAAAAGAAATTATAATTAGTTTTTGTTTCAAAAAAACCAGCTGTTGTAAAAGGTGCAGATATTGAAAAAAGGCTCTTTTTTGCCAATAACTTTGGAGAATATCTAGGATTTAACAGCGTTATTTTATTTAAATTAAGTTTTTTAATATAGTTATAATAATCCATCGGGTAGTTTCTAGAATTTAATGAATGTTTTGATTTTAATATAATTTGAAAGTCTTTATCTTTAAAATAATTGATGATGTCATCAAGAAATTTTATACAAATACTAGATATTCGATATCTATCCTCAGGTAACATTAGAGCTCTGCTAAAAATATGATGTGGTACCACATCAAAAATACATATATTTTTCATTTTACTATCTATGCTTATTCCTTGCTCTGAATGAAATGGTGATACTTTATCTTCTAAGAAAATTACTGTAGGTATAATTTTTTTAATATGTTCATAAAATATCTTACTATCAACATAATAATTATCCCATAAATTTAAATGATGATACATGGTATCTGTTGGATAAAAACCATCTTTACTCTTAAATCCATAATAACCAGATGCATGATTGATTAAATGAAATTTAAAATTATGATTCTGAGCTAGATATGACCAAAACGGTCTTAAAAGTTGATCATGAAAAGTAAAAATAACATGGTTAATTTTAGCATCATTTTTTATAGTCGATAATTTATAAGCATGAATATAATTTTCCTGATCAAGGAGATACAGTTTTTGCCATTTATTTATAACAAAATATAAAAGTGATATCAAAAATTTATATAAAAAGTTAATTAATAGAAAAAATTTCATTTTCATGTTTAAGGCATTTATTGGATAACCAAATTCATATTTAACGTTATCAATTTTAAATTTTTCTAAACTTTTGTTATTATGAAAAATATTATTGGGTGTTATACCTAAACACTTAATAGAACTTAAAATAAATGAGTAATCTTGATTATCATGTTGATTACTTGGTATCAAAAATTTTTCAGAAACCTTGGGAAAAAAAATATTTGTAGATCTTTTATCAAATTCAATTTGTTTCAAATTTAAAATATGAAAAATTGAAGAAAAATTTTTTTTCAAAGAGATATAAAGTATGTACGGGTAAAAAAGTAAAAAAGATAAAAAAACTGAACAATTTATATTTTGTTTCTTTAGAAAAATTGCGTGTTTAAATGGTAAAGGAAAAATAATAGGAAGCCCAATACTATAAAAAAAAATATATAATTTTGAGAAGTGTGGCATTATAAGAAAATTATAAAATAAGCCTTGTAAAGTTTTATTGATTAGCTTGTCTTTATGTAAAGGCAAGGATAATAGCTCTTTTTCGGTGATTTTGAGATTTCTCAATTCTGATAAGCTCAGAGCATTATATTTATTTACTATTTTTTTTCTAAAAAAGTTTTTTATAAGACTCATAAAAAGTCTTTCATATATTTCTGCTCATAATCATAAGATAGGTTCTCTATTAAGTTTTTGTATTTTATAGAGATTTTATTCTTAAAAACTTCATTAAGTTTATTCTCAATTTCATCTTTTTCGCTAAAGTTTCGTGTTCCTTTTTTCCAACCATATTTTCTGTAAATATTTGTGTCTCTTCCTTCAATTACTTTCTGTCTAGGTACTTTTTCATTTTTTAATGTTTTGTAAAAATTTTTATCAAATTTAATTTGTAAAAATTTTTCAATTTTTTTTATAAATGGATAAGGATCTAATACAAATCTCTCAAATGGTATCTTTAAGAATTTTTTAGGATAGAGTGAGTGAATTTTTTTTTCTTGATCAGTATTAAGTTGATTTAAAATATACATTTGTTGAATTGCTTTCTCAAAAGGACTTTTTATCTCTAAGTATTTTTTAGGATTGGCTCTCCACAAAAAAGGTATTTCATGATTTTTAAATTTAAATGTTTGAATTAATTGTCGTGCTGAACTTTTTTTAAATTCTATATGATTCATTGCTTGCTGATGTATCATATATGCTGGATGTCTTACAATATTTATAAATCGAATTTTTTTTCTTAAAGTCTTAAATAATATTTCACTGTTACTTAGAATATTATGTGTAGAAAAGTGAAGTATTGGTTGGTATTTATTTATTAAACTTGGAACTACTGAGTCACCCTCAGAAAACAATCTTTTAAAATAAATTTTTTTTTTTGAGCTCTGAAAAACACTAGATAGGTCTGTATATCTAAAGTTTGTATTTCTCGACATCATTTGGCTGTACAAAGTTTCGTCAGCATAGGTCTCAATAAAAAATTTAGCTGAGTCAAAAGATATTTTTCTATATTTATAAAATGCACATATGTTTTCAAGTTCAGATGAATATCTATAAATCTCTATTTTATTAGTACTCCCAAGTATTCTGTTAAAAAGAGTTTTTCCACAGCCTGCTTGACCATCTATAATCAATACTTTTTTTGATAAAGTTTTATTTTTATGAAATAACATTAATGCTAACTTTTCCAAATTGGTTTTTTTAAAGACCATTTACCATTTTTTTTTTGCCAAATATGCTCTAAACGCCAGCTATCAACTACTTCCCAAAAAGTATTCTCCTTTATTTCAAGGTAATCTAAAAATTCTTTAAAATATTTATTTGGAAATTCACCGTCATACCTTTTAACTAAATCTATTCCCTCTTCACGCGTAATATGTCCATCTCTTATTTCATGAGAAGTGTCTTCAACGCATCTTCCTATGCCAAGTTTTATATACCTCATGTAATAATGAAAGCCGTCAAATTTATCATCTAAACTAGCATATTTTGAATAAGTACCTTCTGACCTATCAGGGTTTGGAAGTAAACCTGTATTTTGTGCACAATAATAAAAATTCTCCTGAGGATGCCATTTTATAAAGTAATTCATAAAATATTGCTTAGATATATTTTTTTTTCTCATTTCTTTCTCAGAAGGTGGATTGTAAAAGGTTAAATCTGATTTTTTTATATTTAAACCCTTCATATAGTTTTTTTCAGAAATACCGTATTTTATAAGTTCATTTATTGGAGTACCTTTTAGGTAACCACTGATCCACTTACTGTCATCTAGGTAATCATTATATGGCTTATCCTTTGATTTTGGATCACCTGCATACTCAAGTTCACCATTTTCTCCAAAAAAAATTAATTTTATATTTAACATTAAAGCAATGTGTACTGGAAAATAAACTTGACCAAGAACAAATGTGTGGAAAGCATCTCCAAATTCTTCAAAACATAACCTAGATAGTTTGCTATTTAGAATACCATCTTGTGTACATTTAATATTTTGAAAACCAGAATTATTTAAATTTATGAAATTTTTAAAACCAATCTCTGTGTATTTAAGTGGGCTCCAAGTTACTAATATAGGATTCATATTGTATTTATATTTTAAGATATGTGCTACATAACCTGAGTCTTTACCACCACTGCTTGGTACAATCACATCCCAATTTCCATTTTTACTTCTATGAGTATCTAGTAATTTTAATAATTCCTTTTCTCTGGCTTCCCAGTTTATAGAATTTTTATAGTCTTTATTATTACAAGCAGAACAAATACCATTTTTATCAAATATAATTCTAGGTCTTTGGTTTGATACTGTACAATTTTTACACCACTTAACTTCTTTTGGTAAATATTGTATTTGTTTTTCAAATTTCTTCATTTATCTAGTATATGTTTAAGTAACTTCTTTCCATCTTCACCACTTTTTTCAGGATGAAATTGAAATCCGTAAACATTATCAAAACAAGCAGCAGAGGGAAATTTATATTTGTTATTAAATGAATATGAAAGTATTTTTTTGTTTTCAGAAAATTCTGTATGATATGAATGTACATGATAAAAATATTTTTCATTAATTAAATCTTTAGGGATAGCATTATTATTCTCATTCAACACTACTTTCCCCCATCCAATATTTACTTTGTTACAATTTTCACCAAAAGGAATTACGCGACCTTTAATTATTCCCAGTCCTTCAGTTAAACCAAATTCATAGCTTTGTTCAAATAAAAATTGAAAACCAAGGCAAATTGCTATCAAGGTCTTCCCTTTTTCAATATGGTCATATATCATTCTGTCAAATTTTTTTTTCTTTAACTCTTTGATACCGTGACTAAAAGATCCTACACCAGGTATTATAAGAACATCTACTCCATGAGTTGAATCATCTAAAAATAATGGATTATGATTTAAATTTTTTATCATATAGTAAATACTACTTAAATTATTGAGTTTGTAGTTAATAATCCCTACTTTTTTTTTCAAAATTTAACCTCAATTTTATTTGATAAAAGGTTTTCTTTTATATCAGAAATTTTATAGGTTTTTAAATTAGGTAAATTATTTTTGATATTAAAATTTAATTTTTGTTTGTTAGAATTTTCTATTTTAAAAAAATTGTAATGTATAATTGAACTCAAAGCTACACCTTGTACATTGTATTTAAGTTTTAAATCAACAATGTCCTCTATTGACCCTGCTCCTCCATGAATTAACAAAGGAATATTTATAATATTTCTTACATTTTCTATTAACTTAATATCAAAACCTTTCATTAATCCTTCATTATTTATAGAAGTTAAAATAATTTCGCCAGCACCTTCGTTTTGGATTGATTTAATCCATTCACTTACAGTTATACCAGAGGATGATTTGCCATTATTATAAAATGCATAAAATTTATCATCCACTTTCATTGATTGAACATTTATACTAATTGTCGATGACCCAAATTTTTTTGCAACTTTATTTATAAATTTTAAATTAGAAAAAGAATACGAGTTTAATGAAATTCTATCTGCTCCATTGGATAGTAGTAGTTCAATGTCTTCAATAGATTTAATACCACCACCAACTGTGATAGGTATAAAACAATCTTTTGAGATATTTTTTATAATATTTAAAAGCGAATATCTCCCATAAAGACTTGCAACAACATCTTGTACAATTATTTCATCTGCTCCATTCTTATAATATTCAGATATGAAATAATTCGGTTCACCAAGTACTCTGAGACCCTCTAAATTTATACCCTTAACAAGATTAGCTCCCTTGATATCAATTTTGGGAATAATTCTGAACATTTTAACTTGTTAAATTATTGAAATACCGCCATCTACAATTAGATTGGACCCAGTTATATATGAAGATTTTGGTGAACATAAAAATATAATTGATTTTGATATTTCGCTTGGATAGCCAAGTCTGCTTAATGGTGTTTTCTTTTCATACCTTTTAATAAAAGATCTAGTTTGATTATTAGATACGCCAGCATTATGACCGTATAAACCCCCTGGGCTTAAGCAATTCACTCTTATGTTGAATTTGCCGTAGTAAGCACTCATTTGTTTGACTAAATTTATTATGCCACCTTTAATAATTGAATAAGTCATATTTTCTCTCATTTGAGTATTTTCATAAAGATTTAAGTCTTGACCAAGAAAACCATAAATAGAACCTAAAAGTAAGATATTACCTTTAATTTTTTTTTCATACATAAAATTAGCTGTTTCTTTAGCAATCCATGAGTAACTTAAAAGATTTAGCTCAATATTTTTTTTTAATGAGCTGTACTCAATATTTGAGAAATTATTCTCAGACCATTTGTTGTCTCTTGGATAAGAACAATTTACTAAAGAATATGGAAAACCATTTTTATCGAAAATATCAATTATGTTAAATTTTTCATTCTCAATATTTTCACAATCAAAATGTATAAATTTAAAATTTTTGCTATTACATAATCTTGAATTAGGTTTAATTACGTCTAGTGAAATAACTTTTGCTCCTAAAATTAGTAAATCTTCAACTAGTTCTTTTCCTATCAACCCTGATCCACCTAATATATAAAAAATTTTATTTTTTAATTGAAAAAAATTTTTTGTTTTATTTTTCATTTTTTATAAAATAAATTTACAAGTTTCCAATCTGTTTCAGTGTCAATATCGATGGATCTTTCAAATGGCATTTTATATAAGTATGTTTTTTTTCTAAAAAAAGAATTATTAGAAAACAAAATATTTCTTTTCCAAATATAAATTGATGCGTTCATTTCGTATACTTTTGGTGCTTGCTGTCTAGAGTTGTATTTCTTATTTGAATTTATAACTCTTTTAACTATACCATCTTTTATTTGCACCATATTAAAATATGGATTTTTTCTTGCATCACAAATAGTCAATAGATTGTCACTCTTAGACTCAAGAAAATAATCAAAACTTTTTTTTATATCTAATATCTTTCTTAATGGTGATGTTACATCTAAATCAATTATATATTCAAATTTTTTGTCAAAAAATTTTTCCGACTCTAAACAAACATCTCTGATAACATCAATTTTTGGAGCATTATCTGAGGAAAGTTTTTTATTTCTTAAGGATAATGAAATTGCTCCACTGTTTTGAGCAATACTTTTAATCCTATTTGAGTCAGTGCTTACTACTATTTGATCAAAAATCTTTGATTTTAATGCTTGTTTAATTGTAATACTTATTAAAGGTTCACCTTTAAGTAACTTTATATTTTTATTTTTCAAACCTTTAGAATTAGCTCTAGCACAAATAGTACATAAAACACTCATTTGGTAATATTTATATATTGCATAGCATCTTTTATGGTACAAAGATTATCATAGTTCTTACTTAAAATTGCTTCATGTTGTTTTTTATATGAAAAATTTCTTTCGTAGTTTTTAAGGTTTTTAGATATATTTTTGTTTGATTTAACAAATTTTACTAATAATTTATTATTTATTAAGTCTAAATGGATGGATTTTTTATCAAAATCAATAATCATTTTTCTGTAAGAAATTTTTGAGTAATAATTTAATGTTATATTTAATATGACTTTTTTATTTATCTTACCTATTAGGGTCAAATGATCATTACTAGATATCTTGAGTGATGAAATTTTCTTATTAATTATTTGAGTAGTTTTAAAACCTCCAAAGAGCCAATATACATAATCAAACTCATGACTTAAATCATTTTCTACTCCTCCACCTCTATTTTTATGAGCGCTATAGCTTTTAAAATACTTTTGATTGTCTCTCCATTTTGGTAAGAAAGATCCTGAATATATATTTATACTTAATAAGTTATCTTTTCTTTTATTTATAAAGTTTTTTAAGTATGAAAGAAGTGGGTGAAATCTTAAGTTATATCCAACAAATATTTTATTATTAATGTTTTTTAAATTCAAAGAACTAGAGTGAAATATTGGTTTTTCAATTAATATAATTTTATTTTTAAAAAGAATATTAATTTTTTTTAAATATTTATAATGTGTTGATGTCTCAGATGAAACGATAATGTAATCTGGATTATAGTCAATTAATTTTGATTTTTTAAAATCTAACTTAAATTTTGAAGGTACTTTCAACCTTGTAACAATTTTGATCTCTTTAATTTTTTTAAATTTAGATAATATGCTGTGGTGTCGCCTACCTATAGATCCATATCCAATTATTAATACTTTGATATTAATCAAGTTTAATTATTTTGTTAAACGTATCTAGTTCAGATGTTTTACCTATTTCTACCCAATTATTGTTAGATATATGGTGGGTATGTATTTTCTTTTTCATTTTTTTTGCTCTCATAATTAAATCTGTTGCATCAAAAAATTTATTTTTAGGAATAAGTTTAATAATATCTTTTTTTATAATATAGAAACCAACATTAATTACGAAATCAAATATTGGTTTTTCTATAATTTCAATAAATTCAGATTTATTTTTAGTTTTGATTTGACCATATGGAAATTCAAGTTTTTTGTTTGTAACAAGAAGGGTGATATCAGAATTATTTTTAATGTGTTTCTCAACTATTTTGTAAATATTTTCTGAGATAATTGTATCACAATTAGTTATAATTATATTTTCTGAAAGTTTCTTAACATCTATATTTCTAATTGCACCAATAGTTCCTAAAGGCTTAGTTTCATTTATAAACGTTAGTTTAGAGTTATTCAGATCTTCAAATTTTTTTTTCAAAACATCCTTTAAAATTTTTTTTTGATAAAAAGCAGATATATAAAAGTTATTAAAACCTTGCATGTAATACTTATCTAAAATTCTTATTATCATCGGAATACCTCCGATAGGCATTAAAGCTTTTGGATAAGTATTAGTGAATGGAGCTAATCTTTTACCTCTTCCACCAGCCATAATAATCATATCTATATTATGTGAATATGTGTCATCATTTAATGTAAAAAATTGATCCCAAGAAAATATGTCAACAATACTATTTTTTTTATTTATTACAGGAATTAATTCAAATTTATTAATTTGTAATATTTTTTTAATTTCATTCTTATCAACCTCATTTTCGTAAACTTTAATTGGATCTGGATTATAAATATTTTTGATTGATCTTTCTAAATTAGGGTCTTTTAAAATAGATTTTCTTATATCACCATCTGTTATAGTTCCTAAAAGTTTTTTTTTTACATTTGTAACCATAAGACATTTATGCGGTGATACATTTAAGTATGATAAGGCAGTTTTAATTGTTGCATTACTGAAGATAAAATATTTCTTATTTAAATTTTTCATTGTTCTTACAGCTTTTTAATGAACCATGTCTAAAGATCATTGAAAGATTTAACATAAGTCTCAGATTTTAAAAGTTTTTTTAATTTCTTAATTATCAAATCGGAGGGATCATTTTTATATAAATTTTTAACGGGTATTAATTTAGATTTATCTTCGTAAATTTTTTTAATACTTTTGATTATTTTTTTTGAGTTTGGTGGGCAATTAATGATAGAATTATGCATTATTCTACCATTTTGTCTTGAGCCTATATTTATTGTAGGCTTTCCAAATAAAGGCACCTCAGTTACACCACTTGATGAATTACCTAAAACACAATCTGAAATTTTGATCAATGAATAGTAAAATTCTTGACCAAAAGATTTAACAAATATTGCATTATTATTAAATAATATGAATTTTTTTATTTTTTTTAAAATTATATCATTTCCTTTATCCATATTTGGTGAAGTAAATACATATTGAATATTTTTAAAATGATTTAAGGCTTTAAGCACCTCGTTAAACTCTTCTGCTTTATAATTCTTAACTAATGTCATTGGATGATAAGTAATTAAAATTATTTTATTTATTAGTTTTATATTTAATTTTTTTTCGATTTGAAGCCTATTAAGAAGCTTAGTTTTTTTTAAATTTTCACTCGCTAAATTGCCTGTAATAAAAACCCTTTTTTTTTCCTCACCTAATTGTAGTACTCTCTTGTAATACTCTTTATTTGAGACAAAATGGTAATATGAGAGTTTAGTTATTGCATGCCTAAAACAATCATCTTTTGAACCAGTAGTAACTTCACCACCGCTAATGTGAGCTATTGGTATATTACATATAAAAGCTGCAGCCACTACTAAAAAAGTTTCTACCCTGTCACCTAGCACTAAAATAGACTTAGGTTTTATTTTATTTAAAACTTTATTTATGTTATTTAAAAATTTTGAATTTAGTAAATTTTTTGAGTCTAGATTATTTGGAAAACTGATTAAATTATATTTAAACTTATCTTTTTGAATTTCAGAAATAGTATTTCCATATTTATCTTTATTATGAGACCCAGATACAATTAACTTTAATTTAATTTTTTTTTCTCTTCTTAACTTTATTAAAACTGGTTTTAATAGTCCGTAATCTGCTCGACTAGAGGAAAAAACACATATATTCATATTATTTTATTCTCTCATTTTGTTTATAATTTCTTTTAGCTTTTTTCCCAAGGTAATTATCTATTTTCATTGGGGATACGCCATATCCAGGTCTTTTTATACATAAATTATCGTTTGTGAAAATTTCTCCCCTCTTAATTGATTTTTTTGTAAATATAGATTTTCTTACTACATTTTTAATTAGCATTTCAGATTTTGTAAGTTTTTTATTAAAAGAACCTTTAGCTTTTTCAATATTTCTAATTAATGATATCATCTTCTCAAAATCCTTAATATTCATACTAGCTTTATGATCCGGACCGCTCATATTTCTATTAAATGTAATATGTTTTTCTATGCACTCAGCACCTAAAGAAACTGCAGCTATTGGAACCTCAAATCCATTTGTGTGATCAGAATATCCAATTCGTAAATTATATTTTTTCTTAAAAGTAGAAATGACATTTAAATTAACCTCATTAAAATTCGTTGGATAACTTGAAGTACAATGCATTAAAATAATGTTTTTTTTATTTAATAACTTTAGAGCATCATCAATTTCTTTATGATTTGACATACCTGTTGAAAGAATAAGTGTTTTTTTCGATTTGGATAAGATTTTCAAATAAGGCTTATTTGTAATCTCTCCAGATGGAATTTTAATTTTTTCTATAGAAGAATTTTTAATAATAAAATTAAGACTCTCTTCATCGAATGCGCTAAACATGATTTCTATTTTCTTTTTTTTAGAATATTCAATTAATTTTTTATATTCAGAAAGTGTTAGATGGAGACGTTTAATCATATCAAATTGTGTCTCTTTATCTTTACTATTTTTTTTTTGATATCTTGCCTTCTTTGTATTCTGAATTATGACATTCTCAGGTATAGCAATTTGAAACTTAATAATATCGACATTAATTTTTTTACATGCGTCAATGTATTTTTTTGCCTCAATAAAATTACCATTGTGATTAACCCCAACTTCAGCAATAATTATAGTTTTGGTCATTTAAAATGAGTAGAAGTAATATTAAAGTTCTCAAAAACTATTTCATCTTTAAAGCTTTGAGCAGATATACAAATATTTTTAAATTTTTTTAAATTTTTTTTATGCTGTATTTTCTTCGGTGAAGATGGAAGATATTTTCCAACCTTGGTAATATCTCCATCAATTATTGAATAATTAGAATTATATTTATCAATTTTTGATAAAAATATAAGATTATTTAAACCATTCGTTGCCCCATAGAAAACTAAATTATTTTTATTACTTGTATATTTTTTAAATCTAATAAGCTGATGTTGAAAAATTTTGATAAAATCACAAAAGTCATATCTAATAAAATTATTATTGTTTTTAAATTTTAGTTTTCTTTTTAAAGTAAAATAACCACAATCATTTGAAATTTTAAATTTAATTACTTTGAGACAAAACTTGTTAAATAAATTTATAAGTCCAAAATTCGTAAAATAGTACGTATGCTCGTGTAACAATGAATTAAAGTCGCCTCTGCAAAATTGATTATCAATAATAGGTGTAGTTATATATATAAAGCCGTCATATTTTATATTTCTCATAATTTTTTTAAAAAATGACTCAAGATTTTCAATGTGCTCAATAACTGAAAAAAGAATAATATGATCGTATTTTTTTTTAAGATTTAAATTTTCAAAAAAATCGTCATACACTTCAATATTTTTTTTTGTTTTAATTTTATTTTTAATTGAAGGATCGACTAAAGTAAGGTGTTTAAAGTTAATATATTTTTGTATATTAGAGTCACCCCCTCCAATTTCTAGAACTGTATGGTGTTTTTTGAATCTTCCCTTTAGTAATTGCATTTTTTTATTTCTCAAACCCCTTATATATTTTGATCCTTTTAAAGGAGTCATGTGTGTGTATTCATCTTTATAATTGATAACCCTCTTAGATTTTTGCATATAAATTCCGTCTATATTTGACTCGACTATTTCCAAAACTGATATTTTTTGTTTAATTTTCTCTTTTTTAACACCATTCCAAACTGGTAATTTATAATAAATTTTATTTGACAAATTATTTTAGATTTCTAATTTTGGTAAAATCTACATTAAAATTAATATCTGATTTTACATTACCTTTTTTGAAATGAATTTTCGAATTCTTTTTCCCAATTTTTTTTATTGCCATCTTTGCCAAACTTTCAATGCTTATGTTTTTTGTTCCAACATTGATTATACCTGAAAAATTAGAATTAATAATTATGTTAATGTATTTTATAAGATCTGCAAAAAAAATTATTGGGACCTTTCTTTTACCAGAGCCATAAATGTCAATTATATTTTTTTTAATTAATTGTTGTTTAAATAATGGATAAATTCTATTTTTTGGCATATTTTCAGAAATCACTTGTGCTACTCGTAAATGAATAATTCTTAAATTTAAATCTGATAATAAATTGTTGAATAAAAACTCTGAGTTTATTTTTGAAAGTGCATAAAAAAAATCATTATTTTTTGAGGGATTAACATTTGCTAGTTCATCAAAATAACCTTTTACGTAAGGATATACAGAAGTAGAGGAGAAATTTAGAAAAATTTTAGGTTTCAAGTATTTTATAATTTTAATCATAGAATGAGTAATATTAAGGTTTGTGTTAAATATTTTTTCATTATTTGATAAATTTGATTTATTTACTTCGTTTGCCAGATGAATAACACATTCAATTTTTTGTTTTTTTAAGATTTTTAAATCATCTTTATAATTGTTATGTAGATTATCAAGAGTGGTATAAAAAATACTTTTTTCTAATGATTGCTTTGATTTATGTCTTGTTATTTCATAAATTTTATTTTTATATGAGAATTCTCTTTTTATAACCTCTCCTATATACCCAGTAGAGCCTGTAATAAGGATTTTCATATTTTTTTAATTTTTTTAATAACACCGCTTTTTAAAAAAAAGTCATCAAGGAATCTAAATACTATGCCTTTCTTTATATTGTAATTATAGTTTTTATTTGAATAAATTGTCTCTAATATAGCTTGATATTCATTTAATCCAAATTTTTCCCTAATTGGTGTTGTCCCAGAAAAACGAGGATTTATTTCAAATATAATTGGTCCATTGATAGTTAATTTTAATTGAAAATTCATCGGACCAAATGGCTTTAATATTTTAGTTACTTTCTTCACGTAATTATTTACTAATGAATTTTTTTCTGAAAATGCAATTGATGTATTTCCATTCTTAAGATATCTCCTGAGTGATATAGAAGAGATTACCTTACTTCCCAAAAATATTGTCCCACAGGTGTATTCATCACCTTCTAAAAGTTCTTGAATAATAGGCAATTTACATTTTTTAATTGCATGCTTCAGTTCTAAATTATTTTTGACTATGAAGACATTTTTTGAAGTACTGCCTTTTCTTGGCTTTACAATTAAAGGAAATTTTTTTTTGCTCTCGTAAAATTTTTTGTTAGGTATTGAGCTTTTTGGATAATCTAAATTTAATTTTTTTAAAAGATTAACAGTTTTTAATTTATCATTACATTTATCAACTAGACTGAAATCACTTACTAAAATTATTATATTATATCTTTCTTCAATATATTTTCGAAATTTTGCGAAAAGAATAATTTCAAAATCTGCACATGGTATTAAAATATCAATTTTTTCTTTTGAAATAATTTTTAAAATGCTTTTAAGCCATTTTTTTTCTGAAATTTTTTTATCTAAAATATCCGGTAATAAGTATGTTTTTTCACACCAATACAGTCCAACTGAATTTTTAATATAATCTGCACCAACTATTTTACTTTTTAAAGAATAGGATTTAATTGTTTTGATAAGACCTTGTCCAATTAGAGAACCTGCACCAGTAATAAGAATATTTTTATTTATTTTTTTTTTCATAATAATCTATACATTTTAATGGGTATCCCAAAGATTTCATTTTTTTTATTATTAATTCAGAATTATATTCTTTATTGATAAATTGAAATTTATTTTTATCATGATCAAAAAAACAATATGAAACTATATTAATATTTGATCTATTTTGACCAGCACTTCCAGGGTTTACTATAAATAAATTCTTTATTTTTCTAAAGTATTGTTGATGAGAGTGACCTATAATATAGTTTGAGTCGATATCTATATCTGTGTCTTTAAATATATATTGTTCATTTATAGTATGAATACATACAAACTCCTCGAATTTAGCCTTGTCTTTATAGGACTTTAAAATATTTATATTTTTAAATTTGTTATAACAAAAATTAAAAAAATCATTTACTAACCCTTCTTTGGGATAACATCCATCGATAAAATATTTTTCATGATTTCCTCTTATACATACTTTGTTTTTTAAGCTATCTAAAAGCTCAACACATTCATCGCTCCAGGGCCCATAATTTACAACATCACCTAAAATAATTACTTTATCATCATGATTTAAATCATTAAGAGCAATTTCTAGAGCTGGAAGATTTCCATGAATATCAGCTAAAAAATATGTTCTCATAAAATCTTTAAGTTATTTTAAAATTATTATTTAATGAAGTTCCTTTGAGCATTTTATTAAGACCTTTTAAAAAAACCTTGTGATGTATAATTGAATTTTTGTATTTAACTAAATTTGTAGAATTATATTTTATAATAGAATTTAAGATTTTTGTTGTAGTATCACTTACAAGAAAATTATCAACCATCTTAACTTTGGTATAAATATTATTTCTTAAATGCTTAATTATCATCAATTTTTTATTTTCGTATATCTCAATAATCTTTTTATTTGTAGTAATAGAAATCTTGTTTTGCATATAAACTGAGTTATCAACTAAAGATAAAATTTTTGATCCAGATCTTAAATATATTGAACCATGTATTTCATTGAATAACCTCCTCTTGGAAAATGTTTTTTTGTCAAATTGAGAGCCCAGGTATGTCAATTTTTTTTCTCCAGTTAAAAACATAAAAAGATCAATAAAGTGTATACTATTTGACATAAAACCCCATTTGTGTCCAAAAACCTGAAAGCTAATAATATCTTTGCCAACTACTTTTTTTAACCACAAATAGTCTCTAGAAATTCTTCTATTACAATTCACGTATGCTTTTATTTTATTTTTTTGTAATTTTTTTAAAATGTAATTAAATTGGTAATTATAATTAAATAAAAATTTTTCAAATATTATATTTTTTGTATTATTTTTTCTTAAAAAACTTAATGTTACATCATACCTTTTTAAAGAATCGGTGGCTATTATTGTTAAAAAAATATTTTCATTTAATTTAGAAATTTCTTTTTTCAAATAAATTCTTTTATCATCATTAAATTTATAATTTTTTACACTCCGAAAATTAGTCTCGAAAATATATATCTTACTAATTTTTTTATTTTTACTAACTGACTCAAAATGGCGTTTACCAATATTTCCAAAACCTATAATTGCAACGCTATACACTTATTTCGTTTATTATTTGGAAAGTTTTTAGAATTTCATTAATATTTTGTGAAGGGTAACAGTTTTTTCTATATTTTATTAAATAAATAAATGATTTCATTTGTTTATAAAAACCATACTTGTAATTCAAATCACATGAATCTGGTCTAATGATATGCTTTTTTGAGTTATTTTTTATATAATAACCTTGCTCTAGTGGTTCAAAAATTATTTTTAGATTTTTTGCATAGAGTCTCACAGACCAACCACCCGGTGAAAGCCAATTTGAGATGTAGGTTCCTATAGCGCCATTTTTATATTTAAATGAACAAGAAAAATGATCACCATTTTTTAAAATTTCAGATTTTTTTACAAACTTCAAATATTTTAATTCGCCTCCAAAATACCTTATCAGGTCAATTGTATGGCAGCTATTTGCGTACAACCATTTTTTTAATATTTTTTTTGAAAATAAATTTTTGATAACTGAAAACCTCTCATGACCTTCAATTATAACAGATAGTAGACCACCATTTTGATCAATTAATTTTTTCCCCTTTTCAAAAATTGAATAAAATCTTCTGTTCATTCCAATCATGTTTGGAGCATTGTTTTTATTTAAAATTTTATTTAATTTTTTTAATTCAATAAAATTTAGGCTTGGTGGTTTTTCTATAAAAAGTGGTATAGAAAACTTTGCTAAATCTTTAGTAACTTTATAAATTTGATCAACTGATACTAAAATCATAATTCCATGAATTTTATAAAAATTATTGTTTATAAATTTATTTGTATCAGTAGTTGTGTTTTCAATTTTATATTTTCTTGCCAAATTATTTGCTTTTTTCAAAGTTCTAGAACATATGCAAAGCAAATTTATCTCTTTTAAAGATGATAAAACTTTACAATGCTCTAAAGCAATTTTACCTGCACCAACTATTACAATATTAATTTTAGACATTATAAAGATAGTCTTTATAAATACTTTTATTTTTTTTAATCCAAGTCAGTGTTTTTTTTAAACCATTATCCAGTGAAATTTTAGGTTTCCAATTTGTTAATTGTAAGATTTTATTGTTATCACATAATAATTTATCTACTTCACTTTTTGTTGATCTCACTCTTTCTGAAACCTGGGAAAAAGTTTTCTTTGACTTTAAAATTTTCTGAATTTTACTATACAGATCTGCAATACTAACATAATTATTTGAGCCAACATTGACAATATCTCCTACAAATTTTTTAGATTTAACAATTACCTCATAAGCATTACAGAGATCTGAAACGTATGTAAAATCTCTCATTGTATGAACATTGCCTAATTTAATTTTTTTTGAAGAAATTATTTGAGAGGCAATTGTTGGAATTACTGCTCTTGAGGATTGTCTAGGACCATAAGTATTGAAAGGTCTAATAATACTGACTGGCAAATCGAAAGAATTAAAATAACTCATAGAAATATTATCAGCACTAATTTTTGATGCAGAATATGGTGATTGAGGTTGTAGTGGATGTTTCTCATCAATGGGTAAATATAAGGCTGAGCCATACACCTCACTTGTTGAAGTTATAATAGTCTTTTCAATGTTGAGTTCTTTTGCTGATTCTAAAACATTGTATGTACCCTCTACATTTGTTTTTATATATGCGAGAGGTGATAAATATGAGTATGGAATTCCTATAAGGGCTGCTAAATGAATTACAATTTTGTTTCCTTTTATAGCTTTTTTTACTGAGTCAATATCTCTAATATCTCCAAGCACAACATTGAAATTTTTTTTTAATTTGGAATTTTCAAGAAATCCCCAATGATTATTAATATTATACCTATCAAAAGCAGTGACTTCGTATCCATTTAAAGTCATGTGCTCTACTAAATGTGAGCCAATGAAACCACAACCTCCTGTGATAAGTATTTTTTTCATATTTATTTTATAGATAGGGAATGTAAGTTTAATTTAACTTGCACTATATTCAATCTTTCCAATTATTAGATCACACACAAGTAGTAACCAGAACTGATGTGTATTTTCAATTATATTGTAAGCCTTGCTATCAGTCCATAAAGACAAATTGCCAAGTTTTGATAATTTATTATTTTTATTGAAGCCAGTTAAAGTAACCAATTTATTTTTTTTTTTATTAACAAACTTAGCTGCATTAATTAAGTTTGGAGAATTACCGCTAGAACTAATTAAAATTACTAAATCATTTTTCTCAAGATGAATTTCAAGAGCTTTTTTAACCCAGTTTTCATATCCATAATCGTTAGCTAAACATGTTATAAAATCGTATTCATTGAAATTATAAGATTTAATACCCACGACCTTATTTAGATCTACAGAAACATGGCTAGCAATAGCAGAGCTACCACCATTACCAACGATTATAACTTTTCCTTTGTTAAGTTTGGTTTTTAAAAAAAATTTTTTTAATTCAATTATTTTGGGGATGATATTCTTATCAAGAGATGATTTTTGAAATTTATCAAAATAAATGTCAATAAAATTGATGTCTTTCATGTTCAAAACTTATATATAATAATCTATTAATTTCAATTCATTATAAATTAAAGTCGTCTTAAATGCTCTTTAAAAAAAAATATTCTTGGTTATGATTACATATATATTTGAATAATAATAATGTATATAAAAACAAGAAATTCAACGAAAATTTATCTTTATGAATTTGTAAAAAAAGTTTTCTTATATAAAAATATCCTATTAGTTTTTATAATTTTTTTTTTTTCTATCTTTATCTCAGTTTTATCAATTAACCTTTATAAAAATGGATATACCCAAGACATAAAAAAATTTATCAAAAAT
The DNA here is from genome assembly GCA_003281065.1 of Pelagibacteraceae bacterium AG-349-E10. Lineage (GTDB taxonomy): Bacteria > Pseudomonadota > Alphaproteobacteria > HIMB59 > HIMB59 > HIMB59. The sequence goes on from QCDA01000002.1 coordinate 72,349, forward strand.
ATTGACTTCATTTCAGTGAATTACCTTAAAGGTTTCATGACAGATGTAGATAAAATTACTATAAACATTGATTTTGAAAACTATAATCAACTAAATTCATGGAGGCTTGAAGCTCTTGAAAAATACTCTCTAAGATTTGTTGAACATGATTATGTATCAGCAGAATTGATACACGCAAATAAAAGTTATCTAATTGATATAAGACTTAAAGGTAGTACTGCTAGTGAACACCTATCTACAGATAAATGGTCATTTAGAGTTGATATGAAGAATAATTTTTTTTATGGAATGAATAATTTTTCTCTTATGGCGCCTGAACGAAGAATGACACTCATGGAGTGGTTTCTTAGAAAGATATTGTACAGAGAAGGCATGATAGAAAAAAAGTATGATTTCATCAGAGTTAATTTAAATGGAGAGGATTTGGGTATTTATTCAATAGATGAGGGTTTAGAAAAAACAATGATTGAAAGAAATAAAAGAAGAGAAGGGCCTATTATTAGACTTGATAGGGATCCAATCTGGATTGAAAAAGCAGCCTTTACATTAGAGCCCAAAGATTGGGATCATTATTACTACTCAGCAGAAGTAATTGGCGTAAACATGAAGAGGATAATTCAAAATGATGTGTTATATAATAACTATTTAAGAGGAAAATTTCTTTTTGACTCTTTCAGAGATGGCTCGCTTACAGCAAAACAAGTATTTGATATAGGAATGCTTTCAAAATACATGGCGATAAATAATATTTTCGACTCATGGCACGGGGCTTTAATTTTTAATTTAAATTTTTATTACAATCCCATCACAGATAAACTTGAGCCTATTCCAGATGACAATTACGGAGAAACATTAAAATGGACTTCTAAAGATATGAATTATATAGATGAATTCTCAAAGCAATTAATTCAAGACTTAGATTTTGCTGAACTTTATTTAAAAGAATTAGAATTAAAAACACAAAAAAAATATTTAGATAAAATTTTTCATGATTTAGAAGAAGAAATAATAAATAAAGAAAAGATAATTCATAAAGACAATCTTTTATATAAGTTTCCAAAAGAAAATATATATAATTTACAATCAGAGGTAAGAGAAAGTTTAGAGTCCATAAATTCTATTATTGCTTACCTCGAAATTCAAAATAATGATGAAGAAATATTACTTTACACTTCAGCCCTAAAATCAAGATATCCTATAGAATTAATAAAAGTTATAGATAAAAACGGAGCAGTTTTTACACCTAAAATAAAAACAGTCATTACCAAAAATAAAAATAAAAATTTAGAATTTAATAAAACGTTATTTTTGCAAAAAGAAAGTAATACAGGTATTACAACTTCTAATTATAGACTTATATATAAGGTCCTTGGCACAGAAAAGGAATTACAATATAAACTTAAGATTATAGATAATATTCAGGATAAAAAAATTTATTTTGATAGTTCAATAGAGGATCTAATTCAATTGAAATTTATAGAATTAGATAAAACAAATAAAATTATCTCAATAAAAAAAGGAAAATGGCTAGTAGATAAGGATATAGTTATTCCAAAAAATTATGAACTTCATGTTCATTCTGACACAGTTTTGGATTTAATTAATCATTCATCAATAGTTAGCTATTCACCAGTATTTTTTGATGGTGATTTTTTTAAAAATATTTTAGTAAAGTCATCTGATAAAACAGGTCAAGGTTTATTAGTTTTAAATACGAATGATAAACTTTCTAAAGTTAATCATACAATTTTTCAAAATTTAGATAGTTTGAGCCATAGAAAGAAATTTTTAAATATTACAGGTGCAATAACATTTTATAAATCTCCTGTGAAAATAACTAACTCAAAATTTTTAAAAAACTACTCAGAGGATTTTATCAATATAATTGACACTCAATTCGAAATAGAAAATATATATGTTGATGAAAGTTATTCAGATGCGATAGATATAGATTTTGGAAACGGTCATCTTAGTGAGATAGAAATTATTAATAGTTCAAATGATGCAGTTGACTTTAGTGGAAGTAACGCAAGACTTCATAATATAAAAATAAATTCAGCTGGAGATAAGGCCATAAGTGTCGGTGAGAATAGTGAAATTAAAATTAAAAACATTGAAATTTCAAAAGCAAAATATGGAATTGTTAGTAAAGACTTATCGAACGTGTATGTTAAAAATGTTTCTATATCAGACTCATTTTATGGATTTGGAGTATATCAGAAAAAACCAGAATTTGGCCCTGGAAAAATAACTGCAGAAAGTATCAATCTAGTAAATGATATTCATGCAGTATCGTTAAAAGAAAATATAGGTAAATTTAACTCCGTTGATAAAATTAATCATGAAAGCACTAAAATTTTAGTTAAACTCAATACTAAAGAAGAATTACAAGCTAAAAGTACTTTTTTTTATTCAAGGTTGTTTACAACAGAAAATCTGAATGCATACGATGCTTTGAAAAGTAAAAATATTGATATAGTTTTGTTAAATAATGATGATTTGAACAAATTAATTTCAACTCACAATGAAATTATAGAGCTACCTATTAATCTGGAAATCCCTAATTTTGTTGAAAAAAATTCTTTTTTAGAGATTAGCTTGAATGAATAAAAAAGCAAAATTAATAATTTTTTTTATATTAATTTTGTTTTCTCAATTATTGTTGAAAAATTTAATGTCAAGTGAAGTAAATGGAATTAACGATTATAAATTAAATACTGACAATTTAGGAAGCAATTATAATTTTACAGTAGCTGGACATATGTATGGTGCACCAAGCCCATCTATATATCCGTCTGCATCTTTTTTATCTAATTTAAATAAAATTAATGAGCTAAAAAGTGATTTTTTAATATTATTGGGTGATTTTATTCAACATCCAAATCAAATTGAAATTGATGTATTTAATAATTTGGTATCTGAGGAATTAAAAATTCCTATATTTAATACACCAGGTAATCATGACTTAGGTTATCCAGAGTTGTACGAAAAAAACTTTGGTAAAACATTTAATACTTTTACAATTAGCCAAGAAGCTTATATTTTACTAAATACAGAATTATCTCAATGTAATATAGATGGTTACCAGGCAAGTTTCTTCTCTGATAAATTGAAAACCTATAGTAAAAATGATGAAATATTAAATATTTTTATTTTAATGCATCAGCCATTATGGAGTATTAACAATAAACCGTTAGACATAATAAACCCTTGGGTTAATGGTGGTCCTTATTCTATGAGTGAGTGCGCTTCTTTTTCTGAACAATTTATCCCAAAGATTAAGGATATTGCAAAGAATAAAAATATTTACTTAATCTCTGGAGATTTTGGTTGTAAAAATTATGAGTTAGGTAAGTATCCTATGGAAACATTTCCAATTTTTTATCATAAAGACTCAAACTTGACTTATATAGGCACTGGTATATGTGAAAATATTTATGACAATTTAATTAATATAAGTGTTAATGAGGGAACTGTAGATTTGAATTTGATTTCTCTTAGTAAAAAAGATATGGGATCAATTGAAAAGTATGATTTAAATTATTGGAAAGAAGAATTTAAAAATGATACACCAAAGAAAAAAAAGCCTGTCAAAAGTAATAGTTTACTAGAGAGGATATTTACAAATAAATATTTTTATTTAGGTTTTATATTGGGTATTGGATTTATTTTAGTTTTATTTTTCGCAAGAATTGTTTACAAACTAAACATAAGTAATTGACTAAAAATAATAACTATAGATACGAGAGAAAATTTATATTTGATACTATTGACAAAAAACTAATATTAACTCTAATAAAAATTCATCCCGCAAATTTCAAAAAAGCTTTTCCATCGAGAAAAGTAAATAATATTTACTTTGACTCTAATGACGTTCAAAGCTTTGATGATAATATAGATGGGATCGCAAATAGATCTAAAATTAGAGTAAGATGGTATGGTACAAATAAATTTAAAGTAAAAAATCCTGTTTTAGAGATTAAAAGTAAAAAAGGATTGATTGGAAAGAAAAATTCATACAATTTAAAGACATTTAATATTGACAACAATTTTACAAAAAAAAATTTGATAAGTTTAATAAACACATCAAATCTGAGTGATCATGATAAAGATATATTAAAAACATACAATTTGTCAGTAATGAATAACTATGATCGAGATTACTTTATTAGTGATGACAAAAAATTTCGAATTACACTTGATGAAAATATAAAATATTATTCAATAAAAAACGCAAATAATCTTTTTAATGAAGTTTACAAAATTTATTATCAAGTAATAATGGAAATTAAATATTTAGACAAATACGACTCCTATTCTGAACAAATTACTAATTTTTTTCCTTTAAGATTGTCTAAAAATTCAAAGTATGTAGAGGGATTAATAAATATTAATAGATTTATTTGATAGATTTTAAAAAAAAAAGATACTGGTTTCCAATAATTCTTTTTTTTTTAATTATATTAATAATTTCAAAAGAAAATTATTTTCATAATAATTTTAAAGAAGATGAGATATATGGACTTTGGATGGATGATAATGATCAGTATTTATTCAGAATAGAATTTAAACAAGATTATGAATGTAATTTATTTTTTTTTGATAAAACTAAAGAAACAAGCCTAAATTTTAGTGGCTTTTTTAATATAGATACAGAAAAAAACCCAGTATTACTTGAAATAAAAAAAATAAGAAATTTTGAATTCCCTTTGTATTCTATTGTGGATATAGATAATAAAGGATATTTAAAAATTGCTAGATTTTCAAATAAATGGAGAATAAGGCCTATTGATTTTAAAGAAGACTACTTTAAATTGAAAAAAATAATCAAATAAATTATGAATGATAAAAATTTGTTAGATAATTTTCTGTTTTCAGCAGACTCACAATTGTCTCAAGTTGAATTTATAATTAATCTAATTATAGCTGGTCTTTTAGCAATTATTTTAGGGCAAATATATCAAAAATTTGGTAACGCTCTTTCAAATAGAAAGAGTTTTAGTCATAATTTTATATTACTGACGCTAGTCACTGTTTTAGTAATAAGTATTATAAAATCCTCATTAGCTTTATCATTAGGTTTAGTTGGTGCTCTTTCTATCGTTAGATTTAGAGGTGCAATTAAAGAACCAGAGGAATTAGCTTATTTGTTCTTTTCTATTGGCATAGGCCTGGGGATTGGAGCTAATCAAGTTACATTAACAATAACTGCATTTTTGGTAATTATATTATTTGTTATAATTATTAAATTAATAAAAAGAGATAAAATCGGTTTTCAAAATTTGTATTTAACTATATCTTGTAAAAAAAATAAAAAAGTTGAAACAAATAAAATAATTAATTGTTTGTCAAAACATTTTACTTCTATAAATATTAAAAGATTGGAAGAGAGCGACAATATTATTGAAATTTCTTTTTTAGTAGAATTCGAAAATATTGAAAAACTTGAAATTGTTAAATCTGAATTATTTAAATTAAGCCCAAAAATAAATTTTAATTTTATTGACAACAAAGGAATATTGTAATTGGTTATAAGAAAAAAAGCCTTAAATCTAATTAGAAAAAAACTTATCTATTACCCTTTTCATAACTATAACCCCTATTTTTCTTTCCTATATGGCAAAGTGAGATTTTATCCTTTCTACATATGGCATATTTTTTTTCAAATTTTTGCTAAATTAAAATTTATAAATTCATTTAATAAATTAAAAAAAAATAGATATACAGAATTTTTTAGTAATAACGGTTTTTTTAAAACATCATTTAAAAATAATGAAATTATAAATGATGTTTTCAGTTATTTAGAAAATGAACACTTAAATAATAAGAATAGAAAAAGAATTTTTTGTCATTTAGATAATTTTTTCTTTATTGACAAAGTTGCTAAAGTAGATAGCCAATTTTTTCTTTATAATATTGATAAAAGATACATAGATAATTTAAATTATTTTGTAAAATCTAATAAAATATTTGACAAGATAATTAAGACTTACTTTAAGTCTGACTATAGAATTGTAAATTTTCGGATATGGAGATATTACTCAAGAAGTAGAGAAAATGTAAAGGCTGATGTCAAAGCTCATTACGATGGACTGCCGCCAAAAACAATAAAATTGATGATATATAAAGGATTTTTTGATAAAGAAAATTCTGCTTTGGAAACCTTAGACTCCAACGGTGAAAAAGTAATTTACAAAGTTAGAGGTTTAAATCCCATGATATTAATTGATACCTGCCAACTTATCCATAGAGCAAAACTACCTTTAAAAGATAGGGATACTATTGAAATTACTATTCAACCGAGATTATTTGATGACTCGCCACTATTTGGCGGCTTTAGTGCAGGAACACCTATTAACCCTTTTGTTAGCTCGAAACCTAAAATAATTTAATTTTAAATCTTTATTAAAAAATTTTTTATTTTTTTTAATTCATTATAATATTGATATTTATTTTCTACATAGTTATCTATTAGATTATGTTTATTTCTCAATTTATTTATTAGAAACCTAATACTTGAATAATTATAAAAATGACTTTTAATAAGTTTTAAATAAGAATAAATTTTTATTTTAATTTTTAATCTAATAGTAGTTCTTTCAAAAAATTGATACATATCTTTTCTTAAAACATCATATACTTCTTTGTTTTCTTTAAGAGACAAATACTTAATTGCATATCTTTCTATTGTATTGACAAAAAAGTCGATCGATATATCAAGTTTTTTTTTGTTAAAATCTTTTGGTAAATTTGAATTATTTCCATGAATAGTTCTGACTAATAACAATTTCTCTTTGTGTATTATTTTTGAAGATAAAACCATTAAAGCACCTACAAGTATTTCATCATTTATTGATCTTATTGGGCATTTTGTTTTTAATTCATTTTTTGAAGGTGTTATATTCAAAATATCAATGAGGTGTTTTGTAGATATTATTGATGTATTTATAGGACCATATTCATTAATATAATTGGAAACTCTTTCTAATGGATTTCCTTTATTTAATTTTTCACTAATAAAATATTTATTAACAAGAACTCTATCTATATTAACAATGTCTAATCTTAGAGCTTTACCGTTAATAATATTAGTATTTTTATGGGAATTTAGATAATTTACGAAATAATTTATTGTTTTAACCACAAAGAAATCATCATCAGATGCCATAATACAATATTTTGTTTTAACTTTTATGATAAAGTTTTTAATAATTTGAGTAGGAAAATCATCTTTGTAAAACACCTCTAGATTGATTTTTTGCTTATACTTAAAAATAACTTCTTTATTCCTATTTTTTTCTCGGGAATTTGAGCTATCTAGTATCATTAAAGATCCCTTGAAATTATTCGTCACATAATATTCAATACAATTGTCAAGAAAATGGCTTCGATTTTTTGTTGGAATTATTATTGTAATCTCATTACTCATGAGCATTTATTAATTCTTTAAAATATTTATTTTTTTTGTTCAAAAATTTATAATCGCCTTGTCCTATAAGTTTTCCATTATCTAAAACAAAAATTTCATCAAAATTTTTAATAGTTTGTAATCTATGTGTAACAACGATCATTGTTTTGTTTTTAAAATTTTTATCAATATTTTTATATATTTTTGCCTCTGTTATGTTATCTAGAGCACTGGTAGCTTCGTCAAATACAATTATATTTGAATTGTGATATAAAGCTCTTGCGATGCCAACTCGCTGTCTTTGTCCTCCAGAGAGTTTTTCTCCTCTTTCGCCTACAATAGAATTATATTTCTTTCTTGTCTTATTAGCAAAATCTTCGACTAATGAAGATGTTATTGATTTTTTAAAGAGATCGTTGTTAAACTTGTCTTCATTTCCAAATAAAATATTCTCTTTTATTGAGGAGTTTGAGAGATAAATATTTTGAGATACATATGAAATATTGAGTTTATTTGTATTATGGAATTTTTTGGAAGACTTTTTATTATCATAATAAAGTTCACCATTTGTAGGATTTATTAATCCTAAAATTAGATCAAGTAGAGTGGTTTTACCGGAGCCACTTGAGCCAACTATGGCATATTTTTTACCTAACTCTAAATTTAAAGAAATATTTGAAAGACAATTAGTAGATGAACTAGGATACTTAAATGAAATTTTATTTAGTTTAATATATTTTTTGATTGAAAAATTATTGTATTTCTTTTTTGAATTATACATAAAATTTATATCTTTAATTTCTTTTTTTAAAATTAAAAATGCATTAAGATTGGCTTTAATAGTTGCTGCAGATATAAATATTTGTTGAAAGCTTGGGATTAATCTATAGCTAGCAAATCCGAATAATGCAATTGTCGTTATAATTTCATTGAAATTATTACCATCTTTTTTAATGAATATTATAATCGCAAGGATAACAGCATTAAATAAAATTAGGTCAACTAAAACACGAGGTGCTTGATTGATTAATGCAGAAAAACTGTTTGCTTTTATTATTCCACGATTAAGGTTATCAACTTGGTTCGTATAAAAATATTGATTTTTTTTGAATAAAATATCTTTTATTGCTAAGAAGGTTTCACTATAAACACTGTATCTTTTCTCTTGAATATTTGTAATTGTCTCTCCAATTTTATAAGCTTTGTTTTTAATAAGTTTGTATATAAATAAGTATAATGCACTTAAAATAATTATTGATGAAATTGCTACTTGAGGACTAATTATAACTATTAAAACTATGATAAATAAACTTGAAATAATTTTTGAATTTGCTCTTAGAGCTGGAAGTAATATTCCAGATGAAATCTTATTTATTTCAAAAGAAAGATTCTTGATCATTAAACCACTCGATGTATCTTTATGGTATAAAAGACTCTTTGTAAGATAGTATTTATAAAAATTTGTTGTATAAAAATAAGAATTATATTCTCCAAATAATGAAAAAAGAAGAGATGACAATAAGCTTATAATTATTGAAATTGAGTAAACTAATATAGTAAATAATCCTAAAAATGTAATTACCTCAACTTGATTTTGTAATTTGAAATATGAAATCATCCATTGAAAATATTGGTTAGATAAAACACTTTGATAATCTGTAACTGCGGTAAAAAAAGGGATTATAGAAAAAACACTCACCATTTCTAAAGTAGCATTAAAAATTATTAGTATTTGTAATATGAAAAGATAAACTTGTTGTCTTTTAGGTATTAGAAAAAATAGTTCTTTAACTAATTTAATCATTTAATAAGAGTCAACTATGTGAATAGTAAACAATTTTGGATCCTGTGCTTTCAAATCGTATAGGAACAAATAGATATTTACCTAATTTTAATTTAATAATTTCATGTTTATATGGTGGGGCAATAAGAATTAAAAAACCTCCTGCTCCAGCACCACATACTTTTCCACCATAAGCACCGTTTGCAATAGCTTTTTTATAAATTCTATCTATTTGACTATTAGTCGTAGATTTATTTAAATATTTTTTTAATTTCCATTGTTCATTTAAAAGTTGTCCAAATTCTTTAATATTTATTTGTTTATTTTTAATAATTTTAAGAGCTTCATCAGATAAAGACCTCATATTTTGCAATTCTATTTTTTTACTTGAGATATTTTTAATTTGTTTTTTTGCTACTTTATCGGAGTCTCTAGATAGCCCTGTGTAACAAAAAATAATAGAGTTTTGAAGTTTATTAATATTTTTATCTGATAGCAAAATTGGGTCTACACTAAAAGTATTTCCGAATAATTTAATTTTATTAAAACCACCAAAAGCGGCTGCTATTTGATCTTGTGAGCCAACATTTTCTTTTAGAATATTTTGTTCTATATGAATAGCTTTTAAAGCAAGTTCTCTTTTAGTAGGCATGTATCCTATATGAGTATATAAGGCATTTAAAAAGCCCACTGTAAAAGATGAGCTAGAACCAACACCTGATCTTGCAGGGATATCTCCAGTGTGTAGCATTTCAATACCATTTTTTTTATATTTTAAATGTTTTAGAGTCTCTCTAATTACAGGGTGCTTAATTTTATTTATTTGTGAAGTCTGCTCTGTTAAGAAATATCTTAACCTGTATTTATAATCAAAATAAGGTGGTAAATCTCTTAAATTAACGTAGCTGTATTTATTTATAGTAGTACTGATAATTTGAGACTCATTATCAGAATACCATGAGGGGTGGTCTGTTCCACCACCGAAAAAGCTTATTCTATATGGTGTTCTGCTAATTATCATTTTCATAATCCTCTGGGGATTTATTGCTAAAATGGTCTTTATACCAAATAATTGTTTTTTTTAGGCCTTCATCCATAGGAATTTTAGGTGACCAATTAATTTTATTTGTAATTTTTCTAATATTAATTTTCCTTATCGGTATCATAGACGGTTTGGTTTTATCATGGTTAACTCTAAGATTATTTTTATTAAGTATTTTTTTTAAAATATCTATAATTTCATTTATTGTAATTGGTACACCAGACGCAATGTTGAAAATATCTGTGTTTTTATAATTTAAGATTAATTCAAAAAGGGCATCAACAAAATCATCAATGTATAAGAAATCTTTTATATCTTTACCATCTCCCCAAACATTTATTTGTTCGTCATTTTCGATAATCTTTCTAATAAGTGCGGGGACAACTTTTGACTTTTCCCAATCAAATTTATCGTGTGGACCATATAAATTTCCAGGTCTGATAATTAAAGTATTCATACTTTGATTTAATTTTGTTGAATACATGTCACACATAACCTCTGTGAACCTTTTCATCCAAGCAACAATGTGGTAACTTTTATAAAAATCATACCTTGCGTCTTCCTCAATTACAGAATTTTCTGTTAAAGGATAAACAGTGTTACTACTTATAAATATAAATTTTTTTACTTTTTGTTTGTAGGACTCTTCAAGAGCAATTGTATTCATTAAAATATTATCATTGAGATGTATCAATGGATTTGATTCGATTATTTTTGCTCCAGAGCTCACTGCAGCAGCCATTAACACACAGTCGATATCCTGATAAACCTGTTTGCAATTGGATCTGTCAGTTAAATCAACTTTTAAATATTCAATATTTTTAGAAATTATATTTGGCTTCTTATTAAAATAAGTTGACTTAATATTCAATTTTGTTGATGCTAACTTTGATAAAATATTTGTACCTATAAAACCAGAACCTCCTGTTACTAAAATGTTCTTAACCATTATGTTTAAAATCTATCTTTTATTAAAATAAGCTGATAATAAAGACTTAAAATAGAGAATATTTTAAAAAATAGAACTACTAATTCCATATATTTTATATAATTTAATAATGAATTTTTTGTTCTAAAAAATATGAAAATAAAATGTTTAATCACAGGTGTAACTGGAATGGTTGGCTCACACTTAGCCGATTATTTAGCAAAAAATACAAATTGGATGATTTATGGAATGTGTCGGTGGAGGAGCCCTTTAGATAATGTAAAACATCTTTTTAAAGATGTGAATGAAGGAAAAAGGATATTTTTTGACTACGGTGATTTGCTTGATCAAAACTCGCTTGATGTTTTATTAAAAAAAATAAAACCAAACTATATATTTCATTTAGCCGCTCAAAGTTTTCCTCAAACAAGTTTTACACATTCTTCTTTAACATATGACACTAATATAAAAGGAACCTCAAACTTATTAGAAACAGTTAGGAAATTAAATTTAAATCCAATTATTCACGTTTGTTCATCTTCTGAAATATTTGGAAGGGTTCCAAAGAAAAATTTGCCAATAAGTGAGGATTGTGCTTTTCATCCTGCCTCTCCATACGCAATTTCAAAGGTTGGAACAGATTTAATTGGAAGATATTATAATGAAGCATATGGGCTTAAGACACTTATAACAAGAATGTTTACCCATACTGGACCAAGGAGAGGTGATGTTTTTGCTGAGTCTAGTTTTGCTAAACAAATAGCCTTAATCGAGAAAAGATTAATCAAACCAGTTATTGAAGTTGGAAATTTAAATTCATTGAGAACAATTGCTGATGTGAGGGATGCTGTTGAAGCATATTTCTTATTAGTTACAAAATCAAATAAATTTGGCGAAACATATAATATTGGTGGTGATTATTTTTGTAAGGTATCTGATATATTAAATTTTCTAATTAGCAAATCTACATATCAAAATAAAATTAAAATTATTGTTGATAAAAAAAGGTTAAGACCTATAGATGCAGATTTGCAGTTACCAAATTCTAATAAATTCAAAAGAAATTTTAAGTGGAGGCCTAAGTATAAATTTGAAGATACTATGATTGATTTGTTAAACTATTGGAGAGATAAAATAGATAATCATGGTTATTTAAGAAGATAAGTGTCAATGAAAAAAAAAGATGAAATAAATATTATTTTAAATAATAAAAATGCTCTTATATCAGGTGGATCAAGTGGAATTGGTTCATCTATTGCACAATCTCTTTTAAAATCAGGTTGCAAAATAGGTATTTTTTCAAGAGATATAGATAACTTATATAAATTTAAAAAAAAACAAACTAAAGATTTTCAAAATAAAATTTTTATATACGAATATGATGCAACTAAAGAAGAAAATTTCCAAGAAATGTATAATTACTTTAATACTAAATTATCAAAAATAGATATTTTAATAAATAATGTTGGAGGTGGAGGTACATGGGGCAGTAAAGATTTTGAAAAAACAGATTTTTTTACTTGGGAGGAAGTTTTTAATAAGAACTTTAAAATTACTTATAAGCTTACAATGAAAGTATTAAAAGATATGTTAAAATCAAAATGGGGTAGAGTAATTACAATTTCATCAATATATGGAAAAGAGTTTGGGGGTAGGCCTTGGTTTAATTCCACAAAAGCAGCACAGATTTCTCTGATGAAAAATTTATCACATTATGATAAAGCTACAAAAAAAAATATAACTTTTAATTCAATATCTCCTGGTGCAACTTTTACAGATAAAAGTGGGTGGGCTAAAATGAAGAATAAAAATTCAAAAAAATTTAAGGCTTTTGAAAAATCAATTCCGGTAGGTAAATTTGTTAATGCTGATGATATTGGTAAACTTGTTCTATTCTTATGCTCAGATTTTTCAAAATCAATTAACGGCACTAACATAACAATTGATGGTGGGGAATCGTACAGCTATTAATGCTAGGTTATAAAAACATTGGAAATATTAAAAACAAGTCAAATATTTATAGGCTAAAAATACTTGATTTAATTTATAAATCACAAAAAGGACATATTGGTGGATCTTATTCAATTGTTGATTTATTATCCTATTTATACCTCAGTGACAGCTTAGATCATTCTAAAAAAAAAAGTATTAACCCCTATGTTGATAATATCTGCATTTTAAGTAAGGGGCATTGTGCTATAGCTCAATACGTGATTCTTGAAGACTTAAAATTTCTAAAGAAAAATGAACTTGAAAAATTTAATTTGAATGGAAGCAAATTAGGCGAACATCCAGATCTTAGAATAAATGGAATAAACATTAATTCTGGATCTTTAGGTCATATCCTTAGTTACTCAACAGGAATTTGTTATGATAGGTTTGTAAAAAATAATCATAATAAAATTTACGTTATTTTAGGTGATGGCGAATTAAATGAGGGATCAAATTGGGAGGCTTTTATTTTTCTTAGAGAATATAATTTTTTAAAGAATTTAGTAATAATCATAGATTTTAACAAATTTATGACACTAAAAGACACGAAAAAAACAATTAATTCAAAGCTGATTAAAAATTTTTTTAAAGATAAAAAAATAGATTTTTTTCAAGTCGATGGGCATAATTTAAATGAAATTGATAAATATTTTTCTAAAATTAGAAAATCTAATAAATTAACAGTAGTTTTTTTGAATACCATTAAAGGAAAAGGTATTAAATTTATGGAAAATAAAAAACAATGGCATCATAGAGTGCCCAATCGGGAAGAATATTTGGAGGGTAAGAGACAACTCAGTAAAATAATTAATGGTATGTGAACAAAATGATATTAGAGATGGTTTTTTTAATGATCTACTGAAAAAATTTAAAAAAAATAAAAAAATATATTTTTTAACTGCTGATCAAGGAACTTTTAAATTAAATGATTTCCAAAAATTTGATAGAAATAGAGTCATAAATGTTGGAATATCTGAGCAACATTTAATCTCATTTGCAGCAGGGTTGGCTCAATCTGGGAACATAGTTTATGTTTACGCAATAAGTACCTTTTTAATTTTTAGGGCTTTTGAGCAAATAAAAATAGATTTAGTTCTTAATAATTCAAATGTTAAAATAATAGGAATGGGAACGGGGTTTTGTTATTCTAAAGATGGCCCTACCCACCATTCACTTGAAGATATCGGCGTATTAAGGAATTATAAGAATATAAATATTTATACACCCTCAAATGCGATTACCTCACAGATAATTTCTGAAAAAGTATATAATAACAAGGGTTTGGATTACATTCGGTTAGATAAAGGTTCTTATAATTTTGATAACAAATATTTATTTAAAAACCATAAAGAGAATTTTTATATTTTCAAATACGGAAGATTTAATAAGTGTATAATTTCTTCCGGCGTTATTCTAAATAGTGTTTATAAAATTTTTTATAAGAGAAATGATATTCAAATAATTGATATTTTTAAATTGCCTATTTTTGCCAAAAAAACATTAGCTATTTTGTTCAAATTTGAAAAGATTGTTGTGATTGAAGAAAATATAGTTAACTCCTCGATTGGTAGTATCCTTGAAAGCCATTTATTTCATAAGAATATAGATTTGATCAAGATAGGTGTGGACACTATTATTAATTACCATTACGGTGATAGGGATTTTTTAATAAAAAAGTTAATTCTGAATAATAAAAACATTAAATTAATTAACAAATTCCTAGATTAAAAAAATTTATGAGAAAAGTTACGTTAAAAGATTTAGCTAATAGTTTTGGTGATGATTATAATAAATTTAGTAAAAAATTCATTGATAAGTTTAATTCTGTAAATTTAAATTATGAATTTATTCAAGATGAGGATTTAGAAAAATTATATATTAAAATAATTGATAGATTATTTTCAGATAATCAAAAAATTGGAGCTTTTGAGAGAACAAAAGTATGGGAAAAAGGATGGGGAGAAAATTTAAACGATTTCTTATCTGAGCCAAATAATGAAAATACATTAATACCAAAATTTATAAGGCCAGGTTTACCAATAAGGTTTTTTCAAAAATTTATTAGAACAGAAAATCCAATGTTTGAATTAGAATATTTTAAATTATATAGGCAATGGTTGTTTGAAAAATATTTGAAAGATTATAATCATATATATGAATTTGGATGTGGAACTGGCTTTAACCTTCTTGAGGGTTGCAGAATGTACGAAGATAAAAGATTTTATGGAAGTGATTTTGTAAGTAGCTCAGTTAAATTAGTAAATGAAATATCAAAAAAATTTAATTTGAAACTTGAGTCTGAATTGTTTGATTTTGTAAAGCCTAATTACCAATATAAAATAAAAGAAAATAGTTTGGTTAGCACATTTGGTGCTTTGGAACAAATAAAATCAAAATTTATACCATTTATTGATTTTTTGAGAAAAAAAAGGCCTGACATTATTATACATACTGAACCTGTAAAAGAACTTTATCATTTAGATAATTTTAACGATTATACTGCATATTTGTTTCATACAAAGCGAGGTTATACTGAAGGATTGCTTCCTTATTTACAAGAGCTTGAAAAAAAAGATGAGATAGAAATTTTAAAAGTTAAAAGACTTTTTTTTGGTAGCTTAATGATGGAGGGTTTTAATCTAATTGTGTGGAGATTTAGATAAAATAATTTATTATTAGTTCGCTAAACATATTAAAGATCAATGAAAATTCCTAAAAATCTAACAAGAGTTAATAAAGTTAAAATTTCAATCGAAGAGTTAATTGATTTTGAAGACAAAATAAAAAAAATATACGAAACAGGAAAAATTTTAGCTCCTATTCACTTGTCAAAGGGTAATGAAAAAGAATTAATAGATATTTTTTCATATATTAGTCCAAATGATTGGGTATTTTCATCTTGGAGAAGTCATTATCATGCTTTACTTCATGGAATAAGTAAAAAAAAATTAACTGAAATTATACTAAACGGTAAAAGTATGGGTGTTATAACAAAAAAGCCAAAATTTTACTCCTCTTCAATTGTAGGTGGATCAATACCAATTGCTTTGGGCACTGCACTTGCAATTAAAAAGAACAAACAGAAAGAAAAAGTTTTTTGTTTTATTGGTGATATGACCTATGAAACTGGGATTTTTCATGAGGCATATAAATACTCAAGAAATTTTAAACTTCCATTACATTTTGTTGTAGAGGATAATAATTTAAGCACTAATACGCCTACCAACAAGGCTTGGAATAAAAAATCATCTATAAAAAAAGATATTTTTTATTACAAATATAAAAGACAACTTCCTCATCACGGCACAGGAAATTGGGTACTCTTTTAATGAAATACAAAGATGAGCTAATTAGATCGATGAATTGGTTATCCAAAAAGAAAAATACAATATTTATTGGCCAATCTGTTAACTATTCTGGAAATGCTATATTTAATACACTGAAGGATGTAAATAAGTCTAAAAAAATTGAATTACCAGTTTTTGAAGATTTACAAATGGGAATTTCAACGGGTATGGCGCTGAATGGTTTTGTTCCAATAAGTTGTTACCCTAGATTTGATTTTCTCATTTTAGCTATGAACCAATTAGTAAATCATTTGGATAAATTACAAGTAATGTCAGAAAATGTTTATAAACCAAAAGTGATTATCAGAGTTGCAATTGGTTCGAAAAAACCTCTAAATGGTGGTGTTCAACACACCCAAGATTATACAGATGTAATGAAAAAAGTTTTAACAGAGGTAAATGTAGTATTATTAAATGAACCTAAAAAAATTTTTAAAGAATTTAAAAAAGCTTATACGGCAAGTTACTCATCAATGATAATTGAAAACGCAGATTACTATAATGACAAATAATTTATCTATTCAAGATTTTTACAAAAATAAAAATGTTCTAGTTACTGGTGGAACTGGGCTAATTGGAAGACAACTTGTAAGTAAATTATGTGATTTAGGATCTAATGTATTAAGTGTGTCCATGGATGATCTTCAACTAGATAGAAGATCTAAATATATAAAAATAGACTTAACCCTTTTAGATAATTGCAAAGATGTTACAAAAGATATGGATATAGTCCTTCATGTAGCAGGTATTAAAGGTTCTGTCGATGTAACTAAATCGAAACCTGCAAGTTTTATGGTTCCAATGCTTCTTTTTAATACTGGTATATTAGAGGCTTCAAGGATTAATAGTGTTAAAAATCTAGTTTTTACAAGTTCAATTGGAGCATACAGTTCCTCAGAAATATTTTCTGAGTCAGATGAGGAAGAGATCAAACCACCTATGGATTTTTATCCTGGCTGGGCAAAAAGAATAGCCGAATTGCAAATCAAAGCGTACCAAGAACAATATGATATAAACTGGGGCGTTGTTAGACCTTCCAACGTTTATGGACCTGGAGATAATTTTGATGAAAATAATGCCATGGTAATACCATCTTTAATTTCAAAAATTTATAAAAAACAATTTCCTTTAAAAGTCTGGGGTGATGGCAGTTCTGTTAGAGACTTTATTTTTTCCGGAGATGTTGCAGACGGTATCCTTAATTGTGCTTTTTTTAAAAATAATAGTAGATATTTAAACTTAGGTAGTGGCACTGGAATAACTATTAAAGAATTAATATTATCTTTACAGTCTATAATAAAATTTGATTTTGAATTTGATACCTCAAAATCAAACGGTTTTCCAAAAAGAGTAATGAACATTGATAGAGCTAAAAAAGAAATTAATTTTTTTCCAAAAACTACAATATTAGAGGGTTTGAGAATAACTTGGGATTGGTTCATACAAAACAATAAAGAATATTTGAAAAGAAAAAACTATTTTAAATAACTTTTAATGATTAAGAAAATTACAGAATGCGATCTCTTTGGTGTTAAATTGATTGAAACTGATTTATTTGAAGATTTCAGAGGAACTTATCAAGAGACATATAATTTCAATGAGTACTATAATAATGGATTAGATATTAACTTTGTTCAAGATGATATATCTATTTCAAAGTTCAATGTTTTGCGAGGACTTCATGGTGACAAAAACACATGGAAACTAGTGTCCTGCCTTCAAGGAGAATTTTTTTTAGCTGTTGTAAATTTTGATAAAACATCGAAGGAGTTTTGTAAACATCATACATTTGTTCTTAACGGAAGTGATAATTATCAAGTTTTAATTCCACCCTCTTTTGCAAATGGACATTTAGTATTGAGTGAAGAAACTATTTTTCACTACAAGCAGAGCACTTACTATGAGGGTATGGAAAAACAATTTACATTAAGATGGGATGATCCAAAATTAAATATTACATGGCCAACCAATAATCCAATTTTGTCTAAAAGAGACCTTGAAGCATCATTTATATAATTAAGATTGAAAAATAATAAAATTAGTGTGTTCGGACCGGCAATAAGAACTGAAAGGTGGCCGTCCCTCTACAAAAATATTTGTGAAGGAAATGATATAGAAATAGAAATAGTTTTTTGTGGAAATGTAAAACCAGATTTTAATTTACCAAAAAATTTCATTTTTATTTATTCTGAGGTTAAACCATCTCAATGTGCTCAAATCGCCCTGAAATATACTAACTCTGAAATAGTCTCATTAATTGGAGATGATTGTGTTTTTTCAAAAAACTACTTTGATAATTTATATGAAGCGTACATAAAAAATAGTTCTTTCATATATGGGGGAGCTTTTAAAAGAAACAATATATTTTATGCAAAAAGAGATTATATGCTTTTAGATGAAATTTCTGATAGTCCTTTTTTCCCATTATCTCCATTACTTTGTAAAAAAGAAATCATGTCTTTGGGCGGTATAGATAAAAACTTTATAGCAGTTATGTGGCATGAGGACTTATTGATGAGGTTAATCACTAATTTTAATAAAAAATGCAAGATAATTGATAAATCTGTGTGTTATGAAGAAACGACTAAAGATTTAAGTTTAATTAAGCGGGTTTATATAAAATACATATCAAAAGTGTTCTCTAAAAAATATGTAAGACCCGGAGCGAATTTGTTTGAAAAATATGGTATTAATCATGACTTACCATATTTAAAATCATGCTGGATAGACACAATTAAAAACATTGGATTTAACAAAGTTCTATGTAGAAATGAAACATATTTTATCTCAAAAAATAGACTAATAAAATTTGATCCTTTCAATGAAATAAATCTTGAAACAGTAACTCAGGGAAAAAAAGGAAAGTGGTAAAAATTTTAGAGGGCCAAAAGGCCCCCTATAAGTTTAAGTGAGATTTTTGACTACATCATACCGGGCATTCCGCCACCCATTCCTCCCATGCCACCCATGTCAGGCATAGCAGGTGCAGATGATTTGTCTTCTGGTTTATCTGTGATCATTGCTTCAGTTGTAGTTAATAAAGCTGCAACTGATACAGCATCAATCAAAGCAGTTCTTACAACTTTAGTTGGGTCAACAATACCAGCTTTTACTAAATCACAAAATTTACCGGATTGTGCATCAAAACCATGAGAATTGTCTTTACTCTCAAGAACCTTACCTGCGATAACAGCACCGTCAAACCCAGAGTTCTGAGCTATTTGTTTTAAAGGGGCTGAAAGAGCTTTCCTGACAATATCTACACCATAGCGTTGATCATCATTGTCTACTTTCAAGTTTTTTAAAACACTTGTTGCATATAAAAGGGCTGTACCACCACCTGGCAATATACCCTCTTCTACAGCAGCTCTAGTAGCATGCATGGCATCTTCAACTCGGTCTTTCTTCTCTTTAACTTCAACTTCAGATGCCCCACCTACTTTAATTACAGCTACACCACCAGCAAGCTTTGCAAGTCTCTCTTGAAGCTTTTCTTTATCATAATCAGAAGTTGTTTCTTCAATCTGTTTTCTGATTTGATCACATCTTGCTTCAATATCTTTTTTCTTACCAGCTCCACCAACAATTGTTGAGTTTTCTTTGTCTACAACGACTCTTTTTGCCTTGCCTAACATGTCCATAGTTACAGACTCAAGTTTAATACCTAAATCTTCACTAATGACCTGACCACCAGTGAGAATAGCAATATCTTCTAGCATAGCCTTTCTTCTGTCGCCAAATCCCGGCGCTTTGACAGCAGCTATTTTTAATCCACCTCTAAGTTTATTAACAACCAAAGTTGCGAGAGCTTCGCCCTCCACATCTTCGGATATAATAAGTAAAGGTTTAGTTGATTGAACAACTGACTCTAGCAGTGGTAACATCGGTTGAAGACTAGCTAGCTTTTTTTCGTGAAGAAGTATTAAACAATCTTCCATTTCGGCTTTCATTTTATCCGCATTGGTGACAAAATATGGACTTAAATAACCTCTGTCAAACATCATACCTTCTACGACGTCTAATTCTGTGTCTAGACTTTTTGCCTCTTCAACAGTGATAACACCCTCTTTTCCAACTTTTTGCATTGCCTCAGATATCATTCCACCAACCTCACCGTCACCATTTGAAGCGATAGTACCAACTTGTTGTACTTCTTTATCTGACTTTACAATTTTAGAGTTTTTTTGGAGTTCAGAAATTATAGCATCTGTTGCAGCATCCATTCCCCTTTTTAAATCCATTGGATTTAATCCAGCTGCTACTGCTTTCATTCCTTCGGTAGCTAATGCTTGACATAGCACTGTTGATGTCGTTGTTCCATCACCAGCAGAGTCATTTGTTTTATTAGCTACTTCTTTGATCATTTGTGCGCCCATATTTTCAAATTTATCGGCTAGTTCGATTTCTTTTGCAACCGTTACTCCATCTTTTGTTGTTCTTGGCGAACCAAAAGATTTATCAATTACAACATTTCTTCCCTTAGGTCCTAATGTTACTTTGACCGCATCAGCTAGTATGTTTATGCCTTTTAGCATTTTTGCTCTAGCGTCTGTGCCAAATTGAATTAATTTTGCTGACATTTATAAAATACCTTTCAATTACTTCTCAATAATTCCCATGATGTCTGACTCCTTCATTATTAAGAGTTCTTTACCATCAATTTTTACTTCTGTACCAGACCATTTACCAAACAAAATTCGATCACCTTTTTTTACATCTAAAGCAACTACTTGTCCGTTTTCATTTCTAGCACCACCACCTACGGATACAACTTTTCCTTCCATAGGCTTTTCTTGAGCAGTATCAGGAATTATGATACCGCCTTTAGTACGATCTTCTTGTTCAACTCTCTCAACCAAGACTCTATCGTGTAAGGGTTTTAAATTCATATTTGTACCTCTATATCTAAAGTTTAATTTTTAGCACTCACTTTTATAGAGTGCTAAACTATATATGTAAATGGTAAATAAATTTCTGGTTTCAAGTTGAAATAGCCAAAAATCATTAAAAATATTGAAATTTCTCTTTAATTGAATGATTATCTTAATATGCAAAATAGCTCAAATTTAAGGACTATAAAGATCCTCAACATGATTCCCAATTTTTTGAAAAGATCGGCTATTAATTTTGTTTGAAAATAGATTTATTAAACAATTGGTGCTTATAGGAGGTGGGCACGCAAATGTACAAATTTTAAAGAAATTATGTATGAACAGAATAAAAGGATTGCATACAATTTTAATTAGTGAGCATTTTGAAGCTACTTACTCAGGTATGACACCTGGATATATCCATAAAGATTTTAGCAAAGAAGAAATAAGCATTGATCTTCAAAGACTCTGCTTTAATGCAGGTGCAACTTTTATAAAAGATAAAGTAATTAAATTAGAAACTAATCATAAAAAAGTAGTATTAAAAAATTTTCCATCAATAAACTATAATTTATTATCAATTAATACTGGTTCGGTCTCAAATACAAAAGGAATAAAAATAGAAAAATTATCTAAATGTTTTTTTGCAAAACCTATTAGCTCATTAGTAAATAACTTGAGTCACATTGATCTAATTATAAGTAACAAAAAAAATAGAATTTCAATTATTGGTGGAGGTGTAGCATCTTATGAATTAGCTTTCAGCTTATTAAGAAGATATGAAAATAATTTAGAAATAACTATTTTTGGAAAAAATATTTTAAAGGAAAAAAATCTAAATCAGAAAACAAAAAAAAACCTAAAAAAAATTTCATCCGATTTAGGTATTAAAGAATATTTAGGAGAAGTTGTTTCGATAACTGAAACTCATTTAGTCCTAAATAGTGGTGAAAAATTTGATAGTGATTTAAATTTACTTTCTTCTGGTGCTAATATTGAAACATGGCTCTCAGAGAGTAATCTAGATAAAGATAAAAATGGATTTATAGTTGTAGATAATAATCTTTTGTCTACAAATGATAAAAATATATTTGTTACAGGTGATGCCTGTACAGTTGAAGATAATTTGAGACCAAAATCAGGTGTGATGGCAGTTCGTCAAGGACAAGTTTTAAAAGAAAATATTTTCTCAAAATTAACTGGTAAGCCCTTATTAAAATTTAAAGCACAAAAAAACTGGTTATATTTAATTGGCACTCATAAAAATAAAGCATTATTGAATTATTTTTTCTTATCTTTTCATGGTCTATGGTGCTGGAAACTAAAAGAGTGGATTGATAGAGGTTTTATTAACAAATTTAAATTTACTTACAATTCAAAGATGTCTTTTAGAAATTTTGAATTAGAAAAGCCAACAGACATTAAGATGTATTGCCAGGGTTGTGGCTCTAAAGTATCAAAAAACACTTTAGTTAATTATTTAAATGAGGAAGATTCACACAGTGATTTACCTGACTCGTCAATAATAAATACTAATTCTTCATCTTTATTACAAAGTATAGATCACATAAAGTTATTTACATCACTCAACCCTTTTGATTTTGGAATTATTAGCTATCTGCATTCTCAAAATGATATTTTATCAAGTGGGGGTTCTGTAAAAACTATAAGTGTTTCACAAGCCCTACCGTTCTCTGATGGCATTATAGAAAGTTTTTTTATGGAATATTTTATGAAAGGTATTAAATCAGAAGCCATAAAAGATGGTTCAATTATTGCATCAGGACACAGCTATCAATCAAAAGAACCTGGTATTACAATTACAATGAATGGCTCATATGAAAAACAAATTACAAAAAGCCAAGCACAAGAGAGTGAACTAATATATCTTTCAAAACCTTTAGGCACAGGATATCTCTTGGCCGCTTATTTTAATAATTCAGAACTTTTATCAAGTTTTGATTTTCAAAAATTGATAACTTGGATGAAAAAAGGAAATAAAAAAATATCAGAAATATCAAAAAATTTTAATAGCAAAATTACAACAGATATAAGTGGTTTTGGATTAGCATCACATTTATCAGATATTTGTATATCTTCAGGTTTATCTGCTGAAATAAAACTTAATGAAGAAATACTAATTAATAAAAATATTGATATTTTAAATAAATTTAAAAGCACAGGTTTTGAAAATAATTATTTATCCTCAGCAAATGAAATCTCAATATCTGATAATAATAAATTACAAAATATACTTTATGATCCTCAAACAAATGGGCCACTTTTGATATCTATTGAGAAAGAAGATCAAATTAAATTTGAAAAAGAGTTTCAATCAGTAATTGGTTTTAGTCCTATATTAGTCGGACAGTTTAAAAAGTTCAAAAATAAGTTAATTAATGTAATAAATTAATTGAAGTTTAATTTTTAAATTTTTTTTTGAATAAAATAATCATAATTATCAGAAAAGCAATAAAACCTAGGGGAATTAAGTATTCTGGCTGAACTATTAGCGAAAAATTTAATTTTGTTTTATTTATGAATATTTCTTCTAACCCTTGGCCAATACTCCCAAAGATAAATGACCATGGGGCTAGTCCAAATAAAGTAGTAAAAAAGAACTTTTTATTATTTGCGTCGAGACCTGCTAAAATGAGGTTTTGTATGAAAAAAGGAGCTGCAGGAACAATACGAATTAATATCATTAACTCTAAATCATTATTATTGAAATAATTTTCTATATAGGAGTATTTATTTAAAAATTTATTTTTAATAAAGTCTGAGAAAAAAATTTTTGCTATTATAAATATTCCAAAAGCACCAAGTGTTCCAGCAATTAAAGATATGGTTCCACCTATCCATGTTCCAAATAAGAAACCATTTATCATTGATAATAAGGAAGCAAATGGAAAATTACACAAAATTAAAAAGCTATATAAAATTAAAAATGTAAATATTGATAATAAGTAGTTCTGAGATATGAAGTTTTGAATAAAGTCCAAATTAGAGAAAAAAGTTTCAAGTTGAAAAAAGTCTTTATTTATAAAATATATAATCCATAAAATTACAAAAAATGTTAATAAAAATAAAATTGATATTTTTTTTGATAATTGCACTAGATAAGTAGCATTTCTAGTGATGGTAAAATTGAATTTAATTGAAATCCTAAAGATTGAATAGAGCCATTAAAAATTAAAATACCTGTTACAAGCAAAATAATACCAGTAGTGAATTGAAAATAACGAATATATTTATTTAAAAAACTAGTCATGATCAATATTTTACTCATCATTAATCCGACAATTATAAAAGGAACCGCCAAACCAATTGAGTAAAAAGACAATAATATAATTCCATTAACACTATCCTTAATAGCAACAGCTAATACAGATCCTAAAATTGGTCCAATGCATGGACTCCAGCCAAATGCAAAAGCAACTCCAATTAAAAATGGAAAAAAATGATTATTTTGAAAACCTTGTAAATGGAACTTACGCTCAAAATCTAAAAAAGGAATTTTAATTATTCCAATAAAATATAGTCCCAAAATTACTATTAATAATCCTGATATGAAATTTAATTGTTTTTTAAAATCAAAAAATATGTCACTTAAAAAATCAATAGAAGCACCCATGATTATAAAGACAAAAGAAAAACCTAGAGTAAATAGTAGAACATGAGGTAATAGCTTTAGTGTGTTCACTGCTGATGAATTTTGTAAATCTGCAAAAGATTTGCCTACAATATATGATATAAATCCTGGAACTATGGGTAGAACACAAGGTGAGAGAAAACTGAGAATACCAGCTAAAAAAGCTATAGTTAGAGGGATATCTTGAACCATGAAATTATAGTAACATTATACTATCCATACAATAACACAGATGTTTGATCGCCAAATTCAAAATTTTACCCAAAAACCATTAATAATAATGGCTAAACTTTTTTTAAAGTTTTTAAAACCTAATCAAATGACAATATTAGGTTTCATATTAGGTTTTTTTATGTGTATTTTAATTTTTTTTCAATTCTATTTTGCTGCACTAGCACTTTTACTTTTGAATAGATTTTGTGATGGCTTAGATGGAACAATGGCCAGACTAACAACCCCCACTCCTTTGGGTGGATATTTAGATATTGTCAGTGACTTCACAATTTATTCTGGGTTTGTTTTAGCATTTGGGTTCAGTAATAGTAGTTACACAACTTTATCAATGATTTTACTTTTTTTGTATATAGGTACGGGTACAACATTTCTTGCAAAAGCTGCAATTCAAACTCATTTAGATAAAATCTCAGAGACAAATGATGCTATTGAAGGATTACCAAAAAGTTTTCATTACACATCCGGATTAGTTGAAGGTACAGAAACAATAATTTTCATGGTTTTGTGTCTCTTATTTCCAAATTTTTTTATTTTAATATCTATTATTTTTGGGATTTTATGTTTTATAACTTTTATTTCTAGGGTTATTGTTTGTTACGTTGAATTTAATTTATAAAAGTTAAATAAGCTTCCATAAACATTTTTGATATAATCATAGTAATTATAAAAAAAGATAATTTTAACAAAATTCTTATTATTCTTCCAAGTTCAAAACCTGCATAATAAGCTTCAAATATATCAAAGTTATTGAAAAACCTCTTATTTACAAAGTTTTTAAGTAAAAAGAATAATTTTGCTAATGGTCTTACGACTACGAAATTTCCAATTATAGAAAATACGATAACAATTACTAAACTTACATTCATTGCAAAGGACCAAATAATTAGTGACCCAATCCAGTATCCTAAAAATAGTAACCTCTCCTTTTGCTGAGGGTGAGTATAAACTTGAAAGAAATTCATTTTATTTTAATCCATCTAAAGCCATTTCACTTGCAATATTGGATGCTAAAGTCATGTCTTTTTGGGATTTTTCTAAGATAAATTTTGTACGTGATTTTATTTTTTTTAGAAGGTCATCTACAATTTTGTCATCTGGTTCGAGATCTTCTTTAATACTAATTCTTGAACCTAATATAATTACGCCACCAGCGTTGGCACAATAATCAGGACAATATAATATACCTTTGTTATATAATTCTTCTTCTATATCAATATTATCAAGTTGATTATTTGCAGATCCAGTAATCATTAATATTTTATTATTTGCAAAATTTAAAAACTCCGTATTCAAATCACCTCCCCCTGCACAAGGAGAGTAAATATCAATTTTTTCAAAGGATGTATCTTGGAGTTGACTACAAAATTTATAACCATCTCTCTCAATCAAATCTTTTTTATGCTCTAAGTCAGAAATTTCAATATTTGCACCGTCTTTTTTACACAAAGAAGCAATTCTAGATCCAGTCTTACCATATCCTTTGATAAATATATTTTTATTTACTAATGAGTCTTGGCCGAATTTAAATTCGACACATCCTAACATTGAGTAATAAACACCTAATGCGGTACCTAATCCGGAGTCAGAACCAATAGGGTTACAAACATGATCTGAGTATTCTCTAAATCCTCTTAAGTCCTCATCGACCGTTCCCATATCTCCAGCTGTTATATAAGTACCATTTAGTTTGTTTAAAACTTCTCCAAATAAACTATATGCATCTTTTTTATTTATTTTAGAATGAATAGTAGCTTTCCCACCACCAAAGGGAAGTTCAGCCAAAGAATTCTTATATGTCATTGCTTCAGCTAATTTTAAAACATCTTCTTCTTGCTTATGCAAATCCTGATAATTGAAATATCTACATCCACCCAAGGCAGGGCCTCTTTTAGTATTATGAATAGCAATTACTGAGTAAAAATTAAATTTATCCTCCTCAGCATAAATAACTCTTTCAAATCCATCTTTTGGTTTATCTTTAATATTTAAAGTCATTACTACTTATATGGTCAATTATTTTAAGGTCTCCTTCTAAAAAATCATATTCACGAATATCCTTGATTTCAATCCATTTTAGTTCTTTATGAAAATTATTTAAAACCTTACCACTGAAATTATTGACTATATAAAAATATATGAATACCTTTTTATTCAAGTCTTTATAATTGAAATTATAACTGATTAGTTCCTCATAATTTATTATGTTAATCGATAACTCTTCATTTATTTCTCTAATTAAGGCCTCTTCATTAGTCTCATCATTTTTGATTTTACCTCCAGGAAATTCCCATTTTAACGGATGATCGTTAAATTTTGGTCTTTGACATATTAAAAGTTTATTATTTTGAAGTATTAAGCCTGCTACAACTTTTATTTGTTCAATTTTCATATTTTGTTTTAGCAATATAAATCCCAATCAGGATTAATGTACTTCCAAAAAATTGGATCAATGTTAATTTTTCTTGGAAAAAAAGGTAAGCCAATAAGGTTGCGGCAATAGGTTGTATCAAAAGACTCAAAGATGATAAGGAAGCAGATAAAAATGCTAGAGAGTAAGCTATAAAAGATTGTCCAATGAATTGGCATACAAAACCTAATAAAAATAGAATTGCTATCGCGTAAAAAGACTTTGGCACTAAACTTTGTTCAAAAAATATAGCGACTAAAAGTAAAATAATTGCACTTACACATCCTGAAGAAAACATAATCGTACTTGAATTTAAATTTTTTCTTAATTGGCTGATAGTAAGAATATAACAACCATACCAAATTGCAGTTAGAACACCTAAAAGATCTCCCAAAAATTGGGATTTATAAAATTGAAAACTCTCACCTAATAACAAGGTCATGCCACTCATCGAAATAAATATGGCAATAAAAAAAAACTTAGAAAATTTTTCTTTAAGAAATATTAAAGAAAATAAAATCACAACAATTGGAGCTAAATTAGATAAAAATGTTGCCTTAGAAACTGTGGTAAGTTTGATAGACAAATGCCAACAAATTAAATCTAATGAAAAAAAGACACCTGAAATAAAAATAATTAAAAATTTATTTTTTAAAACAGGAAAGTTTACTTTTTCAATAATTTTCAGTGACCCAAACATTAAAAAAAAGGGAAGGCTCACAAATATTCTAAAAAAAGCTGTCATTATTGGATCAACCTCTGAAAGTCGAACAAATATAGGAGAAAAAGCAATACTTACTGCGCCTATAATCAGTATGAGAAAAGGATTAATCTTTAAATTAGGCAAAAACTTCTTCGGATTTTTCTTTTTCTATAATTGGAAAATGGATGATTGCAGAAAAAAGAGAAATTATTATCGCCATAATCCAGGCTATATCGAGTGAACCATAAATATCTATAACTAAACCACCAATAAAAGAGCCAAGAAATGCTCCTGCTTGATGGGAAACCATTACAATTCCAAATAAGGTTGAAAGGTATCTTGTGCCAAATCTATTTGAAACAATTCCTGAGGTCGGTGGGACAGTTGATAACCATAAAAGACCAATACAACAACTGAAGGCTATAATTGTGAAATTGTTAGTAGGCAAAATTAATAATAAAAAAATTACTATGCTCCTTACGAAATAAATAAATGATAATATATATTTTTTTTTAATAATGCCTGAAACCTTTCCTGAAATTAAAGTACCAATCATATTAAATAACCCAATTAAAGTAAGTCCTGTTGCAGCTATTGTAGTTTCTAAACCTTTAATTTTTGCAAAAACTGGAAGATAGTTTGAAATTAAAGCAACATGTAAGCCACAAACAAAAAATCCTAAAATAAGATAGTTATAACTTTTATCCTTAAAGGCTTTTTTTATGACATCTGATATTTTTCTTTTTGTAAATTCTTTCTTATCTTTTTTTTGAGGCTTAGGTAAAAGAAATATAAGTGAAAGAGGAATTATGAACAAAAAAAACATAGATGTAATTTGAAAAGAAAAGCTCCATTTAAAGGTTGTGACTAAAAATTGGTTAATAGGTGTAAATATAAACATCCCTGTTGCAGCAAGAGACATAAGTATTCCTGTAACTGTGCTTTGTGTTTTATCATCCTCAAAATATTTTGAGACTCCTCCAATTATAACTGGTACAGAAATAACACCAGCTGAAATACCTCCAATTATGCCAATACCAAATAAAAAATGTAATGGGTGTATCGCTGAAGAAGCAACATAGAAACTAAGAGAGACACCAAAGAAACCAAAACAAAGAGTTTTTACATAACCCTTTTGTTCAGCAAATGCACCTGCAATGGGTGACATAGCTCCCCAAAGCAAATTAAAAAGACCATATGTTAGACCTATAATTGAAGCACTAAAAACTGTGGAACTTAAAAGATCTGGGACATATATCCCCAGAGACATTCTAAATCCATTTCCAACTGACAGTATTAATCCAGCAACTAAAACTAATAGAATTGTTCTCATTTGCTTAAAATATATGAATCATTTCAAAAAAATATGTTTATTTTTGAGGTTAAATATCTATTATACGCCGTCATGGGTTATCCTAAAAAACACAGAGGCAGAAGAAAAATCGGTTCACGAAAAAGAAGAGCTAAAAGAAGAGCTAAAAAGAAATAGTATTTTCAATTATTATAATTTATCCCTGATATTTTATGGTTGTTTTAAACAGAAGAAGATTTATATCAATACTTATTGGTGGATGCTTTGTTGGATATAAACCTTTAATTGCTATGGAAAAATTAATTCTTTCAGATGAGGAATGGAAAATGAGATTATCGGAAGAGGAGTATTATATTTTGAGGCAGCATGGAACTGAACGACCCGGGTTTAGCGTGCTTAACAATGAAAAAAGGAAAGGTACCTACCATTGTGCAGGATGTGAATTACCACTATTTTCTTCAGATATGAAATATGATAGCGGAACTGGCTGGCCTTCATTTTTTGATTATCTCCCCAATGCTTTGGGTTTTAAAACAGATTTTAAATTGGTGTTTCCACGAAAAGAATATCACTGTGCTAAATGTGGCGGACATCACGGACACGTCTTCAAAGATGGTCCAGAACCTACAGGTTTAAGATACTGTAATAACGGTATAGCTTTAAACTTTATACCAGATTAATTTTTTTTAATTAGCAAATATGTTAAAGAAATAGCAAGTGCTATCTTTAAAAGTTCACTGTAAATAAATGGGTATAAGCCTGCGTTTATAGATTTCTCTAGTCCTATGAAGCTTGATAAATGGGCAATACCACAAACAAAAATAATTAACGCGCCTATAAAAATAGATAAAATAATTTTTATTAAATTTTTATTGAAAAGATTTTTTGAAAAATATGCTATTACAAATGAAGCTAAAATCATTCCATAAAGAAATCCAAATGTTGGAGACATGACATAACCAAAACCTCCACCAGCAGCAAAGATGGGAAAACCAATAAGTCCAAGAATAACGTATGAAACAGTTGCATAAAACCCAACCATACCCATTGAGGCAGCAATAAAATATACAACAAAGGTTTGTAATGTCATCGGCACAGGATAGAAAGGAATACTAATTTTACTAGAAACTGATAAGAGAATAATTCCCAAAAGAGAAAATACTATCTTGGATAAATTACTTTGAGCGTACTGACTTAAAATTGTTATATTTTTATTTTCCATATTAATTATTTATAATTTTGAAGTGATTTGTGCAATAATTATAATTGGCCTCTAATCAATTCTTTTAACTTCAATAAATCCTTATTAAATAATCTAATACCCTCAGCTAGTTTAAAAGATGCCATCTGATTTTCATTTAAATGCCAACGAAATGAGCTCTCATTCACATTAATTCTCTCAATATCTAATAAAGATGAGTTTTCTTTTGATAATTTAAGTTTAATTTCATCATCGTTTTGGCTTAACTCTTCTAAAAGAGTTGGGCTTATAGTTAATTTATCACATCCAGCTAAATTAATTATTTCATCCTTGTTTCTAAATGATGCTGCCATAACAATAGTGTTATAATTAAATTTTTTAAAATAATTAAAAATCTTCTCAACACTCTCAACACCTGGGTCATTTGATGAGTCATAATCTTTTTGTGTATTTGATTTAAACCAGTCAAGTATCCTTCCCACAAAAGGTGAAATTAAAAATGCTCCTGCTTCAGCACAAGCTATTGCTTGTGTTAAAGAAAAAATGAGTGTGCAATTACAAGAAATTCCCTCTGCCTCTAATTTTTTTACTGCTTGTATTCCTTCCCATGTGCCTGCAATTTTAATTAATATTCTATTCTTGGAGACACCTGATTGCTCATAGCTATTGATTATTTGCTTTGCCTTTTCAACAGTAGCTTCAGTATTGAATGATAAATCAGAGTCGACCTCGGTAGAAACATATCCAGGCACGATTTTTATTAATTCTATACCAAAAGCAATAGTTAGTTGATCAGCAATGTAATTAACTTGATCCTCAGTTTGAGAAAATTTTCTACTTTTTGAATTACTTATTACTTCATCAACTAATTTTTTGTATTTGTTTGATTGAACAGCTTTAAATATTAAAGATGGATTGGTTGTGCAGTCATCTGGATTAAATTTTTGAATACTGTCAATATCTCCGGTGTCTGCAACAACTGATGAAAATTTTTTAAGACTATCTAATTGAGATACCATGAAAATAAATATTCTTTCTTAACGATTGTTTAAGCTATATATTAATTGAACTTCTTATGCAAAAAAAAATAATTATTTGTGGATTAGCAGATATCCAAGAGTGTGTTGATAAATTCAGCCCAGATAAAATGCTTACCATTATTAATAAAAATTTTAAGCCTGAAACCCCATCAGGTATGGATAAAAATAGACACTTGAAAATGTTAATTGATGATATTTCTGAGCCAAGAGAGGGATTTATATTACCAGAGAAACATCATGCTCAAGAATTATTAGATTTCACAGATAATTGGGATAAAACCAAACCTATTTTAGTCCATTGTCATATGGGTATAAGTAGATCTACTGCAACAAGTTTAGGCATAGCCGCAAAATACTCCCCTGAAAATATTGAGCTTATAATTGAAAACTTAAAAGAAATTGCACCACACGCTAGCCCTAATAAGATTATGATGAGATATTATGATGAAATATTGGGTTTAGATAACAGACTCTATGGTTCAGTTCCGTACTTTGACCCTGAGCCGATAGAAGAAAGTAGAATAGTAGAGTTAAATTTTTAGGATAACTAAATGAATAATAGTTGTGAAGTATGTAAAAAAAAGATTGTGGAGCCTTTATATTGGGCTGATCCTAAGTTTTATAATATCCCAAAAAAAGTTTTTTTTTGCGATGCCAAATGTTCACTAATTTATTATAAGAAAATTAAAAAATTATTTAAAAATCAATAAATTCAATACATATAGCTGTGCAAATTTTGCACAGCTAAGTTCTATTATCTGCAATTTGACTTTAGAAAAAAAATTAGTATAAATCACCAATCAAAAACTAGCTCCATCCTTATTCCTATCCTTACTTATTCCTCCGGAGCTAGTTTTATATAATCCCTCAAAATAACAAATTAAACTTAAACTTTATTATAATATTTAATTGATATAATTTTTTAATATGAGTGATCATTATATTTTCTGGGATCTCGAAACAACAGGTCGTAATGATAAATTTAATCAAATAACACAAGTTGGTGCTGTGTTAACTAATAATAAATTTGAAGTTAAAGACAAATTAGAAATACATAGTAAGTTAAGAGAAGGAAAATGGTTTGAACCAGGTGCTTTAATAACAACTGGGGTAGATCCAACTAGTTTAATACAAAATAATTACCCTAATTATTATGAAGCTAGTGCTCAATTGTATGAAACATTTCAACAATGGTCATCCTCATCAGCCATTTTTGTAGGTTTCAATAATATAAATTTTGATGAACCCTTTTTACGACAGGCACTTTATCAAAACTTATTACCTGAAATTTATATGACTGTGACTAACAATAATGTGCGTATGGATGTTTTTGATATATTAAGATTAGTTTCAGTTTATAGCCCTGAACATATTAAATTTAATACTGACGATCAAGGGTATCCAATACTTAAATTAGATGAAATTTCAAAACTAAATAATATTTCAATAAACTATGATGCTGGTCCTCATGATGCTGTTTTTGATAGCTTAATCACATTGGAACTTAATAAGATATTAAATATAAGGTGTCCAAAGATTTGGAACTCTGCATATGAATTTCGACTTAGAGACACTCCTAAGAGATTCATGCTA
>QCDA01000003.1 GCA_003281065.1 Pelagibacteraceae bacterium AG-349-E10
GGTTTCTCTAAGCCCTACTGCTATCACATTGATCAATTTGAGTCATTAAGACCTGTTTACATGAAAGTAATTGAGTATTCACGTGCAATGGGTTTGGACATTATCCAAGGTGACCATGAGGACGCGCCTGGACAATTAGAACTAAATTTCAACTACGATGATGTTGTTAGAAACGCTGACAGGTTATCAACTTACAGCCAAATCTGTGCTCAAGTAGCAAGAGAATTTAATTTGATTGCTTGTTTTCTGAGTAAACCATTTGTTGGCGTGTCTGCTTCTGGGTGTCACACAAATATTTCACTCTGGAAGGGCGGAAAAGATGAGTTAATACCATGCGGTAACAAGACTATCCCAGGTATGGAAAATGTATTTCATCACCGTAGGGGAGGTACAAATGTCTTTATGCCAGAAGGGAAAGATAGAAGAATTCCTGGAAAAATAGGCCTTCAAGCAATTGGTGGTGTCATGGAACACCTTCCTGCTTTAACAGCCTTGGGTTCCTCAACTGTGAATTCATATAGAAGACTTTGGGATACAGGTTTTTGGGCTCCAGTTTATGCGGACTGGGGATATCAAAACAGAACCTGTGGTTTAAGGGTATCTGCCCCAGGTAGATTTGAATATCGATCAGTTGACTCAGCCCACAACCCATACTTAATGGGAAGCGGTCTGTTGAAAGCGTTCGACCATGGTATTTCAAAGAAAATGGATCCAGGCAAACCTGAACAACAAAATATGTATGAACAAATGAAAGCTGGTAAGCAAGTTGAAAAATTACCAATGACTCTTGGTGAGGCATTAGATCGATTAGAAACCGACAAGGTAATACAAGATGCTCTGCCAGGTGACATGATGAAAGTGTTTATGGAGTATAAAAGAGATGAGTGGGAAGAATTTTTAGCAACTCCGACTCAATGGGATCTCGATAAATACCTAGATTGCTTACCATAAGATAAGATAGGAGAAAAGTATGTGTGGAATAGCTGGAGTTATAAATAAAAAGAAGACAGTCAACGTCGGTGAACAAATGGGCCTTATGTTACAAGGTCTTAAACATAGGGGACCTGACTCAACAGGATATGCTATGTACGGAACACCTTTAAAAAAAGGCTTTGTAATGAGATTTAAAATATCTGAAAACGAGGCTGAAAAGGTAAATGCAACTGTCGACTCACCCGCTGATTTAAAAAATAGAAAAAATGCTGTCGACTCTATTTTAAAAAAACATGGTGCTAAAGTAACAAAAGAAAGCTCCAGCACCCCATACGCTTTCAGATATATATTTGATTTTAAAGGTGACCTCACAGATTTGGCTACTGAGATAGAAACAGTCGAAAAAACTGAAATTTTATCAATTGGTAAGGGTCTTGAGCTCATTAAAGACTTAGGCGATGCAAATACTGTATCCAATCAATATGGCCTTGATAAATTTATGGGTACCCACGGTATTGGCCATACAAGGATGGCTACCGAGTCTGATGTAGATATTAAATCCGCACACCCTTATTGGGCTTTCCCTTTTGAGGATGTGTCAGTTGTTCATAATGGTCAATTGACTAATTATTGGGGCAATCGAAGAGTACTTGAAAGAAAAGGTTACAGGTTTAATTCAAATTGTGACTCAGAAATAATTGCTGTCTATATAGCTGATAAGATGGCTAACGGCATTGAACTAGAAAAAGCTATGCATGATAGCTTGGATGAGCTCGATGGAGTTTTTACATATGTTGTAGCAACAAAGGATCAGTTGGGAATGGCAAAAGACCATATGGCCGCTAAGCCAATGGTAATCTACGAAAGTAAAGACATCGTAGCATGTGCATCAGAGGAAGTTGCAATTAGGAATATATTTCCTCACGAAATTAAAACATATGACCCTTATGAAGCGGAGGTAAAAGTATGGCAGGCATAACAAAAAGAACTACTGCTTTTGATGATGAAAATTTATCAGGTAGATCACAAAAATTATATTTTGAAGTAACAGAAGAAGAAAATTATACCTACTACGGTAATCACGAAGTTGATTTTAATAAAAGAACCTCCATTGATTGTGAAGGCATTGATGCTCATGAATTGAATCAAAAAATTAGAGATGCAATTCGAAAGGGATATGGGTCTATAGTTATTAAAAACCCTGGTGCAAAACATTCACTTGGTGTGGGAATTCTCAATAAGTTAAACTTAATCTTTGAGGGTAGCTTAGGTTATTTTGGTATCGGTTGTATCGATGGACCAACAGTGAGAGTTAACGGAAGAGTTGGTTGGTCATGTGCTGAAAATATGATGTCAGGAAAAGTTGTTGTTGAAAACAATGCAGGATCTTGTTTTGGAGCTGCTCTCAGAGGCGGTGACCTTATAGTTAAAGGCGATGCAGGTGCAAGAACTGGAATTGATATGAAAGGTGGCACTATTCTTATTGGCGGAAATGCTGGAGCTTACACTGGATTTATGATGCAAAGAGGAAGAATTATCGTTTGTGGTGATGTAAACGCAAACATGGGTGACTCAATGTATGATGGAATCATTTTTGTAGGAGGAGAGCCTCATTCGCTTGGAACAGACTGCGTACCTGGTGAAATGAATGAACACGAGGTTAGATGGCTAGAACAAAAAATTAAAAATGCTGAGATTGATTGCAAGGTCCCAGCTTCAAAATTTAAGAAATACGTTGCAGGAAGAATGCTCTGGAATTATGACAATCTAGAGCCAGCAGAAAAGAAAGGAATATTAGGCTAATGGCAAAACGTAATACACAATTATTAGGACAAAACTCAATTTTTACTCCCGAGGTAATGGACGACATTCATATCAAATCACAACTTGGTCGTTATCGTATGCGTGGTATGGCGTTAATGAAAAAAATTCCTCACTGGGATGATTTAGTTTTTTTACCAGGCACATTAACAAGATTTGTTATTGAAGGTTACAGAGAGAAGTGTCTAACAGAAACAATAATAGGTCCTAGAGCAAAAAATCCTATCAAACTTGATATTCCTGTTTACATAACAAGTATGAGTTTTGGTGCTCTTTCTTATGAAGCAAAAACTGCTTTAGCTAGAGGTTCATCAATGGCTGGAAGTGCAACTTGCTCTGGAGAAGGGGGTATGATACCTGATGAGAGAAGGTACTCTCACAAATGGTATTATCAATGCATTCAATCCAGGTATGGCTTCAACCCACACCATGCTCAATTAGCTGACGCCATTGAGGTTTTCATTGGCCAAGGTCAAAAAGTTGGGATGGGTGGTCACTTAATGGGCCAGAAAGTTACTGACCAAGTAGCTGAGATGAGATCGTTACCTGCTGGTATTGATCAAAGATCTCCTGCTAGACACCCAGACTGGATGGGACCGGACGATTTAGCTCTTAAGGTTCAAGAATTAAGAGAATTAACTGACAATCAAGTGCCAATTCAATTGAAATTAGGTGCATCAAGAGTTTATGACGATGTCAGAATGGCAGCAAAATGTGACCCTGACTCTATATTTTTAGACTCTATGGAAGGTTCAACAGCAGCTGGTCCACACATTGCAGCAGCTAATACTGGTATTCCTGGTATTGGTGCAATTAGAGAAGCAAGAAGAGCTTTGGACGATGTGGGAAAAACTGGTGAAATATCATTAGTATTTGCTGGAGGTATTAGAGACGGAGCTGATATGGCAAAAGCCTTAGCTCTAGGGGCAGATGCTATTGCTATCGGTACAGCTGGATTAGTAGCACTTAACTGTAACAAAGATATTCCAGAAGCTGATTATGAAAAAGAAATGGGAGTGGAGGCAGGTTACTGCTATCACTGTCATACTGGTAGATGTCCAGTTGGTGTGGCCACACAGGATCCTGTTCTTAGAAGTAGATTAGACCCAACAGAGGCAGCAGAAAGAGTTTATAATTTGCTTAGCACTATGACTCTTGAGTGCCAAATGTTAGCAAGAGCATGTGGTAAGACAAACATTCACTCACTTGAGCCAGAAGATCTAGCTGCATTGACAATGGAGTCATCAGCAATGGCTAAAGTTCCATTAGCTGGTACAGATTTAACAGTAGGTGTAGATAACTACCACTCAATTTAGGAGAGTATTATGGTTAAAAAGAAAGTTACAAAAAAGAAATCAACTTCTGCAAAATCAAAAAAACCTACTAAGTCAAAAGGTTATCAAGTTGTCGGAGGAGCTAAATTAAAAGATAAGGAAATTAAAACATCAAGAGAAAAAATGATTGGCCAGCATATTGGCTATCGTTATGATGTTAACTTAATTCCTGATTACAAGCACTTAACACCATTTCTTAAACAATATATTGAAATTATGGGTTGGGATGATTTAAATTGGTTAGAGGACATCCATATGGGTTTTGAAGGTGATACCCCTGCTGTGTTTGACAGAAATGCAAACGCTTGGATCACTTTGCCAAAGAAGATTAAACTTCCAAAAAACCAACAAGATAGAGATATGTTAGCAAGAGAACTTTTAATTAAGTTTCAAATGTCACCTAATCATCCCTTGGTACAGTTAAAAAGAACATACGCTAAGGGTGAGAACTTTAAGTTAGTTGAGTAAAATTTTATAAATAAGGGAGCCTTTGCTCCCTTATACTTTCAAATATTTTAATCTTTAATTCTTATTAATTTAGATTTTTTCCAATTTGGAATAAACTTTATTACATCTATGTCATTCCCCAAACCAGGATTAAAATTTTTATTGTGCCAAAAAATATTTTCCCAATGTTCCTCATTTTTATCGAGAATAAAAGGAGAACATGACAATCTATAATTTGTAGAAAGGTGAATAAAATCTAAAATACATGAGCCGTCTTTAACTACTTTTTTTGAGATACTTGAATTTTTTGGAAAAGTAGCAAATAAAGAGTCTGAAAATTTATCTTTATCCATAAAATATTCAGAAGATAAAAATTTATTCATTTTATCAAATCGGTCAGCAGGATCGTAAGTTCTTTTAAATGTGTGTTCAAACAATTTTGTCGTGTTTACAGGATCATTTTCTGAAATTACAACAATAATTCTTAGAAGTTCATTTCCTTTCTTATCAAGCAATATTGGTGCCATAGATGAGTTTGGTCTACCATTTTGTGTTCTAAATGCCTGAATTCTAGATTGACATTGCCAATCAAGAAACTTTTCTTGTAAAACTTCAGGTGTCATTAATAATTTAACAATCTAGAGTTGTTTCTCTTTCCCAACTAGAAAGGTGTTTATTAAAAGTACCCCAATCTTGATTTTTTAATTTTACATAGCTATTAACTAAATCATCACCAAAACCTGCTCTAATGATTTTTGATTTATCAAAATCACGTATTGCATCAAGAAGATTTAATGGCAATTTTTTTACTTTCCCAGCCTTGTGACCCTCTGTATACATATTAATATCTAATCGTTTTCCAGGGTCTCTTTTATTATTTAAACCGTCCAAACCTAAAAGTAAAATACCTGCTTGAAGTAAATAAGGATTTGTAGCTCCATCCATCAATCTTAATTCAAATCTTCCTGCTCCAGGAACTCTTACCATGTGTGTCCTGTTGTTACCTGCCCAAGTAATCGAGCTTGGCGACCAAGTTGCACCTGATGTTGTTACACTACCGTTAATTCTTTTATAGGAGTTTACAGTTGGATTAAAAACAGCAGCCATTTTGTCCGCACTTTCCATTATTCCACCTAAGAAATTGTAACCAGTTTTGGATAAACCTAATTCATCTTTTTTATCTAA
Source organism: Pelagibacteraceae bacterium AG-349-E10 (assembly GCA_003281065.1). Classification (GTDB taxonomy): domain Bacteria; phylum Pseudomonadota; class Alphaproteobacteria; order HIMB59; family HIMB59; genus HIMB59. The sequence goes on from QCDA01000003.1 coordinate 5,721, forward strand.
AAACATATTTTTTTTGCCAGATTTATCCCAAATAGAAATATGACAATGACAGCCATTACCAGTTAAATTTGTAAAAGGTTTGGGCATGAAAGTTGCCCTTAATAAATGTTTTTCTGCAATAGATTTTACCATGAATTTAAAAAAAGCATGTCTATCTGCAGTTACTAAACAATCTGAGAAATCCCAGTTCATTTCAAATTGCCCATTCGCATCCTCATGATCATTTTGGTAAGGTTTCCATCCTAGTGAAATCATTGAGTCACATATCTCAGTGATAACATCATATCTTCTCATTAAAGCAGAGGAGTCATAGCATGGTTTTGCTTGTGTATCCCTTTGATCTGATAAAGATGTCCCGTCTTCATTGACCAGAAAAAATTCACATTCTACACCTGACTTCATAAAAAGATTTTTTTTAGCAGCTTTTTCTATTTGTCTTTTTAAGGCTATTCTTGGTGAATTTTCTACTGGCTTACCATCCATATACAAATCAGAGGCAACCCAAGCTATTTCCTTATTCCAAGGAAGCTGGATAACACTATCACCATCAGGCATACCAAACATATCAGAGTCAGCTGGTGACATATCTAGCCATGTTGCAAAACCAGCAAATCCAGCACCTTCAGATTGAATTTCATCTATAGCTGTTGCAGGTACAAGCTTTGATCTGAGCACCCCAAATAAATCTACAAAGCTTACAAAAAAATATTTAACACCATTTTTTTTTGCAAATTGGTGAAGGTTAGTTGCCATTATATATCTCCTCTACTTGAATATGCAAATCGTGCATACCATTAAAAAAACAATTGAACTCAATCTTTTTTTAACATTAATTAACTTCTTTTGATTTTATAATTAAGTCAATTAAAAGTAAAATACATAAAAGTACAGGAAAGAAGATTCTAAAAAGTTGTAAAAAGATTTTTTCTCTGTTCTTTTTTATTTTTATAAAAATAAAAAGTAATAATTAATAAGGAGGTCATATAATGACACTTGAAGAACTTGAATCGTACGTGATGATGCAAGCGAACGTCAGTATGGAAGCTTACTATTGGTGGTGTACTGCGTTAATGATTGCAATTCACGTAGGTTTCTTGATGTATGAAGTAGGATCGTCTCGTTTTAAAAACGCGGTCTCTTCAGCTACAAAAAACCTTTTAGCGTTCGCGTTTATGATACCAACCTTCTGGTTATTTGGTTGGTATATTTATCTTGCATTTCCAGAGGGATTTACTCCAATAGCTCTTGACGGTTATGGTACTCCATGGAATGTATCTATGGGGCCAATGTTAAGTGACCAAGCCACAGGTATTTTCTGGGCGGCATTTACATTATTTGCTTGTACCACAGCATCTATTTTTTCAGGATCTGTTCTTGAGAGAATAAGAATTAGCTCATTTACTTTCTTAGCTGTTGTTTTAGGATCAGTAGCTTGGATCTTAGCCGCTTCATGGGGCTGGCATCCTGATGGATGGTTAGTAACACAATTTGGATATCATGATGTTGGAGCAGCTGGTGTTGTTCACATGGTAGCAGGTTGGTTTGCTTTCGGAGTTGTCTTAAACTTAGGTCCTAGAGTTGGTAAATACAATGCTGACGGTTCTGCTAATGAAATTGAGGGTCATGACCTTCGTTTCTCATTTATAGGCCTGTTAATGATTATTGTTGGTTTCTTCGGATTCCTCGGTGGTTGTTTAATATGGGCAGGTGCAGAGTTTGGTGGATGGATAAACATTTACGGTGCCCCAGCAACACTATCATCTTTCGCTTTCAATACCCTCATGGGTCTAGGTGGAGGAATGATTGGTGCATTCTGGATGAGTAAAGGTAACCCATTCTGGATGATGTCAGGCGGTCTTGCAGGTATATTCTCCTGTGCGTCGGGACTTGATGTTTGGTATCCAGGATTAGCCTTTGTTCTCGGTTTTGTTGGCGGTGTGATAATTATTCCTGCGAATAATTGGTTACACAGTGTTTTCAAGATCGATGATCCAGTAGGAGCTATATCTGTTCACGGAGTTGCCGGTATATGGGGTGTGATTGCAATGGGATTATTTGCATCAGGCTACCCAGCATCTGGTGATATTCCTCCAACAAGTTTTGGCGGACAGTTAGTTGGATGTATAGTCATGTTCTTAGTAGGATTTGTACCTGGTTATGGTTTATCATTCATTATGAAGATGATGAATTGGTTACGTGTACCAGATGCAGTTCAAAAAGCAGGTATTGATAGCGCTGAGTTAAACCTCAGAGCATATCAGTAACATATAAGGAAGGAGAAAATATGAATACATTTCCAGGACCTGAAAATAGTTGGGAAGGTGTGGACGCTTATTTCACATACGCCGACAGTGAAGGTGCGCTGATATTTTGGACCCTTTTTGTTATTGCTCTATGCGTGCTAGTCACTATGGCAACAGCAAGACACGAGTCTGATACTGCAAAAAAAACAAAATAATGTATAATTTAAGGCGGGGAATTATCCCCGCCTTATAATAAATGGATTACAACACTTCAAATCTCTTTTTTCAAAATCTCATTCAATCAATAGCTGAAAATAAACTAATAGCAGCAGTTATTTGGATTGCATTTATGATTTTTATTTTAAGAAAAATAGCAAAAAAAGATAACGAATTGATTTTAAAAAAGAAATTCTCTAGACATAAATAAACAGAAAACTTGAATTTACTAATTATCAGTGGCATGGATAAAAACCATGATAATGAACATGTCAAATCAAATTCTTCTTATCAATATAGTTTTTTTGAAGAAATTATTAAAAAGCAAAATCCCCTCTCAAATATCTCGGTTTATAAACCTTACATTGAGGATGTAAATAAATTTAGTTTTGAAGATTACGATGCCTTTTTATGGACAGGAGGTCTAGGTAATATTTATGATGACAATGATCACAATAAAAATCAGTTGAAGATATTTGATAGAATAGCAATTCTAGAAAGACCTATTTGGGGAAGTTGTTGGGGTCTTCAAGTGGCTGTAACAGCATTTGGAGGAAAAATATCAAGTTCTATGAGTCCAGAGTTTGGATATTCTGAAAAAATAAAAATTATAAAAAATCATTTTGTCTATAAAAATAAAAAAAATTTATTTACTGCCCCTGGTCATCATTACGATAGTTTAGAAACTCTTCCCAAGGACTTTGACATAATTTCTGAGAATAATCACTCTATTCAATCTATATGTCATAAAAAACAAAACATATTTTGTACTCAATATCATCCAGAACTACCATACAACTATATTGGTAAATTAATGAGTTATTGGAAAAGAAATTATTTAAAGATTATGAGTGAAAATGAATTTGAAGCATTATTAAATAAATTACAAAGTTTTGAAAATGAAGATCAATTTAATAGAGAACTTGAATTACTGAATTGGTTAGAAAATATTAAATTATAATTATTTTTTAGTAGCGATCATAATTAGTGATAAAAAAATCACTGCTAAAAGACCACAAAAAACTGCTGCAAAAAAAATAGTGGATATAATGAACATAAATACTTTTATATCTGTAATCTTACTAAAAAAAAGTGGTGTCTGTAAAAACTGATCAACAGTGAGTATAAAAGTTAAAACAAAAAATCCCATCATAAAGCCTCTTTTGTAAAATTTAATCCATGATTTTTTAAAGTAATCAATATTCATAATTTGAAGTAGTAATTTTATATTATGGTCATATAATTTCAATTCGATAAGATTTAAATTTTAGGAGGAAACTAACTTGGGTAAATATTTTGAGAATTTTAAAGACGCCTTACCTGATGTAAAAAAAGTTAGAAAAATAAAAAAGGATTTAGAAAAAAAAGGCGTAAAATATATTTATTCTAATTGGATTGATTTTCTAGGTAGTCCAAAAACTAAGCCTATGCCTATATCTGATTTTGAGGATCTTTGTATGGGTAAAGGTCCTCAATTTGCTGTTCATTCTGTTTCCTTTGTTCCAGAATTAACTCCAGCAGATAATGATCAAATCCCTGTGCCAGATTTGGATAGTCTTGTTATATGTCCATGGGATAAAACATGTGCATGGGTTTTTGCAGATTTATATTGGAATGACAAACCTTACGATGTTTGTCCAAGAATGACGTTAAAAAAACAAATAAAGGAAAGCGCTAAATCTGACTTGAAATTTTTTGTTGGTATCGAACCTGAATTTTTCTTAATGAAGTGGGAGGGCGACAAACCAGTTAAAGCAATTGACAGAGATCCTATAAATTTGAGAAGACAAGCTTTTGGGTATGACTCAGAGTACTCAATAGATGGAATGCATTTTTTAAAAGAAATAATAGATATTTTAAATAATGATTTGAAATGGGATCTCCATGACGTCGTTGCAGAGGGCGCATATGGCCAGTATGAATTAGATTTCGGTTACACAGATATTTTAGGGATGGCTGATAGATTTGTATTTTTAAGAGTATTACTCAAGGAAGTTGCAAAAAAATATGGATATTTTGTATCATTTATGCCAAAGACAACTATTAGTGATTGGAGAGCTGGTGCTCACATCAATCATAGTGTGGCATCAATTAAAAAGAAAAATAATAACATATACAAGAATGGGAATAATTTTTCTGATAAAGCTTATAATGCTGTCGCTGGAATTTTAAAACATGGAGCAGCGATTACAGCTCTAGCGTGTCCAACTGTTAACTCATATAACGGATTTGTTCCTACAGTTGAGGGCCTTGATGGTGGCCGTCATACATGGGCTCCTACGCACATGACATACGGCAGTAATAATAGATCAGCCATGATAAGACTACCACAAAATAGATATTGTATAGAAAATAGGGCGTCTGATTTAACTCAAAATCCTTATTTAACTTTTTCTTTATTAGCCGCAGCTGTTACAGAAGGTATCGACAAAAAAATGAAGCCCCCAAAACCAACTAATAAAAGTCTTTATGATTTGACCGATAAAGAAAAAAAAGAGGTTACTACATTGCCAAGAAATTTATTAGAGGCAGTAGACGCTTTTGCTGCTGATAAATTAACTAAAAAAGTTTTTTCTGAGGCTATGATAAACAATTTTATAGGATATAAATATGATGAATGGTCTAGATATCATACAACTACAACTGATTGGGAAATCAAAGAATATCTAAAGTTATTTTAATTGATTAACAAAGAGGAACTTCATAAATACCAATTAAATAATTTCAAATTAAAATCAGGCGACATAATAGATTTACAATTAAATTATTTAGCATTTGGGAAACTAAACTCTGACAAATCAAATGTAATTTTATTTCCTACTAGGTATGCTGGCACACATCTTGAGCAAGGATATCTGATTGGTAATAATTTTCCCATAGATCCAGATAAATATTTCATCATTATTCCAAATATGTTTTGTAATGGTGTTTCATCCTCACCCAGTAATACAGAAAAACCCTTCAATGGACCTAATTTTCCCTTAATTACAATATATGATAACGTGCAAGCACAATACAGACTTCTAAAAGAAATATTTAACATAGAAAAAATTAAATTAGTTATAGGTTGGTCAATGGGAGGACAACAAGCATTTGAGTGGGCGTCATATTTTCCAGACATGGTAGAAAATATGATTTCTATGTGTGGTCATGCTAAAACCACAGAACATACATATGTATTTTTAGAGGGTGTATATGCTGCTTTGACTTCAGATCCAAACTGGAATTCTGGAAATTATGAAAAACAACCTCAAAATGGAAAAACAACTATGGCCAGAGTATGGGCTGGATGGGCACATGGGCAAGACTGGTTTAGGGAAAAAAAATATATCGACGATGGTTTCAAAGATGCAAAAGAAGTTTTAGATAAACTTTGGAATAAAATCTATTATCGTAAGGATGCAAATGATTTATTAGCGATGATAAGAACTTGGCAAGAGCACGACATTAGCAACAATAATAAATTTAATAATCAATTTGAAAAAGCTCTTAACTCTATTACCGCGCGATGCATTTTAATGCCAGGTAAAAATGATTTATACTTCCCCCCAGAGGATAATGAAATTGAATTAAAAAATATTAAAAATGGTGAATTACGTATTATTCCTTCAAGCTACGGTCACTATGCTGGAGCAGGTAAGTCCAAAGATGATTTAAATTTTGTTAATGATTCTATAAAAGATATATTGGTTACTTAACGATAATTTTAAAATATTTTTTTTTACCAATCTTGAGTATTTTTCCGTTATAAGACTTATCAATAGTAAGATTAATATCGTTAATTTGGTCGTCGTCAATCTTTATACCACCACCCTCGATTAGCCTTTTTGCTTCAGATTTTGATGAGACCGTACTATTGGATGTTAGTGTATCTATGAGTTTTGAGTCTATTTTAAAGTTAATTTCATCAATATTATCGAAAGAATTATTTTCAAAAATTGATCTTGCTTTTTCTTCAGCCTCTTGTGCTGAGCTTTCTGAATGACAATCTGTTGTCACTAAATATGCTAATTTTTTTTTCGCATTATTGATATCTTCTTTAATTAATATTTTTATTTCTTCTTTGTCTAAATCACTAAAAATAAGTAATAGTTTTTCCACATCATTATCATCCACATTTCTCCAATACTGATAGAAATCGTAAGAACTGTATTTATTTTGATCAATCCATACAGCACCTTGCTCGGTCTTGCCCATCTTCTTACCTGTAGAGGTAGTTAAAAGAGGTGTAGTCAGACCAAAAGCATCTTTTTTGTTTATTTTTGATATAATTTCCATACCCAAAACGATATTACCCCATTGATCCGAGCCGCCAATTTGCAACTCGCAATTTTCATGTTTATTTAAGTGAAGAAAATCATAACTTTGAAGTATCATGTAATTAAATTCTAAAAATGATAATGATTGCTCTCTTTTAAGTCTCTCTTTAACACTTTCAAATGTAAGCATACGATTGATTGAGACTTGACTTCCCAAATCTCTCAATAACTCTATGTAGTTTAATTTATCAAGCCATTGATCATTATTTATAAATTTTATATTTTCTTTGAAATCTCTAAAATAATGTTCAAATATTCTTTTAAAATTCTCAATGTTTTTTTGGATTGTTTCGTAATTTAAAATTTGTCTTGAGGCATCTTTGCCAGAGGGGTCACCAATTTTTGTTGTGCCTCCACCTAATAGTACTATTGCCTGATGACCATGTTTGATTAGAGTCTTAATAGCTCTTAATTGTACAAGACTACCAGCATGTAATGCATCAGCTGTAGCATCAAATCCAATATAAAAAATAATTTTTTTCTTATTGAGTAAATTATTAAGTTCTATCTCATTAGTGCATTGATTGAATAGATTTCTATCTTTAAATAACTGTATATAATCAATCATATATAATAATTAACATAATTTTATAGATATCAAATGGAATATATCGCCCTCGGTTGCATGTCTGGTACTTCTTTAGATGGTATTGATTGTAGCTTGGTCAAATCTGATGGAGTTTCATATGTGACTGATATATCAAATGAATACATTCCATATAGTGATGACCTGCAACTAAAATTACATAATGTAATTTTGAAAGGATACTTAGACGATATCAAAGTTATAAATCAGCTAAATCAAGAATATAAGGATTCCATAAATAATTTTATTAAAAAAAATAATTTTGAAATAGACTTAATTGCAGTGCATGGACAAACAGTATATCACGATCAAAAAACAAAAATTTCAATACAACTATTTGATAAGAGTATTAGATTTAACACTAACTCCCCTGTTATATGTAACTTTAGAAAAAATGATTTGTTAAATGGTGGTAATGGGGCACCAATAATGCCAGAATTCCATAGAGTCTTAGCTAATCAACTAGATTTAAAAAAGGTTATTTTTGTCAATATAGGAGGTGTTACTAATATAACTGTAATTGATAACCAAAAAATTACTGCTGGTGATAGTTCTTTTGGTAATGCCATCGTTAATGATTTAATTTATGAAAAAACTAAAGAAAGATTTGATGTTGATGGTTCATTATCTAATAATGGTCAAAAAATAGATGCTCTATTTAACAGAGTAATAAGTGACAAATATTTTTTAGAAAACCTTCCTAAATCTTTAGACAGAAATTATTTTCATAAATATATAGATAATTCTATTAAAGATAAAAATTTAAATGATTTAATTTATACTTTACTTGAAGTAATTCCATTTGCTATTAATTCTTTGATTTCCTCGCAATCAGACTTTAAAATTATTTTAATGGGCGGTGGAAGAAAAAATCTAACTTTACAAAAAATTTTCAGTAATTATTTTGATAATATTTCTTTAATTGATAATTACCAAATAGATGGAGATTTTATAGAATCCCAAGGAATGGCATTACTTGGTATAAGATATATGCTAAAAAAACAGTCTACATATTATGAAACTACAAAAATTTTAAAAAACATTTACTTAGGTGAAAAGTGTTAGCTTTTGTGTTTTTGAATATACTTATTTAAAGTATTCATAAGAGGATCTAGCTTTCCCTCAAATAAGTGGTTTGATTTTGAGATAGTTTCCATGGACACTTCTGCATTTTTTTGTTTTTTAAATGTTTCAAAAAATTCTTTTAAGTTATCTCTTTTTACTATTTCATCTTGCTCAGCTCTAACTATCAATGTTTTGATAGGACAAGGTGATAAGAAATTAAAATCGTACAAATTTACAGGTGGGGCTATTAAAATTAATCCATCTACTTCTGGTCTTCTCATTAGAGTTTGAAATCCAATCCATGCACCAAAGGAGAATCCTACAATCCAACACGACCTAAAATCTTCATTTTTTTTTTGGAGCCAATCTAAAGAGACACTTGCATCATTTAACTCTCCCTCTCCCTCAGTAAAGGCACCATCACTCTTGCCAACACCACGAAAATTTATTCTTAAAGTTGAAAAACCCGCATCTTTCATTACTTTAAATGCAGCATAATTAACTTTAGTGTCCATAGTTCCACCGTGCTTAGGATTGGGATGGAGAATTATAGCTATATTCGGTTTTTCTTGCTCACTAGGTGAGTATTTGGCTTGAAGTTTACCTTCACCACCTTGTATAAATACTTCTGGCATAATTAAAGAAGAGATCATAGATTACTTTTGATAAAAAAAGCAAGTTATAAATGAATTCATTAGGTTTTAATAAAGATCCATCAAGCACAACAGTGGTGGTTGCTATGTCTGGTGGAGTGGATAGTTCTGTCACAGCTGGTCTACTAAAAAAAGAGGGATACAATGTCATCGGTATAACTCTTCAGCTCTACACGTCTAATAACTCTGCAAAAAAAGGTTCTTGCTGTTCTGGTCTAGATATTTATGACGCTAGACGTGTTGCCCAAAAATTAGACATACCCCACTATGTATTCAATTATGAAAAAACATTTAAATCAGATGTAATTGATTACTTTATCAACGCTTACGAAAATGGTGAGACACCTATACCTTGTGTTAAGTGTAATGAGACTGTTAAGTTTAGAGATTTAATGAACTTTGCAAAAAAATTAGAGGCAGATTGTATGGCAACAGGGCATTACATTAGAAGAAAAGGTAATATTAAAGATGCCCATATGTACAGGGCTGAGGATAAATCGAAGGATCAAAGTTATTTTTTATTTGCAACAACTCAGGATCAGTTAGATTACCTAAGATTTCCACTTGGTGAGATATCTAAAGCAGAAACTAGAAAAATAGCAGAGGATCTTGGTCTTATCGTTTATGACAAGAAGGATAGTCAAGATATATGTTTCATTCCAGATGGAGATTATAAAAAATTTATTAAGTCAAATAAGAAGAAAGGTGAAATACTCGACCTTTCAGGTAATGTTTTATCTTTTCATGATGGTATTCAAAATTTTACTGTTGGTCAAAGAAGAGGCTTAGGTATAGCAAATGAAGACCCACTTTATGTTGTTGATATTATTAAAGATAAAAACCAAATAATTGTTGGTGATAAGAAAGATCTGTTAGGTAAATCCCTCTTATTGGGTGATTTGAATTTTATTATGCCAGAGTACGACCTTTCCAAAAAAACCGTTGAAATCCCTTGTAGTGCAAAAATTAGATCTTTATCTGAGCCAAAAAAGGGAAAACTTATTAAACAATCTACTTCCTACTCTTTTGAGTTTGATGAACCCGCAGAGGCAATTACCAAAGGTCAAGCTTGTGTTTTGTATGATAATGATAGGGTTTTAGGTGGTGGGATTATTAAACAGAAACTGAACTAATTAGGGTATTTACTCGTATTTTCTTGTAAAAATCCTTATTTATCTTATATATCGAGACCTATGGCAGCTACAGAACAAACAATTAAACAAGTAAACACACTAGGTAGTAGTGATTACAAATATGGCTTTTCTACTGATGTAGACGAGATCCGACCTCCTAAAGGTTTAAATGAAGAAATAATAAAATTCATATCTGCCCAAAAAGATGAACCAGAGTGGATGCTTGAATGGAGATTAAATGCATTTAAAGTCTTCAACAAATTACCGAAGCCACAATGGGCTAAATTGAATATTCCAGAAATCGATTATCAAGATTGTTATTATTACTCAATACCTAAAAGTTTAAAAGATAAACCAAAGTCACTAGATGAAATAGATCCTGAAATACTAAAAACTTATGAAAAACTTGGTATTCCATTAAAAGAACAAAAAATGTTATCTGGTATTGCTGTTGATGCTGTTTTCGACTCCGTATCAGTTGCAACAACATATAAAAAACAACTGAGCGACTTAGGTATAGTATTCTGTTCAATTTCTGAGGCAGTGAAAACTCACCCAGAATTAGTAAAAAAATATCTAGGAAGTGTAATTCCAGTATCAGATCATTCTTTCGCAGCATTAAACTCAGCCGTTTTCACTGATGGATCGTTTATTTACATTCCTGAGGGAGTAAGGTGCCCAGTGGAATTATCAACATATTTTAGAATTAATGCAATGAATACTGGTCAATTCGAAAGAACCCTTATCATCGCTGATAAAGACAGTTATGTGAGTTACCTAGAAGGCTGTACTGCACCAATGAGAGATGAAAACCAACTTCATGCTGCTAATGTAGAGTTAGTTGCCCTAGATAATGCTGAAATTAAGTATTCAACAGTTCAAAACTGGTACCCAGGAGATAAAGAGGGCAAGGGAGGTATCTACAACTTTGTAACCAAAAGAGGTGCCTGCAGAGGAAAAAATTCTAAAATATCTTGGACTCAAGTCGAGACAGGATCTGCAATTACATGGAAATATCCAAGCTGCATTTTACAAGGAGATCACTCTAAAGGAGAATTTTATTCAGTAGCCATAACTAACAATATGCAACAAGCTGACACTGGCACAAAAATGATACACATTGGTAAAAACACGTCTTCTAAAATCATATCAAAAGGCATTTCAGCTGGAAAAGCTAATAATACATATAGAGGCCTAGTAAATATTTTGTCGAAAGCCAAAAATGCGAGAAATTTTACTCAATGTGACTCTCTATTAATTGGTAATCAATGTGGAGCCCATACAGTTCCATATATAGAGTCAAGTAATTCAGACTCAATGGTTGAGCACGAGGCCACAACCTCAAAAATTAATGAAGATCAATTATTTTACTGTCAGCAAAGAGGATTAAATAGTGAAGATGCAGTGGGGTTAATTGTGAATGGTTTTTGTAAAGAGGTACTTCAACATTTACCAATGGAGTTTGCTGTTGAAGCTCAAAAATTAGTCGCAATTAGCTTAGAGGGAAGCGTTGGATAATGTTAGAAATTAAAAACCTTCATGTCTCTATTGAAGAAAAAAAAATAATTAAAGGTTTGGATTTATCAATTAATAAAGGTGAGGTTCACGCACTTATGGGCCCTAACGGTTCTGGTAAAAGCACACTCTCTTACGTGCTATCTGGTAAAGATAAATATGAAATAAATGATGGAACAATAGATTACAATGGAAAAAATTTATTGGAATTAGATGTTGATGAAAGAGCAAACGAGGGATTATTTCTTGCATTTCAATATCCAATGGAAATACCAGGTGTGCAAACTTCATTTTTTTTGAAAACAGCAATCAATTCAAAAAGAAAATATTTAGGTCAAAGTGAAATGGACGCATTGGAATTTGCTAAATTAATGAAATCAAAAGCAGAAGAATTGAATATAAGCACTGAAATGCTTAAAAGAGATCTAAATGTTAACTATTCTGGTGGTGAAAAAAAGAAACAAGAAATTTTACAGATGTCTATGTTAAGTCCCAAAATGGCTATTTTAGATGAAACAGACTCCGGTTTAGACATTGATGCCTTAAGAATTGTCTCTGAGGGAGTAAATAAATTGAGAAATAGTGAGAATTCTTTTTTAGTTATTACGCATTATCAAAGACTTTTAAATTATATAAAGCCTGATTTTGTTCATATTATTGCAGATGGTAAAATCGTAAAATCTGGTGATTACTCTTTAGCTTTAGAGCTAGAAGAAAAAGGTTACGAAGAGATATCTCAAACCGCTTAATGGAACTTGTATTAAATTTAGACAAGATACAATCTAAAAGTGTATCTCAATATGCTAAAGATATCTTAGATAATCAAAACCCATATAAAAATTTTAAAATTGAAAATTATAAATACGCCCAACTCCATAAAGATGTCAAATCAGAAATCTTACTTAGAGATATAGATTTTTCTAAACTATTAGATAATACTAAAAATATTACATCTTCTATTTCAAATCCATTCGACTTAACAGCTAATTTAAATCTCTGGAATTACAATAATGAGGACAGTTTTTTTAGAGTCTCCTCTTTAGTAAAAAGAGAAACTAAATCAGTAAATTTAGATACATTTGATGATAGAAATTTATTTTTAGATATTTCTCAAATAAATGAGAACATACATATATCTAAATCCTCTACAAATGAAATCAATCTTATTATTTTAAATAGCAAATCAAACGATGAGTACCCAAAATCAATTTTCTTAGATTTATCTAATAATTCTAAGTTAAATGTAGTTCACTTTAATGTTTCAAATAATAAATCTTTTTTATACTTTGAGACTAATTTACAAGACAACTCATATTTAAATTTTGTTTCTTTTCAATCAGATAATATCCATTCAAGAAACGAGTTTTATGCTTCATTAAATCAAGAGTGTAACTTTGATTTATATGGTCTTAATATCAACAATTATGGTGTAAATGACAATTATTCTTTTATACAACATTTAAAGCCCTCTTCATCAAGTAGAGAAGTTTTTAAATCTATTGTTGAAAAGGGTGCTATTACAAACTTTCAAGGAAAGATATATGTTGACTCTATTGCTCAGAAAACTGATGGATATCAAATGAGTAGGTCATTGCTTTTAGATGACATATCGAAAGCCAACAATAAACCAGAACTTGAAATTTATGCAGATGATGTAAAATGTAGTCACGGGTCTACAGTTTCCAAATTAGATGACGAGCAAATTTATTATTTTAAGTCCAGAGGAATTGATAGCGAAATAGCTAAAAAAATATTAAAAAAAGCATTTATTGTTGAGATTATTGAGTCAATTAAAGACGATATGTTAAAGAATTATTCAAATGAGTTAATTGAAAGTTTATTATCATGAATAATATTAAATTAGATTTTCCAATTTTAGATAAAAAGATCAGAGACAAAGCTATTACTTATCTTGACTCTGCAGCAAGCACTCAGAAACCCAAACAAGTAATTAACTCTATTTCTGAATTTTTAGAAAATTCTTATGAAAATGTTCATAGAGGAATGAATTCACTTAGTATAGATGCTACAGATTTATATGAAAAATCTAGAGATGTAGCAAAAAATTTTATTAATTCTAATTCTACAAATGAGATAATTTTTACAAGAGGGGCTACTGACTCTATAAATATTATAGCTAATTCATTAGCTGAACATCTTAAAGAGGGCGATAAGATTGTTATAACTGAATTAGAACATCACTCAAATTATTTGCCTTGGATGAACTTATGTAAAAAATTAGGTTTAGAATTAAAAATAATTCCTATTTCGAAAGTTGGCATTTTATCTGAAGACGATATCATTAATAATTGTGATGACTCCACAAAGGTTCTCTCTTTAACACACATGTCAAATGTAACTGGCCAAATACTTGATATTAAAAAGATTAAAAAATCAATTAATAAAGATACTTATGTTGCCGTTGATGGTTGTCAATCAATAGCACACTTAAAAATTGACGTAAAAGATTTGGATTGTGATTTTTACTCTTTTTCATCTCATAAACTTTATGGTCCATCTGGTATTGGAATTATGTATGGTAAAGAAGATATTTTAAATAAATTAAATCCTCCAACACTTGGAGGAGGGATGATCAATGAAGTTTCATCAAATGATTTTTCCTATGCTATGTTACCTAATAAATTTGAACCGGGTACGCCTTCAATTGAGGCAGCAATTGGCTTCAAAACAGCTATGGAATATTTGAATAATAATAATTACCAAGACTATTTTCTGAATGAAAAAAAACTCAGATCTACATTAATTGAAGCTTTACGTGAATTCAAAGAAGTAGATATATATGGCTCTAATGAAGATGGAAATGCAACATCCATTGTTTCTTTTAATATTAAAAACCAAAATTTTAATGATATTGCCACTTTTCTTGACCAGTATGGAATTATGATTAGAGGAGGTCACCATTGTTGCCAACCATTTATGAAAAAGTTAGGTATCCCTGGTTCTTGCAGAGTCTCTTTTGGTATTTATAACGACCTTAATGATATTGATCATTTTATAGACTCTTTGAAAAAAACTCTAAAACTTCTTCAATAAGCTATGGATAATAAAACACTCTCTGACTTTATGCCAAAAGTAAGTTCTGAAGGTGAGATTACTTACGGAGAAAAATCGTCATCACAGTCAGTGACATTAACAAATGATCATATAATCAAAGTTCTCACAGATATAAAAGATCCTGAAATGGATATGAATATTTATGATCTTGGTTTAATTTACGACATATCAATAGATAATTTTAACAATATTAAAATTATCATGACACTGACAACAGTTAACTGTCCAGTTGCCGATAGTTTTCCATTAGAGGTTGCTAAAAAAGTTCATGAACTAAATGATGTAGGACAAGTCAGTATAAAACTAACCTTTCAACCACCATGGAATAAAGATATGATGAGTGAAAATGCAAAGTTAGCTTTAGGTTTTTAGTATGACCAGTCCTTTATTTTCATTATCCAAAACTGCTGAAGAACAAATTTCTAAATTATTAGTCAATAATAGTAATGCTATTGGTTTAAAGATTGGCTTAAGCACTAAAGGTTGTGCAGGATTGAGTTATACAATGGAGTATGTGAGTAATGATAACATACAAGGTTGTGAGCTAGTCAATGATTACAAGTTTCCTCTTTATATTGAGGACAAAGCAGTTATGTATGTAATAGGCACAGAAATGGACTTTATTAAAGAAGAATTTGGAGAAAGGTTTATTTTTAAAAATCCTAATCAGACTAGTGAATGCGGTTGTGGTGAGAGTTTTCACGTTTAGATTTTAGTTATATTGATGGCAATCTTATTGGGTATTCTCTCAGCTTTTAGTTTTGGTGTTGGAGATTTTTTAGCTAGATTTTCATCAAAGGAAGTTGGATTTAAAAATTCACTTTTTTGGATGCTGGTTGTTGGCTCAATATTTTATTTAATTTTATTCTATTTTTTTGGAAGTGGTCTTTCTCCAAACGCGATTGGTTTGAGTAATTGTTTCCTATCAGGAATATTAATAATGTTTGGACTTCTTTGTTTATACAGAGGTCTTCAAATGGGACCAGTATCAATTGTAGCCTCGATAACAGCGACCAACCCTTTTTTTGTTTTTGTCATAAGATTTTTTTTAGGAAGTGAACCCACACTGACTCAGTGGATTGCCACTCTTGTTGTAATATCCGGCGCTATATTTGTATCCATAAGTGCTGATAGTTTTAAAGAAAGCCTAGGTTTGTCAAAAAAACAGATAAAAGAATCTCTAATTGTGTCATTTATGGCAAGTGGTATGCTGGCTTTGGGTCTTATTTTTTCTCAAGAGGCCTCTAATTCTTTAGATCCAATTGAGGCTGTTATATATGTAAGATTTTTTAGCTTATTGGGTATTGCTTCCTTATTATTTTTTATGAAGTCTAAAATAACACTGACAAAAAAAGCAGTTCCTATTTTATTTTTTCAAGGAATATTAGAAACTACAGGTTATTTTTGTTTGGTCTCTGCATATGCTTTTGACAAAGTGAGTATTGCAGTAGTCATTTCTTCAGGTTTTGGTCTTGTAACAGTTTTATTGGCTAGACTAGTTTTAAAAGAAAAAATATCTAAAATTCAAACTTTAGGTATCTCTTTAACTTTCATTGGTGTTGTTGGTCTTACTATCTAATTAAATTTTGAAGCCTCTTTTTATCAAAACGATATGAATTCATCGCGATAGCTAAGCAAATAATAATTCCTCCTATAATTGTATTAATATCTGGTGTTTCATTGATACCCAGAATAGGTAGCCACGCCCAAAAAATTCCTCCAACTACTTCTAATAAAGATAGCATTGTTAGTTCTCCCGAGAGGAGTTGTTTTGAACCAATGCTAAACAGGATAAGCCCAGTTGCTACGATCAAACCGTGAGTCATACTCAACAAAATATTTCTGAAGGGTAAATAGATTTCTTGATTATTAAAAATCAACAAAAAGGTGGAAATAACTGCGCAAAAAATTCCTGCATAAATCAAAATATAAAATTTTTTAAAGTTACTTTTGCTTCTTAAAGCAACCGTGAATGCTGCAAAGCCAAGACTTGATATAAAGCCCATAATTAGTCCATACAACGAACCACTAAAGGCACTTGCATATATCATTATTAAAGCACCAATAAACGCAATAATCATAGTTATAAAATTTTGTTTTGAGATTTTCTCTTGAATAAACACTAGGGCAATTAATGATGCTAAAAAAGGCATTAACGCCAACATAAATAGAGTAACTGCGGCAGTTGTATTGCTTATTGAATAAATAAAACCAACCATGGCTGTTGATAAACTAAGACCACCAATCACAGAAACTTTATCTATTTTGATTAAATTCATAAAAAAATCTTTTTGCTCATTAAGAATAAGATATGTGGCGATGATAATTGCAACTGTAAGCCCTCTAATCACAAGGTAGGGGAGTTGATAGATTTGAGGGTCTATCATATTTTTGACCACCAGTGGTCCAAAACTCCATATTAATCCACTTAAAACTACTATAATTACTGCCTTTATGTGGTCGCTCATTTTAAGAAATTAACTTATTTTATAAATTAACTTTTTAATAGTTAATTACTGATAAAGAAATCCGAGAGAGTTTTAATATTATCAAAAGAAGTATTCTTACCCTCATTGCTTCTTAGAGTAAATGAGTCTGACTCAATCTCTTTCTCACCCATTACTAGAGAATAGGGTATCTTTTTAGAAACAGAATTTCTTATTTTATAACCCAATTTGTTATCAGATCCATCAACAATTACTCTTACACCCAGTTTTTGAAGTTCCCCTTTAATTCGGTTACTATGATCAACAAATTTTTCAGACACAGGGAGAATTGCAAGTTGTATAGGCGTAACAAATAAGGGAAGCCAGCCATTAGTGTTTTCAAGAATAATTGCTATAAACCTTTCTAGAGATCCGACAACTGCTCGGTGTATCATAATTGGAACTTGATTTTTGTCATCTTTGTCTTTGTATTTTGCACCCAATCTATCAGGGAGATTGAAGTCAATTTGTATCGTTCCACATTGCCATTCTCGACCCAGTGAGTCCTCTAATGTAAATTCTATTTTTGGGCCATAGAATGCCCCTTCACCCTCTAAAATATTAAATTCTTTATTGTTGTCTTTTAAAACTTTTTTTAACTGATTTTCTGCATTGTCCCAGTTTTCTTGCGTACCAATACTTTTTTCTGGGCGAGTAGAAATATTATATTTTATTTTTTCAAATCCAAACTTTTTATACACTCTCTCAATTAATAGGGTTGTCTCATTACAAACATCATATATTTGTTCAGCAGAACAAAATATGTGGGCATCATCTTGAGTAAAACCTCTAACTCTAAATAATCCATTTAGAGCTCCAGAGGGTTCGTATCTATGACACTTACCAAACTCCGAGTATCTAAGTGGTAAATCTTTGTAAGTTATTAGTTGAGAGTTAAATAAAACAATATGACATGGACAATTCATAGGTTTTAGTGCAAATGTCTTGTTGTCAGTTTCTGATGTAAACATATTTTCTTTAAAATTGTCCCAATGACCAGACTTTATCCAAAGCTCATTTGATACTAGCTCAGGTGTTTTTACTTCAAAATAATTAAGTTTTTGTTGCTCAAAGCGAATATATTTTTCGATATTTTGATACAATGTTAAGCCTTTATCTTTCCAAAATACATTCCCTGCTGATAAATCAGTTAGAAGGAACAAACCCATATCTGTGCCCAATCTTCTATGATTTCTTTCTTTAGCCTCTTCTAAATTTTTTAAATAAACTCGAAGTTCTTTCTCAGAATACCAAGCGGTTGCATAAATTCTTTGAAGCATTTTGTTAGTGCTAATACCTCTCCAATAAGCCCCTGATACATTTGTTATTTTAAAGCTGGCATTATAATCTTTTGTGCTTTTATGATGAGGACCTTTACAAAGGTCAGTAAAATTTTTTTGCTCATAGAGTGTTATTTCATCAGAATTATCTAAATTATTAATAAGCTCCAATTTATATTTATTATCTTTAAATATTTCTGATGCCTCTTTTTTAGTTACAGCTCTCTTTAAAAAGTTTCTTCCCTCTAAAAGAATTTCTTTCATTTTTTTTTCTATATTAGCTAAGTCATCATCTGATAGAGTGCTTTCCATATCAAAGTCATAATAAAAACCGTTCTTTATGAAAGGACCAATAGTTGGTTTAGCATTTGGGAAAAGAGTAATTACAGCTTCAGCCAAAATATGAGCCATATCATGCCGCATTATATTTAATGCATCATCAGATTTAGGTTTAATGGGAGTGCTATTTTCAACTTCAGTGTCCCAATAATTATTATTCGAGTCTTTATATGCTATTATATCGCTCATAATTCTAATTTTTTATAAAAACAACTTTTTTTACCCGTATGGCAAGCGCCAATGCCTTCAAGCTCAACTTCATAAATCAAAGCGTCACTGTCACAATCAGTATAAATATTAATAATATTAAGTTTGTTGCCAGATGTTTCGCCTTTTAACCATAATTTTTTTTTACTTCTACTCCAAAAGTGTGCTTTTTTTGTTTTTACTGTCATTTCAATAGAATTTTTATTTGAGTAGGCCATCATAAGAATTTCATTAGTTGACTTCTCTTGAGCAATCGTAGGTATTAGCCCATCAGAATTAAAAACTAGGTGATTTATGTTGAAATTTTCCAATGTCTTGATTTTTAATGATTTTTACTTTTATTAAAGTATTTTTCAATTATTAAAAGAATTTTTTCGATGAATTATTATTTAGCACCAATGATGGGTTACACAGACTGCTATTTTAGAAGTTTAGTGGAAAACATTTATGGAAATAGTGTAACTACTTTTTCTGAAATGATAGTGGATAAAGCAATCATCCACAATGAGACCAAAACAATAACCAAGCATTTTTTAAAAAATAATAAAAGCGCCATTCAAATTGCAGGCTCAGATCCTGAAGAAATTAAAAGAACAATAAATATTTTGAATAAAGTAGATATTATTAAACATGTAAATTTCAATTTAGGGTGCCCAAGTTCTAGAGTTCAAGAAAATATGCTTGGTTTAGCTTTAACCCAAAAGTATGACTTAGTAAAAAAATGTTTATATGAATTGATCAAATATAATAAAGATGTATCAGTAAAATGTAGACTTGGCTTAGGTATGTATGAGGATAAGAGTTATATTTTTGATTATCTTAAATTGTTTAATGAAATAGGAATTAAAAAAGTATTTATACATTGTAGAAATGGTGTTTTGAACTTAGATACCAAAAAAAATAGAACAATTCCGAAAATTAATTACAATTTATTTTTAGAGTGTTGTGATCAATTTCCTGAAATGGAACTTATCCCTAACGGTGAGGTTAATGATTTAGCAACCTTTAAATTTTTTCAGTCAAAAAATATTACTCAATTTATGATTGGTAGGCAATTTGCGAAAGATGCTTTTTTTTTAGAAAAATTAGATCTTGAGAATATCAAAAAGAAGACAACTTCAATAATTAATACAATAAATGAATTAGAGCATTACAAATATTTAAATATTAATTTATTAAAAAAAAGTATATTCACTGCACTTAGTAACATATCAAATTCCAAAAAAGTAAAAAAAGAAATCTCAGTTATTGATAATTATAGTGGCTTACTAAATTATTTTGAGAGGAATGCTATTTGGAGTTAAAGAGATTATATAAATCTTCCACTTTTTTATCAAAATTTGAATATCTTAATAATTCTTATAATATTTCTAAGGTTGATGCACAATTAATACTTAACCACTACAAAAGCAATATAAAAAAATATTCTAATTCCTCTACAACTAACTTTTCAAATATATATAAACTTAAAAATGAGCTTATTTATTTAATTTTTATATCAATTCATCAAAATTTGATTTCTCAGTCTAATGGATCAAGACTGTGGTCAATTTTATGCAAAAATATTTTAAGTAAAATCATTAATACCAATTTATACAGATCATTTAATAATAGTTTAAAAAAATATTATTTTATTTTAGGTATGGGTAAAATTGGTGTAAGAGATTTAAATTTTGCCTCTGATATTGATATAATCATATTCTATGACTCCAAAAATAGTCCTATCTCTCTTCAAGATTTTAATAAATCTATAAAGAAAACCATTAGTGAAATTTCGAATATTTCTGAGTCTTTTTTTCATAAAATAGATTTAAGGTTACGACCAGATTTTGGTGATTCATTAATTATATCTGACATGGATCAAGCAATTAATTATTATACATCAGTTGGCAGAAACTGGGAGAGGTTGGCATTTCATAGATCTAGTTTTTTGTGTGGTAATATTCAAAAATATTTCTCATTTAAGGTGGCAATAAAAAGTTTTTTATTTAGAAGAACATTTGACTATTACGCTATAGATGAAATTAAAAAACTCTTTGCCTCCAATAATACTGAACAAAAGCTAGATATAAAAAATTCTTATGGCTTTATTCGATCTTGTGAAAATATAATACACTTTAATCAACTTCTTTGGTCTGGAAAAATAAACTCTCTTAAAGAGAGTAATATTCATAAATTACTCATAAATTTTAAAGAACATGAAAATATAATTCCAAAAAATGACTTAAAGAATATAACAGAAGCATATTATTACTTCCGTAAAATTGAGAATTATTTACATATAAAAAAGAATACTTTTCAAAATATAATTGACTCTAATGAAAACTATTTAAACTTAGTATTAAATAATTTTTCAAACAAATTAGAAAAGCATAAATCTGAAATTCAAACAATATACCAACGTTTATTTTTCCCCAAAATTAATACTGAAAGTTTACGACGAGAAAAATTTAATGAATCTAGCCAAAAAATCATAGATAGTCTTCTCAAAAGAGCTGAGAAAATCAATAGTTCAGATACAGTAAAAAATGATTATTTAGAGTCTATTTCAAGCCTTATAAATATTTTATCAACACATAATAAAAGAGACGATCTAATTATAAAATTTGACTATTTAATTAATTATTATAAGTCCGGTGTCCATTTAACTGCTTTATATAAGTATAATAATAAAATTTTTTTAGAGTTAGTTTTTATATTTGAGAATTCTTCAAAATTAACAAATCTTATTTACAAAAATAATTTTTTAATAGAGTCATTAGTCTATTTTTTTAATTATGGCATACCTACTTTTAAGCTTAGAGAATTTTCTGATAATTTTGATTTAGATTTAAAAAAATCAATCCAAGATATTTATGAAATTTTATTCTTATTAGATTATTTGTTACTTTCAAAAAAAATAACTAATACTGACTTCCTCAAAAAACGAAATACCGCTGTAAGAAAGTTTATTTTTTATATTTTTGAACTAGTTAAAAATGAATACATTATCAATAGAAGTAATATTTTCTCCGACTTAACACCAATTTTATTTGGAAGTTACGGTGTTAAAATGGCTACGAATTTTTCTGATTTAGATATTTTTTTTATATATCAATCAAACAAAAATAATCACATAGATAATATTAAAATTGTAAGGAGATTTTACTCTATAATGAAACAATATATTGACCCAAATATTCTAATAATTGATGATAGAAATAAACCTTTTGATAGAGACTCTGATCAAGTTATTAATATTGAAAATTTCTTCTCATTTTATTCTAAGACCAGTGAACCATTTCATAAATTATCCTTTATAAAGATAAGTCTTCTAACAAATAATCTAAAATTATCTAAATATTTTATTAAAATAAAAAATCAAATTATTTCAAACTTTTCTAAAATTGATAATGAATACTTTTTAAAAATAGTAGATATAAAAAATCCTCTAAAAAATAATAAAGATCTTTTTCAACTTTATAAAATTCAAGAAGATATCAGCCACATAAATAACAAAGAATTTTTATATGGAGATGATATTGATTACTTAAGAGAGTTACTTATGTTTGAAGATTTAACTGGCAACCCGTCTAATGTAGATAATAAAAAATATTTAGACAGGTTGCTTTTAAATTAACTTAGTAATCGTAATACATGTCGAACTCTGCAGGTGTGACTAGCAGTTTATTTGGTTCGATTTCTTCTTCTCTTTTGTATTCGATATATGACTCGATTAAATCCTTAGTGAATACATTACCTTCTAAAAGAAAATCATGGTTTGATTCAAGATTGTTAATCGCTTCCTCAAGAGTACCAGGTACTTCTTTTACTTTAGATTGCTCTTCAGGAGGTAAATCATAAAGATTTTTATCCATTGGTTCACCAGGATCAATTCTATTCTTAATTCCATCTAAACCTGCCATAAGCATAGCTGAAAATGCTAAATAACCATTTGCAGTTGCATCTGGACATCTAAACTCAACTCTTTTTGCTTTCGGAGATGGTGAGTATGCAGGGATTCTACATATAGCACTTCTATTTCTATTAGAGTATGCAAGTTTTACCGGAGCCTCATAACCTGGAACTAATCTCTTATAAGAGTTAATAGTTGGATTTGTAAAGGCTAATAAAGATGGTGCATGCTTAAGCAAACCACCAATATAAAATTTTGCTTCATCACTAAGATTGGCATATCCGCCTTCACCGTAAAATACTGGTTTACCGTTTGACCAAATACTTTGGTGACAATGCATTCCTGAACCATTGTCGTTTGAAAGAGGTTTTGGCATAAAAGTAGCACTTAAACCATTACTTTTTGCTGTGTTTCTTACAACGTATTTATATTTTTGAAGATCATCGGCCATCTTAACCAACGTGTCGAATTTTAAATCAATCTCACATTGACCAGCAGTAGCAACTTCGTGGTGTTGCGCTTCAACGCTCATACCAATAGCTACCATGTGATTTACCATTTCTGATCTAACATCTTGCATAGTGTCATGAGGTGGGCAGGGGAAATAGCCACCTTTATTTCTAACTTTATATCCTAGATTTGGACCTTCATCTGTGCCTGTATTCCAAACAGCTTCACCTGAGTCGACAGAGAAAGAAGAGTGATGAGGGTGCGTGTTTATTTGAACGTTATTGAAAAGAAAAAATTCAGCTTCTGGTCCAAAGAAAATACTATCTCCAACTCCTGAAGTTTTAACGTATTCTTCTGCTTTTTTTGCAACGTATCTTGGATCTTTATCGTACTTTTGTCCAGTAATTGGATCTTGAATATCACATATCAGAACTAGAGTAGGATCTGTAAAAAAGGGATCTACAAATGCAGTCTCAATATCTGGGATTAATATCATGTCACTAGCTTCAATTGACTGAAAACATCTAATTGAAGAGCCGTCGAAACCAATACCTTCTTCAAATACGTCCATTTCAAATGTATTAATATGGTTTGAAAAGTGCTGCCATGTTCCTAAAGGATCTGTAAATCTAAAATCAATATACTTAATACCATTTTCATCGATCATTTTTTGTAATGATTTTTTGTCCATCTAATAACCTCCTGAGTTGTTAACTTGGTTTGTGTAAAAACTAAATTGCGTCTTTACCTTTTTCGCCTGTGCGAATTCTAATAGCTTCTGAAACTTCGTATACAAAAATTTTACCGTCACCGATTTTACCTGTATTAGAGTGCTTGATAATAACATTGATTGCCTCTTTGTATTTTTTGTCATCAACTACTAATTCAATTTTAACCTTTGGTAGAAAGTCTACTACGTACTCAGCTCCTCTATAAAGCTCAGTATGACCTTTTTGTCTACCAAACCCTTTTACTTCAGATACGGTTAGTCCACTTAGGCCTATTTCGCCAAGGGCATCTTTAACATCCTCTAATTTAAAAGGTTTAATTATTGCCTCAATTTTTTTCATATTTAGCGATCCAAATATAATGTTTAATTTGCATAATATCTATACTATAAATTAATTCAATTTTTGGCGGGTGTAGCTCAGTTGGTTAGAGCGCCGGTTTGTGGTACCGGAGGTCGGGGGTTCAAGTCCCCTTACTCGCCCCAATTTGTGCGCCAGTGGCGGAATGGTAGACGCGCTGGTCTTAGGAACCAGTGGGCAACCGTGGGGGTTCGAGTCCCTCCTGGCGCACCAGAATACAAGTAATATGGATTATAAAAACATAGAAAAAAAAAGTTACAAATCCTCTTTTGAGGTATCTTTAGATCAAAGCGCTATTGCTAAAATTATTGACGAAAAAATATCAGAAAAGCAACACACTTTTGAAATTGCAGGTTTTAGAAAGGGCAAAGTACCGGTAAGCATCATAAAGTCTAAAATTGGTCTTCAAATTGAAAACGAGGTATTAAATGAAGAGGTATCAAAAAATATAAATAAAATCAGTGAGGATGAAAAAATACAATCTCTAATACAACCTGAAGTTAATTTTAAAGATAATTATAATTTTACATTGGCTTTTTATTTAAAACCCGAAATAAAAATGGATGAGTTAAAAACAAGTGAAATAGAGAAAGTTACATCAGAGGTAACAAAAAAAGATATTGATGATTTTAGAGAAAAAGTAAGAAAAGAATACTATTCATTAGAGAGTATAGATATATCAGATGAAAATTCTGTTATAGATTTTGAAATATTAAATTATGAAGATGAACAAAAAAAATTATTTTCTCAAAAAGAGGTAAGAGTAGACTTAAATACCCAAACTAAAGAAGAAGTATTTTTAGACTTAAAAAAAGCTCTTTTAAAAATTAAAAATAAATCTGATATTAATTTTTCTACAAAAGGAATAAAGATAAACGCTCAAATCAAAGATATAAATAAAAAGATCTATCCTAAGAATGATGACGAGTTGATTAAGATTTTAAAATTAAAATCTACTAAAGAATTAAATGACAAAATTGATAATAAACTCAATGAGGATATGAATTATCTTCAAAAAGAGTTCTTTATTGAAGATTTACTTAAAGTCCTATCACAAAAGAAAAAGATTGATATCAATGAAGAGGTTGTGAATCTTGAGCTTAAAAGAAAATATCAAATTGATTTATCTAAAATGAAAGATGAGCACAAAGAAAGAATTGATAGTTTAAAAAAACTCACAAGTGAAAATATTCAAAAAGATGTATTATTTTCTGAATTAGTAAAATTTTTAAAAGTAAAAGTTGAGCAGAAAGAACTACAAGAGTATATTCAAAAATATTATGGTGAAAAAATTGACCAAAGAACAGCAGAAACTGCTTACGGTACACTTCTCAGAAATAAAATAGCAGATGAGTCTATGAAAACTTTCAAAATCAAAGAAACTAAGTTAAGCTTAGAAAAGCTAATGAAAAAAGGATCTCAAAATAATGAATCTAGTACCCATAGTCATTGAACAATCTGGTAAAGGGGAGAGATCTTTTGATATTTTCTCCAGACTGCTCAGGGAAAGAATTATTTTTTTGACAGGCGCCATCAACGATGAGACTGCTTCTTTAATATGCGCTCAACTTTTATTTTTGGAATCTGAAAATCCCGATGAACCCATTAACCTTTATATTAATTCACCTGGAGGCTTAGTTACAGCAGGTTTGGCAATGTATGATACCATGCAATATATCAAATGCCCCGTTCATACAGTTTGTATAGGACAAGCTGCCTCTGCAGGTTCATTGATACTTGCTGCAGGGAAAGAGGGCAATAGATACGCTTTACCTCACTCTAAAATAATGATTCATCAACCTTCTGGTGGTTTTTCAGGACAAGCTAGTGATATAAAAATTCATGCCGAAGAAATATTAAAAACAAAAAAAAGACTTAATGAAATCTATCAAAAGCATACTAAAATTAGTATTAGCGAAATTGAAAAGGCAATGGAAAGAGATAGATTCTTTGACCCTGAAGAGGCGAAAAAATTTGGTTTGATTGATAAAGTTATAACGACTAGAATTGAAAAATAACTATGTCTGATGAAAAAATAATCTCTGCTAATAGCTCTGATAAAAAAATATCATGCTCTTTTTGTGGTAAAAGCCAAGAAGAGGTTAAAAAATTAATTGCTGGACCAAATGTTTATATTTGTAATGAGTGTGTAGTTTTATGTAAGGATATACTTGTTGAGGATGATAAAATTGACACAAAGAAAAAATTTGAGATACCAAAGCCAAGTGAGATCTATAATTATCTTGATGATCATATTATTGGTCAAGATCATGCAAAAAAAATATTATCTGTATCTGTTTACAATCATTACAAGAGAGTTCAAAACCCCTCAAAAGATATAGAAATTTCGAAATCAAACATATTGTTAATTGGACCAACAGGTTGTGGTAAAACACTTTTAGCACAAACTCTAGCAAAATTTCTAAATGTCCCATTTACAATTGCTGATGCTACTACATTGACAGAGGCCGGATATGTTGGTGAAGATGTAGAAAATATTATTTTAAGATTACTTCAGCAATGTGATTATGATGTTGCTTTGGCTCAAAAGGGTATCGTATATATTGATGAAATAGATAAAGTGGGAAGAAAAAGTGAAAACCCTTCAATAACAAGAGATGTATCAGGTGAGGGAGTCCAACAAGCTTTACTTAAAATAATTGAGGGAACAACTGCAAGTGTGCCTCCTCAAGGTGGAAGAAAACATCCCCAACAAGAGTTTCTTCAAGTTGATACAAAAAATATATTGTTTGTTTGTGGAGGTGCTTTTGAAGGCATTGATAAAATCATAAAAAATAGAGTTAATAAAAAATCAATAGGTTTTAATAAATCAATTAATCAGGATCAACCAATGACATCGCAACTTGAGAATGACGATTTGATTAAATTTGGATTAATACCTGAACTAGTAGGAAGGCTCCCTGTGAGTGCTGGTCTAAATGAATTATCCTTAGAGGATTTAAAAGAGATAATTACCCGGCCAAAAAATGCGATTTCAAAACAATATAAAGCTCTTTTCTCTTTCGAAGGGGTAGAATTTGAGATAACCGAGGATGGCAGGGAACAAATAGCTCAATTAGCAGTTGAAAAAAAAATTGGTGCACGAGGCCTAAGATCAATTATGGAAAAGCTACTTCTAGATTGCATGTATGATATTCCCGATAAGGATTCTGTGGATAAGGTTGTTTTGAGTAAAGAGTCAGTAATCTCAAATAGACCCATTATCGTATATAAAGAAAAAGCAAAATTAAAAAAAAAAGTGGGTGAAAATTAAAAATTCCTCCCTATTTTAATAGTATGGAAAATCAAATCATTGGACCTGTTTTACCTTTAAGGGACTTAGTTGTTTATCCCTCTATAACCTCACCTTTGTTTGTAGGCCGAGCTAAATCAATTGATGCAATTAATTTTGCTATGAATAACAACAATAAGATTATTTATTTATTTACGCAAAAAGAACCAACGACTGATGATCCTCAAGTTAACGATGTTTATTCTTATGGTGTAAAATCAAAAATTATCCAGTTTCTTAAGTTGCCGGATAATACATATAAAGTTCTTACTGAAGGTTTAGAAATCGTAAAGATAAAGTCCGCTGTAAAAGCAAGTAATAACTTCCTTACAGCTAAAATTGAACCAGTAGCAATTAACAAAAAAAATTCAGTTGAATTAAAAGCCTCTTTGAGAGTCCTAAAAAATGAATTTCAAAATTATATCCAAAATATAGGGAATAATAATGATATCCTTGAAGGTCTTTTAAATATTGAAGATCCATATCAGTTCATTGATAACATCTATTACAACTTAAATGTTGGTATTGAAGATAAACAAAAAAATTTAGAAATTACTGACATCAATAAAAAAATTCAAAATCTACTCAATTTCTTTTCAAAAGAACTTAACTTTTCTGCTCTTGAGAAAAAAATAAAAAATAGAGTAAAAAGACAAATGGAAAAAACTCAAAGAGAGTACTACTTAAATGAACAAATGAAAGCCATACAGAAAGAACTTGGTGATGGTGAAGACGGATCTAACGAATATTCTGAAATAGAGAAAAAAATTAATGAAGTAAAATTATCTAAAGAAGCTAGAGAAAAAGCTTTAAATGAATTTAAAAAATTAAAATCTATGAGCCCAATGTCTGCAGAAGCATCTGTTATTCGTAATTACCTCGAATGGATATTAGATATACCTTGGGAAAAATTCTCAAAAGAAGTCATAGACATAAAAGGTTCTGAAAAAATATTAAATGATGATCACTACGGTCTCGAAAAAGTTAAAGAGAGAATACTTGAATTCTTAGCAGTAAAAAAAAGATCAAAAAAAGCATCTGGCACTATTCTTTGTTTTGTAGGACCTCCAGGTGTAGGTAAAACTTCATTAGGTAAATCTATTGCGAGAGCCACTGGTAGAGAATTTGCTAAAATTTCTCTTGGTGGAATTAGAGATGAGGCCGAAATTAGAGGCCACAGAAGAACTTATATCGGCTCAATGCCTGGCCGTTTTATTCAAGCTATGAAGAAAACAAAAACATCTAATCCCATTATTTTATTAGATGAAATAGACAAGGTTGGTAGTGACTGGAGAGGGGATCCATCTTCTGCATTGCTAGAAGTTTTAGATCCTGAGCAAAATAATCAGTTTAATGATCATTATCTTGAAGTTGACTATGATCTATCTAACGTAATGTTCATTTGCACCGGTAATACTTACAATATACCCGGACCTCTTCTTGACAGGTTAGAGGTAATTGAAGTATCTGGCTATACAGAAAAAGAGAAAGTTGAAATTGCAAAAAAATATTTAATTCCAAGAAAAATGAATAAAAATATATTAAAAAATAGTGAATTTAAACTTGATAAATCATCTATTACAAAAATAGTAAGACACTACACTAGGGAGTCAGGTGTCAGAGGCCTCGAAAAAGTTTTTGATAAGCTATTTAGAAAGCTTGTTTTCCAATTAGAAAAAAATAAATCTAGATCTAAAAAGCCATTTGTCTTTGATGATAAAGCTATAAAAAACTTTTTAGGCCCAGATAAGTTCAAGGATAGCGTTATAGAAAAGAAAAATTTAGTTGGTATTACCAACGGACTTGCATGGACTCAGGTTGGCGGAGATATCTTAAATATTGAGGTTAATTTATCTTCAGGTAAGGGAATGATTAATGCAACAGGTAAACTTGGTGATGTAATGAAAGAGTCTATTACTGCTGCTTTAGGTTACATTAAATCTAATTCCGTTGAGTTTGGAGTAAATCCGAAAGTATTTGATAAAATAGATATTCATTTACATGTGCCCGAAGGAGCTATACCTAAAGATGGTCCAAGTGCTGGTATTACAATATTTACCTCATTAATTTCATCTCTTACTGATATTAAAATTAAAAGAGACATTGCAATGACTGGGGAAATCACATTAAAAGGAAGAGTACTTCCAATTGGTGGATTAAAAGAGAAATTATTGGCTGCGATAAGGTACGGTATTAAAACTGTTATAATCCCTAAAGAAAATGAAAAGGACTTAGTTGAGATACAAAAAGATATTCAAAACAAATTGATAATTAAGAAAGTCGAGTTTGCAAAAGAGGTATTGGACTTAGCTCTCGATGGAAAAATTAGTAAAATCAACAAAAAATTGGATTGGAGACACTTAGTTACAGAGTCTATGAAGTCAAAAAACCAGCAAAATCAAGAAAAAACATTCGTTAACTAGTATATTGTTGTTGATTTTCTTACCTTTTTCTTACTACAATTAACTAATAGAATCACTAAGGAGGTTCGGTATGAACAAAAATGAACTCATTGCTGAATATAGTACGAAAAATGGTGTTGGAAAATCAGATGCAACTAAGGCTGTAGAAAGTTTATTTGATATTATCACATCTACTTTGAAAGCAGGAGGGGATGTTAAGATTGCCGGTTTTGGTACTTTTAAGGTAGCTAATACAAAAGCTAAGACTGGAAGAAACCCAAGAACGGGAGAGTCAATCCAAATTCCTGCATCAAAAAAGCCAAAATTTCTTGCTGGAAAACAGCTAAAAGAACTAATAAAGTCCACAGTCTAATTTTTTGCAAATTAGATAGGGCGATTAGCTCAGTTGGTAGAGCATCTCGTTTACACCGAGAGGGTCGGCGGTTCGAGTCCGTCATCGCCCACCATTCGACAATTGTCGGGGGTGTAGTTCAGTTTGGTTAGAACGCCTGCCTGTCACGCAGGAGGTCGCGGGTTCGAGTCCCGTCGCTCCCGCCACAATAAGATAATCTTGGGTTATATATTTCCTAACTTTTTCAATACTTATCTGTTCAACAAAAATTAATTGAATCAATAAACCATGTCGTCTAATTCCATAAAATTTCTTTCTAGTGGTGAACATATGGTGAGCAAAACCCCCCATGTACTTTTAGACAATAACAATGGTAGTGATTTCAATGCAGAACAGATTTCCTTATGGAATTTGATCCCTAAATCAAAGGATATTTTTCCAATTCATAAGATGTTGAATCCAATTAGTAACCATACGAAAGGATACAACACAATGACTAAGATAAGATTTAATAAAACTAATATTGAAAGCCTTAAACCTAAGGAAAAAAGATACAGAGTTTATTCTGATGAAGTTAAAGGTTTATATGTGGAAGTATTAACCTCTGGTCGTAAAGCGTTCAGAGTTTTGTACAAGGTCAACTATATAAGCTATACCCACCAATTAGGGGTGTACCCCGTTATGACTCCGACCTATGCAGTCAAACGAGCTATGGAAGTTTTAACTTCTGTTTCTAAAGGAAACAATCCACAGTTAGACAAAATTAAGAAAAGAGAAGAACTTACTTTCAAAGAATATTTTATTGAAAGGTTTTTACCTCTTCAGTTAGATAGGCGTTTCAGTAAAGAAGAGTTTACTATTAATGATGAAGGTAGGATTAAATGGCGTAAAGGCGTTCAGAAAAAGATCTATAATCTTACTGACGGATACAATGCTCACTTCAGGTTCGCTAAGTTTATCAATAAAAAAGTATCTGATATTACTGAAGAAGATGTAATTATTTTCTCTAAACAGATTACTAAAAGCCATATCCACAATAGATTAATGAAAGAACTTAGTAGGTTTTTCAATACTACTTCATTGAATATTAATCCTGTCAGAAGAGCGTTAGCTACTGATATTCAGTTAAGACCAACCAAAGCAAGAACAGTTAAAGCTAAACCTGAAGAAGTTAAGGCTATTGGTAAGGCATTAGAACTAATCAAAAGTGGCTATATGCAAGACAATGGCTTCTATTACCAACCACAACCACAACAAGTAAACATTATAAAAATTCTTTTATTTGAAGGGTTAAGACCTAATGAAGTTTACAAAATGGAGTGGTCAATGGTCAATGAGTCGGGGGTATATGACACCGATACTAAAACGGGTGAGAAAACTATTCCATTAACTAAACAATCTTTGAATATTCTTTCTACTATTGAAAAGAAATCAAAGTTTGTCTTTCCGTCGCCCACGAACAACGATCAACACATCAAGAGCATTAGAAAGATATGGACTAAGGTCTTAGAACTATCTGGAGTTAATCCTGAACTAAGAATTTATGATTTAAGAAATACTTTCAGTTCAAAAGCCTCAATGATGTTTGGAACTTGGGTATCATCTAAGTTAACTAATCACACAAACTCTAGAACAGTTGAGAAGCATTATTCTGATTTAGATAGTGGGGAAAGAGTATCTAGAAAGAATGAAGTAGCAGAAACATTTGAAAACCTTTTGCAAGGTGGGGGGAAGGTTGTCCAGATCAAATAAGTATTTACATAAATTATTTGAGGAACATTGGAATAAAAACCAAATAAATCCCAAGGATTTTAAGCCTAGGAAAGACGGAAGCGTTAAACCTACGACTTACATCATGAATGGTCAGTTGACTATTAACTATGGTCAAATGAGAAACTCCCACAAAGAAGTTACGATAAGACAAATCAAAAAATACAACATCAAATCAGCTTCAGAACTAATTGCTAAAGCTAGTGAAGGTATTCCTGAACATGTTCCAAAGGTTGGTATGAACCTAACAAAGAAACAAGAAAAGGAATATTTTAGATTGCAAGGTGTTGACGAAGCAGAAAACGAATTAGGTATTGCTAATACTTTGCAAGAGAGTGAGTGGAAACTCTATAAGTCTTTGCTTCCATTATATACCAAGGGTATGAACTATGTCGTTTACCAAATTAGGGTGTATGGGGTAAATAAAAAAAACCAATCTAAGTTTGATAAACTCTATAAAGATGTTGTGTCTTTCTTTCTATTGATTGAAGGTCATCACAGAAGATACTTCAAAGAAGATCTTGATAAACTATCCAATGAATACCTAAGAGCTAAAACACATTTAGCAAAAGCAATAGAAGTTATAGAAGATGATAAGTCTAAGAGTGCTGTTTATAGCATGAAATACGGAGTGGGTAGAGGTCGTATCTTTTCTATTAGAGTTATCGCTGAATTGTACAGACAGATAGCGGTTATGGAAAAGTTAGTTAAACTGAATGATGAAGAGAAAACAATTAAATCCAGAGTTCCTAATGAAACAGAGGATCTACAATATTTTTATTATCTTTGTTGGGAAATGTATAAGTTGGTTGATGACAGTAAGTTCAAAACACCTAAATACAATAACCAAAAACTATTTGCACAGTTCGTGTATCATATTCAAAGCAGATTTACTTCTGTTGGTACGCTAAATAAAACATCAGAGTCTATTAGAAAGAAGCCAAAGTTTAAGAAGATGAAATTTCTAAACTTACAATCAATTAAAACAGAAGTTACCTACAATAAAATATTCAAACAATTGTTTGGAAACTAATCCTGAACTCATAGGATATTTTTCCATTTCTAGTTATTCCATATTATCTGTATGGAAACACAAACCACACAAAGCGAAACATCAGAGTTACTAACTACTGATCAAGTAGCAAATCTCTATAAACAATTTTCAGCTAATGCTCTACGCATACAGCGTTATAGAGGTGAGTCGCCTTTTCCCTACATCAAGCTAGGAAAGAAGGTTTTTTACAACAAAGCAGACATAGAAAGAGTATTGAACAATCACACAGTTGACGAGTATGAAACCTATACTGATCAACGCTGAACGCTTCGTTTCAATGTATTTTCCTGACCATAAGATCAAGGAAAACGCCAAAGAAATCAGAATAGGGAACAAAGGTTCTAAGGTTGTTATGAAAGACGGATCGGGGTTCTTTGACCACGAAGAAGGAAACTTTACTTCCATGTTCAATGAAATCATGAGAAGAGAAAACTTTTCTTATCCTGACGCATGTAAGTATTGCAAAGATAACAACTTATTTATTTCTGATCATGCTTTTAGATATCATAAAAAACCAATAGAAACTTTTAAGAGAGAAATCTTTGAAAAGAGTTTAATTCCTTTTGGGTTTACTAATGGTCATGAGTATCTGAAGAGAAGAGGTATTATTGATAGTGCCTACCCAGAGAATACATTGTATTGGAACGACGCAGAAAATTATCTTTGCCATAAGATTGTAGATATAAACCTACATACTATTGGTTATCAAAGGATATGGGTTAGTTCTGATTTCAAGAAGCTACCACCACCAAAGATCTATGGAACTTCTAAAGGTGGTAAGACTGTTATCAATATTCACGATTACGAAACAATTATTCTAGTTGAAGGACTAGAGGACGGACTGACACTTCACCAATCATACTTACTAAACAATGTTAAAAGAACTGTTTGGGTAATGACAGGAACATCTAATTTTCTAAATGTAGAAATACCTGAAAGCACTAAGAGAGTTGTTATTGCTTTAGATAATGATGAAGCTGGTGAGAAGATGTTTGAAAAATGTAAAGAGCGTTTCAGTAATCTCAACAAAGCAGTATCCAGACTTCGACCAAAGCCTGAATACAAAGATTTTAATGATGAATTAAGAGGTATTAAATTTAATGCAAACTAACGGAAAAGCAATAGATCTTCCAACGGAAGAGATAGTAATTAAACAGAAAACATTCCCAAGTTGTACACTTGGTGAATTAGCAGTTATGGATATTCCAAAACGAAAAGCGATCATTGATCCGTTGATCATGGAAGGTTCTTCAATGGAAATAAATGGTGGAACAGGAATAGGTAAGACTTGGTTTACTCTTGAAATGTTATGTTCAATTGCAACGGGTGAAAAGTTTTTAGGAAAGTATGAAATAACTAATCCCAGACCTGTCTTATACATTGACGGGGAAATGCCTTTCGACTCGATTAGAGATAGAGTTACTATGATAATGGCTAGGTATATTTATAAATACCAAGTTTCTAAAATACCCATTCATTTCAGTAATCCTTTTCTCTTTGAAAACAATTTTATCCCTAAGATTAACGATACAAAGATCACTCAAACACTAATCAAAGACCAGATAAAACGCATATCAGACATACATAGTAGCCCGATATTTGTATGTTTTGATAACTTATCGTGCCTTACAGACTACAAAGAAAACGATAATGATGATTGGACTTCAATGTTGGATATGTACACATTCTTAAAACATGAAGGTCATTCAATCTGTCATGTACACCATGTTGGTAAGGGTGGTCAGCAACGAGGAGCTAGTAGAAAACACGACGCTCTAGATACTGTGATACACCTTAAAAGACCAGAAGAGTATGACGCTTCTGAAGGAGCTGTATTCAATGTTAGGTTTGATAAGCATAGACACTTCGCGGGTGAGTACGCTAGAAGTTTTAAATGTGCTATCAAAGTTGATGATAACAACAAAGTTTCTTGGGATATATCAGACTATAAAGATGTAGCCTCTGAAGAATTATTGACTGCTTATTGTGAAGGACTCCCTGATATTACTTACACCAAACTAGAGGAAGAGTTTGGAATATCTAAGAGTACTATTGGAAGGACAATCAAACAATGTGTTAAGAATGGACTCTACAAAATTAAAATGGAAGAGATCTATGGAGACGAATGGTTGAACTACGATAAGTTGATTAACAAACAAACAAAGAAGGGAGTAGCACTATCAAATACAAAAGAACAAACAGAAACAACACAGGAAATGCCATTTTGAGATTTCCCAATCCCATACCCTATAGCTTTGGGAAATGGGAAAAGCCAAAGAAGGTTATCTGTATTGCTTCAGAAATTAGAAAGTCACTTGAAGAGAGTGATGAAAGAGAACTACATAAACTATTTTGGAAGAGAGCATAAATGGATCGTTACTTATCGGACTATGAAAAACTACTTCTTGAATACGAAAGGATTGAGTCAAAACTTAATAGCCTTTTTATTCAGACTGATCTATCAGAGTCAGCTAGAAAGAAGTTAGAAATAAGTTTGAAGAGAAGATTAAAAACACTACTACCTGAACTAAGAAAAAAAGAAACAGAAGTTTAATATCGTTTCTAGTTCATTCGTGTCGTTACTTAAATTCTTCCAAATTTGATGAATTTAATGCGAAATTAATCGAAATACTTCTCTATACAAATAAAATACTCTCTCTAAGAGGGGGTTATTAGGGTTATTTTGTTAATGTTTTCAATTGTTGATACGGAGTTCTTAGTAGTTTTTCCGTATTTCTCGCATGGAACTCTCGTAGGTAATGTAACCTTTTGTTACCCTGAAATGTTTACTTTTGTTAACTTTAAAAGCTACGCATAGGGGGGGTTCAAAATTACTAGAAGGTACACTTTAATACATGTTTAACACGCATTTTTGAATCGTAGGGTACGAAGTAAATGCTACCCCCGTAACAAGTTAACATGAGGCTAACACCATGCTCTATGATTCCTAAAACAGCGTTTCGCGGTGCATGATCCATGGTCAAATATCAATGGATATTCTGTTCACCAATATTGGAATATTTGAATCATTATTTCGTAAAATGTGGTAGTGTTTCACTAGAAAGGTGAACACTTGGTGAGCAACTCTTATGGGTGTTTAAAAAGGCTTGGTAATATAGGCTTAAAACAACCTAGGATTCCTTACTGTCACGCAGGAGGTCGCGGGTTCGAGTCCCGTCGCTCCCGCCACTTTTATAAGGGAGTGGGTTATATTTTTCCTAACTTTTTCAATAGTTATCTGTTCAACAAAAAAACATTGAATCAATAAACCATGTCGTCTAATTCCATAAAATTTCATTATGTGGGTGAACGAGGGGTGAACGAGAACCCCCATGTACATTTAGACAATAACAATGGAAGTGATTTCAATGCAGAACAGATTTCCTTAACTTCTCTGGGAGAGAGCGTAAATAGATCGTTACATATCAAACTACGAGAAACTTCTTAATGAATAAAAATAATAATCATTTTTAAGTCAATTAATGATTATTTTATCAAAATTCATTTCTTTGTATCATGATTATTTTTTTTATTGAAAAATATGAGCGGGCCTTCCCATTTTTCTTTATAAACTGAATGTGGATTGGCGGGAAAACCATTTAAATTACCTTTCTTATAGTTCAATGACCATTCATTTAAAGATTTTATATTTAATTTATGAGCTAGTTTCTTAGCCTTATCATAGGAGAATTTTTTTTTATCAATAAAATATGTTTTTTTTCTGTTTAAAAATTTATCAATTCCATCATATTCCTCATAATAATTTAAATTAGTCGGATATCCATTAAGAAGACCTTTTTTGTATAATCTTTCCCAATGTCTAGAAGATGTAATTTTGAGTTT
The DNA here is from genome assembly GCA_003281065.1 of Pelagibacteraceae bacterium AG-349-E10. GTDB lineage: Bacteria > Pseudomonadota > Alphaproteobacteria > HIMB59 > HIMB59 > HIMB59. The sequence goes on from QCDA01000003.1 coordinate 42,984, forward strand.
TTTAGCAATTTTTTTGGCTTGGCCATATGAAAAAATAATCTTAGAGTTTTTATATCTTATTCCTAAATAGTCTTCCCAACTCACCCAACCTTTATTTTTGTATGCAATATCAGCTCCACTAGGTAGTTTGGTGTGGATTATTTTAAGATTTTTTTTATTTTGATATGAAGATCTTGTTTTAAATCCATGTTTTTGTACAAGTTTTTTTGCCTTTGCAAATGGAAGCCATCTATCATCTGATAATAACAATTGTGATTTTTTCCCTAAAAAGTCTACCCAACCTTTCCACCCATTATCTTTATAAATACGTTGTGGAGATGATGGTAAATTCTTAATTATACCCTTTTCAATTAATTCTTTATATTCTGTGTTAGATCTAATTTTGAACTTTGAAATAATTTTTTTTGCCTTTTCAAAGGGCATTTTTTTAATATCAAACTTATACAACTTTTTTGTTCCAAGGAAATCTGACCAGCTAGTCCACTCACTATAGTGTTTATCTGGTCTCAAGATAAAATTGGATGGCAACTTTCGCTCAGTATATAGCTTGAACCACTCGTGTGATGAATTTATTTTCTGCTTTTGGGCGTAATTTGAGAGAATTTTATAGGGAGTTTTGATTTTTTCTTCATGTGGAATCCTGCCAAAAAAATTATCTGAGTTAATCCAACCTTTATTTTTGTAAGTTATAAATGGATATATTGGTATTGGATTTAAAGATGTCGAGTTATGTTGAGCATATTTTTTCCATTCATCTAAGCTATTAATATTATTCTCATAAGCTAACTTTTTAGCATCCAAATACGAAAGCTTTGTATTTTTGGTATACTTTATATTCAAAAACACATCCCATCCCTCCCACTCAGAATAAATTCTATCTGGAGTTCTTGGTAAATCTTTAGGTAGTTGATTATTCATAAATTTCATAGAATATTCATCTGCAGACTTTAATTTTATGGATTGAATAAATTTTTTAGCTAGTTCATATGATCTCCAGTTTCCAAAAGCTACCCTATCCCAAATTTTAAGATTAATAGCATTTTCAAATTTCTTGTGATCAACATCTTTGAGTTTTTTTATTTTTATCAATCCATCAATGGGAGAACCGCCCCTAGGAATATTGCCAGTTTCAAGCATTCTTAAATGATCAATTATTCTGCTATCTTGAGCCGCTAAAGCTTTTAAAGTAATTATTATTTCTCTAAAAGAATTATCCTTTTCAATTTGTTGAATATCTGAATTTTTAGGAATTATTATTGGAAGTAGTATGTATCCATATTTTTTTCCTTTTGATAGCCTCAACGCTCTTCCCGCTGCTTGAACAATATCTACTCTACTTTGTTTAGGGTCAGTGAAAACAACGCAATCAATTGCGGGTAAATCAACACCTTCAGTTAAGCACCTAGCATTTGTCATAATACCTTTATGATTAGCAAATTCTCTCATTTGGAAAGTTCTTTTATTTGTTGGCATTTCACCAGAAACATGAAAGGTATTTAATTTTCCTAAATTTTCATCAAGTTCATTTATAATCATTTGTTGAACACTGAAACTCTCGGCTCTTTTGATTGATCTATGAAATGATATTGCATTTTTAATACTTAGTTTTTTGATAGCTTTTCTCAAAGCTAGAGCAGTTGCAAATTCTCTTGCAGTAATATTTTTTAGTTTATCCTTTATTTTTATGTATTTGTTTTTTTGATATAGCTCATCTATTTCTGCTTCTTCAATATTAAAAGTTATAACTTTGTAATCAGAGATGATGGGTGGTTTCATTTCGATAGCTTCTTTAAAACTAAGAAAATAAATTATTTTTCCATAAATTCTTTCATCATCCATAGAAAAATAATCATCTTTATCGCCTCTAAAAACTCTTTCAGTAGCAGTCATGAAAACTCTTTTTTTAATTCTAATATTCTTTTCATCTAGCAGATGAGCCATAAACTTTTCTTTTTGACCAACGGTTTTATGAGCTTCATCCATTATTCCCAGATCATAGCTATGGCCTTTTGAACCTAAAGAAGTAACCATTCCACTTTGATATGTTGTGAAAATAATTTTTGGGTTTTTACTTCTTTTTTTTAAAAAACCTCTAATTTCATTACTGTCAGTTGTTACTCTAATTCCTATATCTGAGACATTTGTAATAAAATCATCTTGGTCTTTACTAACAGTTTTATCACTGCAAACACAGAGCCATTCAGGCTTTACTCCATTAGCAAAATATTCTCTTGTCCATACTTTCAATGTTTGCTGAAGTAATGCTAAACTAGGTACTGCTACTAAAATTGATTTAGATTTTAGCTCTTTAGATATCCAAAAAGCAGTCAAGCTTTTGCCTGTACCACAAGGCATAATGATCTTACCTCTATCGTTATTTAAAAAAAATTTTGATGTTTCTTTTATTGCCTTTATTTGATGTTTTTTGGGCTTGAGAGGAGTAAATTTAAGATTTTTGTTATTGATTTTTGATAAAAGGTTTTTCCAACCCTCATAATTATCATCATCTAATTTGAGAAAAGTTTCTAAAGTTTCGAAACCAACTTTGTCAATATATTTTACTTTTTTAGGTGGTTTTTGAACTGTGGTAAATACAATTCCGTGTTCAATATTTTTGCAATAATTAAAACTTAAGTCTGTAAAACTAGTTAAATCATTTCGTGTTAAGTTAGTATTATCTCCAGATCTATATTTTGCTTGAATTGACCAAATTTTATCCTCACTAGTGATTGCAATTAAATCAATACCCTCATCTGAGATTGGCAAGTTTATTTTTAATCTTATCCGTTCCGGAACTTCATCTAAAAGATAAACTTCTTTTATTTTTGAAATATATTCAGGCGATGACTTAAGGTAATATTTAATAATATTTTCAAAAATATAACCTGCTTCTTTAGTTTTATTATTTCTAGTTAATTTTGATAAATTTAAGTCTATCTCCTTCCAAGATTTAGAGTTTTTTATGTAAGTATTTTCAATCATGAATCAGATGGTTCTTCCTTCCAAATACACCTCAATTTATCTAATATTTCAAAAAATTCATGAGATGTATTAAATTATATTTGTAAAATTGAACTAAATTTAAACTAAGAATATTATCCTTTTATTAATTAGGTTATTTATAAAATAATATTAACAGAATTCCTTACTCATATAGCAAATCCACACATAAAATTGTAATATTTGTGTGTATAGTAAATGCGTCACTTTTATCGTCACTAAATACTTATTGTTTCTTATAATGTATTGCGTTACGGAAAATCAAAATTTTTAATGTATAACCTAGATTATATTTTCATAATGATATTCATCGTTATTGGAGCTGGAATGGCAATTGCTATGTATTTGCTCTCCAAAATATTATCACCTAGTTCCCCTGATGCTGAAAAACTATCAGCATATGAATGTGGTTTCGAGGCCTTTGATGATGCTCGATCAAAATTTGACGTTAAGTTTTATTTAGTATCAATACTATTTATTATATTTGATTTAGAGATTGCGTTTTTATTTCCTTGGGCCGTGAGTCTTAGCAACATTGGTGCTCTGGGTTTTTATTCAATGATGTTTTTTTTATTTATCCTCACAGTAGGATTTATATATGAATGGAAAAATGGAGCACTAGATTGGGAGTAATTTTAGAAAAAGAAAAATCATTAAATATTGATGAGCTATTTGAAAAAAAAGGATTTGTAACAGCTTCATTTGAAAATTTAATTAATTGGGCGAGGTCAGGATCATTATGGCCTATGACTTTCGGTTTAGCGTGTTGTGGAGTTGAGATGATGCACTCCTATATGAGTAGATACGATCTAGATCGTCTAGGTGTAATTCCAAGAGGCTCACCAAGACAATCAGATGTAATGATTGTTGCGGGAACTCTTACAAACAAAATGGCATCTGCTTTGAGAAAAGTTTACGATCAAATGCCTGAACCAAGATGGGTAATATCTATGGGCTCTTGTGCTAATGGAGGAGGATATTATCATTACTCTTACTCTGTTGTTCGAGGATGCGATAGGATAGTGCCTGTAGATATTTATGTCCCCGGATGTCCACCTACCGCAGAAGCTCTTTTGTACGGCATTATGCAACTTCAAGATAAAATAAAAAAGAAAAAGAAGATTTATAGGTAAATTTCTTGTCCCCAAATATTTTACAGAAATATTCAACCGGTAACTTCCATTTTCCAATAAAATCTGGAATAGACAATATTTTAGTTAACAAAGACTCCATACTAGAAGTAACACAAAAAATTAAAGAAGACGAAGATCTACTCTATGACCAGTTAATTGATATTACTGTAACTGATAATATGCTATCTAAATCAAGTTATTCAAACGAGCGATTTACTCTAATCTACTCCTTTCTTAGTTTAAAATTTAATAAAAGATTATTTATTTTCACTAATATTTCCGAAGATAATTTAGATATTAATTCAATAACTCAAATTTTTGAGTCTGCTGATTGGTTTGAGAGAGAGTGTTACGATCTTTTTGGTATAAACTTTGTTAACCACCCAAATCTTCAAAGAATAATGAATGACTATAACTTTCAAGGTCACCCTCTCAGAAAAGACTTTCCTCTGACGGGTTATGAGGAGGTTCGTTACGATGAAAACTTAAAAAAAGTTGTTTATGAACCAGTGACTTTAAAACAGGAGTTTCGAGATTTTGACAATGAAAGTCCTTGGGAGGGAATGAAAGAGACAATCAAAGAGGAGCTTGAAAAAAAGTAATGTCAGAGAATTTTAAACCTGTAACTCTTAACTTTGGACCCCAACATCCTGCTGCTCATGGAGTTCTTAGGCTACTTGTACAATTAGAAGGGGAGGTAGTTAATAAAGCCGAACCTCACATTGGACTTTTGCATAGAGGAACTGAAAAATTAATTGAACAAAAAACATATACTCAAGCTATTCCATATTTTGATCGTCTTGATTATGTCTCACCAATGTGTCAAGAACATGCCTTTGCTTTAGCTGTTGAGAATTTATTAAATATTGAAGCTCCTAAACGAGCTCAATATATCAGAGTTATGTTTGCAGAAGTTACTAGGATACTAAATCATTTATTAAATATTCCAGCATTTGCTATGGATATAGGTGCTGCTACTCCAATGCTGTGGGCTTTTGAAGAAAGAGAAAAAATGTTGGAGTTCCATGAAGCTGTATCTGGTGCAAGATTTCATGCAGCTTATTTTCGACCTGGTGGAGTTCACCAAGACTTGCCTGAAAATTTGTTAGAAAAAATGAAAAAGTATTTTACTAACTTTCCTAAATTTATAGATACGCTTGAAGAACTACTTACTGAGAATAGAATATTTAAACAACGATCTGTTGATATAGGTATTTTAAAGAAAGACGATGCAATAAGACTAAGTTGCAGTGGCCCTGTTCTTCGTGCTAGTGGAGTAGCTTGGGATTTAAGAAAATCTCAACCTTATGATGTTTATGATGATTTAGATTTCGACATACCAGTTGGAAAAACTGGTGACACCTATGATAGATATTTGGTGAGAATGGAAGAGATGAGAGAGTCAGTTAAGATAATCTTACAATGTATTGAAAATATTCCAGAAGGACCCGTAATGGTTGAGAATAATAAAATTACTCCACCTAAGAGATCAGAAATGAAAAATTCAATGGAAGCTATTATTCATCATTTTAAATTATTTACCGAGGGTTATAGGGTTCCTGAAGGTATCACATACAAAAGCGTAGAGGCACCAAAAGGAGAATTTGGTGTTGTATTAGTTTCAGATGGAAGTTCCAAACCATATCGATGCAAGTTGAGAGCACCAGGCTTTGTCCATTTACAGGCACTACATTTTTTATCAAAGGGCCACCAACTAGCTGACGTACCATCAATTTTAGGAAGCCTAGACATAGTATTTGGAGAGGTAGACAGATGAGCGGCAATCATCCAGGTTTATCAAATAATTTTTCTAGATCGGGCGAAAAATTTTCTTGGTCTAAAGATAATCTGAGGTCAATTAAAAATATAATTTCTAAATATCCTAAAGGCAGAGAACAAAGCGCAGTTATGCCTCTTCTCTATCTGGCTCAAGAGCAAAACAATAATTGGATAAGTATCGAATGTATAGAAACAATCGCTGAAACATTAAATATGCCTAAAATAAGAGTCACAGAAGTGGCCTCATTTTATTCAATGTATAATACTAGACCTGTTGGAGAAAATCTTGTTCAGATTTGTAGAACCTCTCCTTGTTGGCTTAGAGGTTCAAATAAGATTACAAAAACTATTTGTAGGGAAACAAAATGTGAAATTAATGATACCAGTGATGATAATAAATTTACAGTTGTTGAAGTAGAGTGTTTAGGTGCTTGCTCAAATGGACCTATGATACAAATCAATAATGATTTCTTTGAGGATTTAGATGAAGAGTCTACAAAAAAAATTATAGACAATATTAAAGAGGGAAAACCAAATGTCATTGGCTCTCAAAAAGGTAGGAGAAGTTCAGAAAATGCTTAATGAAAAAGATAAAGTTTTTCAAAACCTTCATGGTTTTCAAGAACCTTTCATAGAGGGAGCTTTAAAAAGAGGCTCCTGGTCAAACACAAAAGAAATTTTGTCTAAAGATCAAAATGATATTATCGAATTAGTTAAATCCAGTCAGTTAAGAGGAAGAGGTGGAGCTGGATTTTCTACAGGTCTTAAATGGTCATTCATGCCAAAGAATACTGGTAAACAGCATTATTTGGTTGTAAATGCTGATGAGTCAGAACCTGGTACTTGCAAAGATAGAGAAATTATTAGAAATGACCCGCATACTCTTGTAGAGGGGTGTTTGATAGCTTCATACGCAATTCAAGCCACTAAATGTTACATATACATAAGGGGCGAATACCATCACGAATATGTCCAATTAGAAAAGGCAATTGAAGAGGCATACGAACGAGGCTTTATCGGAAAAAATGCTTGTGGTAGCGGATTTAATTTTGATCTTTATGTTCACAGAGGTGCCGGAGCTTACATATGTGGAGAAGAGACAGCTCTTTTAGAGAGTTTAGAAGGAAAAAAAGGACAACCAAGATTAAAACCACCTTTTCCTGCCGGTGTAGGTTTGTATGGTATGCCGACAACTATTAACAATGTGGAGTCAATTGCAGTAGTTCCAACTATTTTAAGAAGAGGCCCGGATTGGTTTAAGTCAATTGGCGCTGAAAATAATACAGGTACAAAAATTTTTTGCATATCTGGTAATGTTAATAAGCCATGCACAATAGAAGAGGAAATGGGAATACCACTTAAAGAATTAGTAGAAAAGCATTGTGATGGAGTTGAAGGAGGTTGGGATAATTTAAAGGCAATAGTACCAGGAGGTTCTAGTACCCCAATGCTTCCAAAAAATATTTGTGAGTCAGTTCTAATGAATTTTGATGATCTAAAAGCTAATGGCTCAGGATTAGGTACAGCAGGAGTGATTGTTGTTAACAAGAATAATGATATTGCTGAGGTGATTGAGAGATTTGCTCACTTTTACAAACATGAAAGTTGTGGTCAATGTACACCTTGTAGAGAGGGAACAGGCTGGATGCATAGAATGATGCAGAGATTAGTTAGAGGAGAGATATCTCCTGAACAAATAGAGCTTTTAGAAAATGTTACAAAGCAAGTAGAGGGTCATACTATCTGCGCTTTAGGAGATGCAGCAGCTTGGCCTATACAAGGACTCATTAAAAATTTTAAATCAGAGTTAATAAGTAAATATAATAAAAAGTTAAAAGCTTCATGAGTGACGATCTAATAAATATTAAAGTTAATCAAAAAGAAATTCAGGTAGATAAAAATCTGACTGTGATGCAAGCCTGCGAAATCGCTGGTGAAGAAATTCCAAGATTTTGCTATCACGACAAACTCTCTATAGCTGGTAACTGTAGAATGTGTTTAGTAGAAATTGAAAAAGCTCCAAAATTAGTATCTTCTTGCACTATGCCTCTAATGGAGGGCATGTCGATAATCACCAATTCTGAAAAAGTAAACGCAGGTAGAAAAGGTGTAATGGAGTTTTTACTAATTAATCACCCATTAGATTGCCCAATATGCGATCAAGGTGGAGAATGCGATTTACAGGATCAGGCCATGTACTACGGTTTCGACAAATCTAGATATAAAGAGAATAAAAGGGCTGTAGATAATAAAAATATGGGACCTTTGGTAAACACTATAATGACTAGATGCATCCATTGCACTAGGTGTGTAAGATTTGCCACTGAAGTAGCCGGAGTTCCAGAATTAGGTATGTTAGGTAGGGGAGAGAATGCAGAAATTACCACTTACCTTGAACAATCAATTACTTCAGAGCTTTCAGGTAACGTCATTGATTTATGCCCTGTAGGAGCACTTACGAGTAAGCCATATCAATTTAAAGCACGTCCTTGGGAGCTAAAACGTACTGACTCAATCGATATCTTCGATAGTGTTGGTTCTAATATCAGAGTCGATAGTAGAGCGGAGGAGATTTTAAGAGTTACACCAAGAACAAATGAATACATAAATGAAGAGTGGATTTCAGATAAAGTTCGATTTAACTATGATGGTTACTACCAACAAAGAATAGACACACCCTACATTAAAGAAAACCAAAAATTATCAATATCAAATTGGGAAGAATCATTAAAAGTTTTAAAAGATAAATTAAAAACTCTAAAACCATTAGCTTTGATTGGTGAGCACGTAGATTTAGAAACCGGATATGCAATCAAAAAATTTATGTCAAATTATGGTAAAGACAATGTGGAGTGCCGAACTGATAATCATGCTATTCTAGAAAGCTTAGATAGTTATCGTTTTAACACACCTTTGAACGATATAGAAAATTCAGATTTAATTATACTTTTAGGAACAAACCCAAAAATAGAAACACCAATTATAAATCATAAGATATTTAAAGCTTACAATAATGACGCAAAAGTATTTAACATTGGTGAAAATATATCTTTGAACTATAAAACAGAGTATCTAGGAGAGAATTTATCAAGTTTAAATAATGAAAATCTAATCAAAGCATTAAAAAAATCTACAAACCCTCTAATAATTATTGGCTCTGCGTTTTTAAATAAAATTAAAAATATTAAAACTTTAAAATCTATTTTTTCATATGCTGATAAATACAAAGTTATTACAAAAGAAAAAAATAATCTAAATTTTTTAAATCCATATGCCTCACGTGTTGGCCAATTGATTATAGGTAATACTACTAATAACCTTTGTGAGCCGTTTTCTAATTTAAAAAAAGATAATTTTGAATTGGTTCTTTCTTTTGGCTCAGAACATATTGCCGACGAGCAGTTCAATAATTGTTTTAAAGTTTATTTTGGCCATCATGGTGATGATGGAGCGATGGGTTCTGATATTGTTTTGCCAACACCTCTTTATACAGAGAAAAATGGTACTTTTGTAAATATTGAAGGCAGACCTCAAGAAGCAAAAAAATGCCATAATCCAATTGGATCCGCCAAAGAAGAGTGGTCGATATTAAAAAAACTATCTGATGAATTATCTTTTGATTTTATCCCAAATACATTTGATCAATTAAGATCTGAGTTATTTGACAAACACCCAATTCTTTCTGATTATCATGAAATCATTGCTGTTGAAAATTCAACTTCAATTACACCAGATATTGAATTTGAAGATTGTAAGGCAGAATATCCTGTAAGTAATTTTTATATGTCAGATGTGATTTCAAAAAATTCTGTCACCATGGCCAAATGTGTTGATGAAATAATTTCAACTCCATCTCTTTTGGAGAAATCAGCATAATGACAAGTTTATCATTTGAGTTAACAATTGGTATTTTAAAAATATTTAGTTTTGTTGTCCCTGTACTAGTTTCTGTTGCATTATTAGTGTACTTAGAAAGAAAAGTGCTTGGTGCTGTTCAATTAAGAAAAGGCCCAAACGTTGTTGGACCATTCGGAATACTACAGAGTTTTGCTGATGTATTAAAATTACTCACTAAGGAGAATTTACTTCCCTCTAGCTCAAACAAGTTCCTTTTTATCTTTGCGCCTATGCTTACTTTAATATTAAGTTTAATAGCTTGGGCTGTTATCCCAATTAGCTCAACTTATGTTATAGCAAATATTAATATAGGTATTCTATATTTGTTCGCTGTGTCATCGTTTGGTGTTTATGGAGTCATTATCGCTGGTTGGGCTAGTAATTCTAAGTATCCATTTTTAGGTGCATTGAGATCAGCAGCTCAGATGATTTCTTATGAAGTATCAATAGGTTTTGTAATCATAACAGTTTTGATTTGTGTCGGCTCATTAAATTTAATTGATATTGTAGAGAGTCAAAAGAATATGTGGTTTGCTATACCACTGTTACCTATGTTTGTTATATTTATTATTTCAGCATTAGCTGAAACAAATAGACTCCCATTTGATCTACCTGAAGATGAAGCCACATTAGTTGCAGGTTTTTTTACCGAATACTCATCAATATCATTTGGCTTATTTTTTTTAGCAGAATACGCCAATATGATTTTAATGAGCTCTCTAACTGTAATTCTATTTTTAGGAGGTTGGTACCCTCCAATAGATATATTCCCTTTAAACGCAATACCTGGAATATTTTGGTTTGTAATTAAAGTATTTTTAATTCTTTTTGTGTTTTTATGGGTCAGAGCAACTTTTCCGAGATATAGGTATGACCAACTAATGCGACTTGGCTGGAAAATCTTTCTACCTTTTACCTTGATTTGGGTAGTTATTACATCAGCATTTTTATTTTACTTTGGACTATTACCTAACTAACAATGACAACACTAATTAAATACATTAAATCCTTTACTCTTTTCGAATTAATGAAAGGTTTGAAATTAACGATAACTTATTTTTTTAAGCCAAAAGTCACTCTTAATTACCCTAATCAAAAGGGTCCTATTAGTCCTCGCTTTAGGGGGGAACATGCTTTGAGAAGGTATCCGAATGGTGAGGAAAGATGTATTGCGTGTAAGTTATGTGAAGCAGTTTGCCCTGCGCAAGCTATAACTATTGAAGCAGAACCAAAACCTGATGGGAGTAGAAGAACTACCCGATATGATATTGATATGACTAAGTGTATTTATTGTGGTTTATGCGAAGAGGCATGTCCAGTAGATGCAATTGTTGAAGGACCCAATTTTGAATACGCTACTGAAACTAGAGAAGAATTGCTTTATGACAAGAAAAAGCTTTTACGAAACGGTGATATTTGGGAAAAACAAATTAGTGAAAATTTAAAAAGAGACAGTAAATATAGATAATGTTTCTTGTTGGCTCTTTTTTTTTGTTTGCAGCATTTTTGATCACCACATGTATATTTGTTATATTTTCAAAAAATCCAGTTAACTCTGTACTCTTTCTTGTATTAGCTTTTCTAAATTCAACATTTCTTTTTATTCTTATTGGTGCAGAGTTCGTTGGTATTATTCTTGCGATCGTTTATATAGGAGCAGTAGCTATATTATTTCTTTTTGTTGTGATGATGCTCGATATTCAAATCACAACTTTAATGTTCAACATAAAAAGATATATACCCCTTGCGTTACTTTTTGCTGGTATTATTTTAGCTGAAATAATCTATTTAACTGTATTTAAAACTTCAAAAGAAAATTTAGACACTTTCATTAGATCTAAAAATAATACTGAGCAAATTGGAGATGTGCTTTACACAGAGTATTTTATTGATTTCCAGTTAAGCGGTATCGTTTTGTTACTTGCTATGATTGGTGCAATTGTTTTAACACATGTGTATAGACCAACTATCAAAAGACAAAACATAGAAAGTCAAAACTCTACTACAGCCGAAGATAGAGTAAAACTAGTAAAAATTAAGTCTGGTGAAGGTATTAAAGATGACTAGCCTTACGTATAATCATTTCTTCATACTTTCTTTAATTGTTTTTATTATTGGGTGCTTCGGATTATTTTTAAATAGAAGAAATATGATTCTAATTTTAATGTGTATTGAAATTATATTATTGGCAGCAAATATTAATTTTGTATCAGCTTCGGTATTCCTAAATGATATTAATGGTCAGGTATTCTCCATTTTTATTTTAACTATTGCCGCTGCAGAAGCAGCCATTGGTTTAGCTATATTGGTTATTTATTTCAGAAATAAGGGAGAGATTGATATTACTCAAATCAATCAACTAAAAGATTAATGTTAAGTTATAAATTACTTTTTTTTCTTCCTCTAATTTCAACTATTTTTACATATCCTTTTGGAGTGTTATTAGGTGAAAAAACTGCCCAATATTTCTCTTCTACTCTAATATCTATAGCAGCTATTTTAAGTTGGTTCTTATTTATTAGTTTTTCTAGTTCTTCATCTTCTGAAATTATAATTCCTGTCCTAGAGTGGTTTTTTGTTTCTGGTCAGTTCTTTAATTGGGGAATTTCTGTAAATTCTCTTACTCTTTTGATGTTAACACTTGTTCTTACAGTTTCTGCATTGGTTCATATTTATTCAATTGAGTACATGTCTCATGATAACTCAAAAGTAAGGTTCATGACTTATTTGAGTTTATTTACCTTTTGTATGGTTGCATTAGTTGTAAGTGATAATTTAATTCAATTATTTTTTGGATGGGAGGGTGTTGGTCTAGCCTCTTATTTATTGATAGGTTTCTGGCATCATAAGAAGTCTGCAAATTTAGCTGCAATGAAAGCTTTTTTAGTAAACAGAGTTGCAGACTTTGGATTTCTCATCGGTATTGCAACTCTCTATATATTTTTAGACACATTATCTATTAATGAAATAATTGCAGGGAAAGAGAAATTATCTAGCTATCAAATTAATTTTTTAGGATTTGAAATTAATGCTTTAATTTTTTCTTGTTTTTTCCTTTTCATAGGTGCTATGGGAAAATCTGCCCAGTTTGGCTTTCATACATGGTTACCTGATGCTATGGAGGGACCTACACCTGTCTCAGCATTAATTCATGCAGCAACAATGGTAACAGCTGGAGTTTTCTTGACTGTAAGATTTTCAGAATTAATGGTCATGTCTGACTTCATAATGACTTTTGTTTTAATAATAGGTCTATTAACAGCATTCTTCGCTGCATCAGTGGGCTTTTTTCAAAAAGATATAAAAAAGGTAATAGCTTATTCAACTTGTAGTCAGTTGGGATTCATGTTTGTGGCTTGTGGTTTGGGCGCATTTAATATCGCAATTTTTCATTTAATAACACATGGTTATTTTAAGGCATTACTCTTTTTATCTTCAGGATCTGTTATTCATGGTGTTCAAGATGAGCAAGACATGGATAAAATGGGAAATCTTTTTTCAAAGATGAAAATCACTGCAGTAATGATGTGGATAGGTACACTAGCTATTATAGGTTTTCCATATTCTTCAGGTTACTTTTCAAAAGATCTAATTTTAAGTTCATCATTTAACTTAATTACTTTAGGCCCATTGGTTTATGTAATTTTAGCTATAGTCTCTGCCATGACCGCATTTTACTCGTTCAGGCTCATATTTAAGGTGTTTCATGGAAATTATAATGGATCTTATGATTATGAAAAAATTCATGAATCCGGTCCTTTCATGTTAGTTCCATTATTATTACTTTCTGTAGGAGCAATTCTAGCAGGCTTCTTCTTAAACGATTTATTAGCGGGATATAATTCAAAAAATTTTTGGAATGGAATAATATTTTTTAGTCAAGATAAGCAATATTACTCCTCTTTTTATCCAATTTTATCAAAATCTTTGGTAGCTTTTGGTGTAGGGCTGGCAGTTTATTATTATGGTTATAATTTAAATAAACTTGCTGACTTAAAAAAACGTTTTCACTCAATCTATAATTTTATTTTGAACAAATGGTATTTCGATGAACTTTATAACAAAATTTTTGTTTTACCACTTTACAATTTAGGTAAGTTTTTATGGACTAAAATAGACCAAGGTATAATCGATAAGTATTTACCAAATGGGAGCGCATCGATAGTTTCTACAATTTCAAAAGCATTCAAAAGGATACAAACAGGGTATATTTTCGATTACACTTTTATAATAATTTCTGGTTTTACACTCTTTATAACTATCATTTTTTATATAACCATAACCTAAGATGAGTTTCCCAATACTATCACTATTAATTCTAACGCCTATTATAGGAGCGCTAACACTCTCACTTTCAAGTAGCACGCAACTTAAAAATAAAACTATTTTTCTATCAGGTTTATGGATAACAACAGGTGAATTTCTTCTAAGTTTATTATTGCCAATTTTTTATGATAAATCAAAAAATGGTTATCAATTTATAGAGTTTCACACTTGGTTTGATAAGTTTGATATAAATTACTATGTCGGTGTTGATGGTGTTTCAATACCACTTATATTATTGACTACATTCTTAGTCCCTATTTGTTTATTGTGTTCTATTAACTCTATTCAAAATAGAGCCAAAGAATTTGTTATTTATTTTTTATTGCTTGAGAGTTTTATTATAGGAGTATTTGTTAGTATTGATCTTGTAATTTTTTACGTATTCTTTGAAGCTGTTTTAATCCCGATGTTTTTGATAATTGGGATTTGGGGAGGAGAAAACAGGCTTTATGCTACCTTCAAATTCTTTCTCTACACACTAGCAGGATCTGTTTTAATGTTACTTGCGATTATTTATATTATTTCTAAAGTGAAATCAGGCAATATTGAGTTAATTTCAGACTTTACATTTGATCAGCAAATTGAGTTGGTTCTCTTTTTATGTTTTTTTGCATCTTTTGCAGTAAAAGTACCAATGTTTCCTTTTCATACATGGTTACCTGATGCACACGTTCAAGCGCCCACGAGCGGATCAGTAATTTTGGCTGGTGTGCTTCTTAAATTAGGTGCATACGGTTTTATAAGACTATCTTTACCTTTTTTTGAGTATGCCTCAATTTATTTTCAACCAATGATTTTTGCACTAAGTTGTGTAGCTATTGTTTACACTTCAATCGTAGCTCTAAGACAACTAGATATGAAAAAAATGATTGCCTATTCCTCTGTAGCTCATATGGGATTTGTCACAATTGGCATTTTCACTTTAACTCAAGATGGAATTAATGGTGCTTATTTTCAGATGATAAGTCATGGAATTGTTTCTGCAGCATTATTTTTAATAGTTGGTGTGGTATACGAAAGACATCACACTAGAATGATATCTGATTATAGTGGTGTAACAAATGTAATGCCTAAATATTCATTCTTTTTTATGGTTTTTATGCTTTCATCTGTGGGTCTTCCTGGAACTAGTGGTTTTGTTGGTGAGTTTTTAGTAATAATGTCAACTATAAGCGTTAGTGTTTATCTCACTTTTTTTACCGCTATTGGAGTAATCTTAGGAGCTTCATACATGCTCTTATTGTACAAAAATATTAATTTTGGAGATTTAAAATCAGATATTAAGCAATTAGCTGATTTAACAAATATTGAAATTTTCTACTTCTCCTGTTTAGCATTTCTCACAATGCTTTTAGGAATTTATCCAAAACTTTTATTTGAAATGATAAACAAGAGCATTTCCTTAAGCATTATATAATGATTAATTTATATCAATTCATACCAGAAATTTTTATCTTATCTTTGATTTTAATAACTTTATGTTTTGGATTATTCAATAAGGACAGGGCTATATCTTTAAATGCTTTAGGTTTCATTTTGTTGAGTATTTTGCTTTTAAATTATGGAAAAGATTTTTATAGCTCCACACAATTGTCACTTAATACGATTAATTTATTTGTTTTATCTAAGATTATTTTATCTATTGGCTCAATCGTATTCATTTTATTGTTAAAAAGACCATTGAAGAATGAAAATTTATATAGATACGAATATGTGTTATTTATACTCTTTGCTATTCTTGGCTCATTTGTTCTTATTTCAAGTAATAATTTTTTAACAGCTTTTATTGGTTTAGAGCTACAATCTTTATCCTTGTACTTGATGGCTGCATTTAATACTAAAAATTTATCTTCAAATGAAGCAGGTATAAAATATTTTTCTCTTGGTGCTTTGTCTTCAGGATTTCTTCTATTTGGTATTTCAATGATTTATTACGATACTGGGTCTTTTAGTTTACAAAACTTAGATAATTTCACTGCAATAAGTGAAATAGGATTATCATTAGTTCTTATTTCTTTATTCTTTAAAGTTTCCGCTGCTCCATTTCATATTTGGACACCTGATGTGTACGAAGGATCTCCAACTATATCTACACTCTTTTTTGCAACTTTACCTAAATTTGCATCATTAATATTTTTATTCAGGGTTTATCAAGAACTTAACATTTCTGATATTAAATCTCTTAATTACATTTTTCAAATGGTATGTGCTATTTCATTATTAGTAGGAGTATATGGAGCCATTACACAAAAAGTTATTAAAAGACTTCTAGCCTTCAGCTCTATCAACCACATTGGTTTTATGCTTCTCGGAATAATGAGTTATCAATTTATGTCTGAGGGTACATTATTTTTTTACTTGATTATTTATTTGATTACTACGTTTGGTATTTTTGCTGTTTTATTGAACTTGAGAACTGCAAATGGAGAATTCATAAAAATATCCCAACTCAATGGTTTAAGATTTGCCTCAAATTCAAAATCCATAAGCATGTTGGTGTTTTTCTTTTCTCTCGCAGGAATACCACCTTTTGCAGGGTTCTTTGCAAAATTCTTCATTCTTTCAGCTTCTATAAACGATGGATTTATTTTTTTATCAATTATTGCTGTTTTAAGTTCAGTAATTGCCGCATTCTATTACTTAACAATTATTAAGAATATGTTTTTCAATAAATTAGAAATAGAGTTATTAGATGATAATAACAAAACAGGCAAAGTTATATTTATAGCATCTGGATTAATTATAACTTTATTTTTCATCTATCCAGACCCTTTAATAAATTTAGTAGATAATCTTTTCAAATAAAATTGTATAAAGTTATCTTCGATTCGATTAATTCTACACAAGATGAAATTATCAGCTTTAACAATTATAAAAAAATTTTAAAAAATAATAATTTATATATTCAATCTTTTAGGCAAATTAAAGGCACTGGAAGGGGTAAAAAAAAATGGTTAAGCCCTTTAGGTAATATTTATTTAACAATTAATCAAAAATTAAAAGCTTCATATGCTTTAAGAAATAACTTTTATATTTGTTACATAATCCACAAATTTTTCAAAATTAATTTAAATATTAACCTAGATTACAAATGGCCAAATGATTTGTTTTTTAAAAATAAAAAAATAGTTGGTGTTGTTGTCAAATCAACTATCTTAGGTAAAAAATCATATCTAAAAACGGGTATAGGAATAAATATAAACAATTCTCCAATAGTCGACTCAGTTTCTTTATTTAGCATTATTAATGAAAAATCAAATATTATCGATTTATCAAATATAATTATTGATTTTATTGAACATAATTTAACAAAAAAAATATCTAATAAGAAATTAGTGAGATATCTTAATAAATATATGCTCATGGACTTTAAATTAAACCATCCAATTTTTGGAGAAAATATTATTGAAATATTAACAGTAAATGAAGATTTATCTTTAAAGATAAAAATAGATGGCGTAACTAAAAATATTTTCTTTGGAGAACTAATTTGAATTTATTAGTTGATATTGGAAATACATCTATAAAATTTTCATCATTTGTTGATAAGAATTTAAAAAAAATCTCTCAAATTAGATACTCAAAGAAAGATTTGAAATCAGTTACTCTTTTTTTTAAGAACAAACTTAAAACTCATACTAAAATTTATATTTGCTCTGTTGTCTCAGAAGTAGACAAAGTTATAATTAAAAATTTAAAGTCATATCGAAATCGTTTATTTTTCATTAATAAAAAAAAATTATCTCTTTTGGTTCATAAAACAGTTAATTTACGCCAGCTAGGTAATGATAGGATTATTAATGTTTTATCCGCAATAAATATTTATCCAAAATCTAAATTCTTTATCATCGTTGATTTAGGTACTGCCACTACATTAGATATCATTATTAATAAGAAATATTACGGAGGTGTAATTTTACCTGGTCTCACCACCTCTTATGAAAATCTAATTTCTTTAGCTTCTGGTATAAAGAATATGAAATTTTCAGATAAATCTAGCATAATAGGTAAAAATACTAATCAAGCTCTAATGTCAGGATTTAATGTAGGTTACAAAATAATGATAGAGTCTTACATAAAATTAATCAAAACTACCTATAAAAGAAATTTTAAAGTGATTTTCACTGGTGGATATGCTACCTCTATCGACTATAAAAAAACTAATTTTATTTATAGAGAAGATTTAACTCTTTTAGGTATTTTTTTTTATCATATTTTTTTAAATGAAAAACTTAGAATTATTAAATAATAAAAATAACAATTATTTTTTGCCCATTGGAGGAATAGGCGAAATAGGGGGTAATAACTATTTATACTCCTTTAAAGGAGAACAAATAATAGTTGATGGTGGTATTTCATTTGCTGATGAAAATCTCCCCGGTGTAGATATAACTATTCCTGATCCGTATATTTTTTTGAATACATCCATTAAACCTAAAGCAATGATACTAACTCACGCTCATGAAGATCATGTTGGAGGATTAGAGTATTACTTTGATAAGATTGATTTTCCAATCTATTGCAATCAATTTACCTTTTCCTATATAAAGCATAAATTCAATAAAAAAAATGATTTTGAGAAAAAATTTGTAATAGTTGAGGACTTCCAAGAAGTAGAGTTTGAGAACTTTTCATTTCAATTAATTCCGACAACACACTCTATACCCGATCCCACAGGTATATTTTTTAAAACATTGGAAGGAAATATTTATCATACAGGTGATTGGAAAATAGATAAAAATCCAGTTACTGGCTCACCTTTTGATTACAAAAATTATCAGTTATTAAAAGATGAAAATATCGACTTACTTATAGGTGACTCAACGAACGCAGGTGTAAACGAGATATCACGCTCAGAGTCCGAGTTAGACCCATCATTTGACAATTTATTTAATAAACTTGAAGGTAGAATTATAGTTACTTGTTTTTCCTCAAATATTGCAAGACTAAAAACCATTATTTCAAATGCAATTAAGCATGATAAAAAAATATTTGTTGTAGGAAGAAGTATTAAAAGAGCAATTAATACTGCTATAGAAGAAAAGTTAATTGAAAATTTTGAAATACTTAATGAAAAAAAATTTCAGGATTACAATAAAGATAAAGTTCTTTTGATTTGCACAGGTAGCCAAGGTGAGAAAAACTCTGCTCTTTGGAAGATTGCGAATAATACACATAATCAAATTAAATTAAGTGCAAAAGATAATATTATTTTTTCATCAAAAGAAATTCCGGGTAACGAAAAATCAATTTCATATTTAAAAAATTCTTTTAGCTACTTAGGCTTAAATATTATCTCTGATGAAGAGGAATTTGTTCATGTTTCAGGTCATCCAGGAAAAAATGAAATAAAAGAATTTTACTCTTTCATTCAACCTAAGTCTTTAATTCCTATGCATGGAGAATATCTTCATTTAAAAAAACATTTAGAAATAGCTAAAAGCTTAAAAATTGAAAAAACAAATCTTCTTTTAAGTGGAGATTTGTGCCAATTAGATTTAGTAAATAAAAATCATAAATTAATTGATCAATTTGTTATAAAAAAACTACCTGTTGTTCAAAATCTAATTATTGAAGAGGATAATTTTATAAATGAAAGGGGAAAAATTCTTCATAATGGTGTAGTTAGTATTAATTTAATTCTAAACAAAAAATTTGAAATTATTAAATTTCAAATATCTGATAAGGGCTTCCCTTTTTCCTACAATAAAGAAATAATTCAAGATGAAATCAAAGATATCTTACTTAATAAAATATTGTTCATTAAGGAGGAAATTGATGAAAATTCATTAAGAGAGTTAGTAGAGGAAGTTTCAAGAAAAACTTATAATAGAAATTTTTCATTAAAGCCTGAATTGTTAATACACATATCTTTGATATGAAGTTTTTATTCTTACTTTTTATTATTTGGTGGGTTATTTTTATGACAATATTACCTATCAAAAGATCTGAATTTGAGGAGGGTATGCCAAGAAAGTCTTATTTAGGAATAAAATTTTTAGTTTCATTTGCCCTATCAATGATCGTATCTTTTTTTATAATAAAATATGAAAATAATATATTTGAATACTTTAAATGAAACTTTCAAACCTTTTATTTAACTCATTAAAAGAGTCACCAAAAGAAGCTAAAATTATTTCTCATCAATTAATGTTGCGTTCATCGATGATTAGGCAACATACCTCGGGAATATACACCTGGTTACCATTAGGTTTTAAAGTTTTAAAAAATATTGAAAATATAATTCGAAATAATCAAGACGAAATAGGCTGTAATGAAATGTTAATGTCTACTATTCAATCTTCAGAATTATGGAAAAAAAGCGGCAGATATGCAGACTATGGAAAAGAGATGTTAAGAATTACTGACAGACATGATAATGATTTATTATATGGACCAACTAATGAAGAGGTCATTACAGATTTATTTTCAGATTATGTTAATTCTTATAAAGGCCTTCCTAAATATTTGTACCATATTCAATGGAAATTTAGAGATGAAATTAGACCTCGGTTTGGTGTAATGCGAGGTAGAGAATTTTTAATGAAAGATGCATATAGCTTTGACTTAACTGAAGATGCTGCATTTGAAACCTATAAAAAGTTTTTTAGAAGTTATTTGAAAACTTTTCTAGATTTAGGCTTACAACCTATACCTGTAAAAGCTGCTACTGGTGCTATTGGTGGAGATTTATCTCATGAGTTTCAAATACTAGCTAATACCGGTGAAAGCGAACTTGCTTATGATTCTAAATTAGTTGATTCAAATTTATACGAAAAAAGTTATGAAGAAATTACAGCAATGTATTCTGCATCTGACGAAATGATTGATAAATCAAAATCTGATGTGATAATTGGAAGAGGTATTGAAGTCGGGCACATATTTAATTTTGGCACTAAATATACTAAGCCATTAGAATGCTTTGTGCTAAATCAAGATGGAAAAAGAATAACACCATATATGGGATCCTATGGAATAGGAGTTTCCAGATTAACAGCAGCAATAATAGAGGCATTCCACGATGATAAAGGTATCAAATGGCCTATTAATATTTCACCATTTAAGATAAACATCATAATGCAACCGAACTCTGATTATATATCAGATGTGGAGAGTATTTATAATCTGCTTATCACTAAATATGATAAAGTTAGTTTAGATGATAGAGATTTAAGTATAGGTAGAAAAATTAAAGACTCTGAATTGATTGGAATACCTTGGACATTGATTATCGGGAATAATTTTAAAGAAAAAGGTCAAATTGAACTGATTAGTAGGTCTAACAGTGATAAGATATTCTTAAGTAAACAAGAAATTGAGAATTTTGAATTTGAACAATACACTCCATAAACTATCTTTCTCCTACATATTTAATTTCAAAAAAGATAAAGCATTCTCAGTATCAACAATTTTATCATCACTAGCTTTAATATTAGGTATTTCAATTTTAATAACAGTAATGTCAGTTATGAATGGTTTTAGAGAGCAATTAGTTGAGTCATTAAGTGGTGTGAATGGAGATATTACTATTTATGATGCTAACAAAGATAAAATCAAAAAAATACAAGAAAAAAATCCTTCAATATCTTTTGTTGAAAATATTCAAACTAGAGTAATCACTAGTAATGTAAATGGTATAGAGGGCCTATTAATGAAATCCCTCAACAAAGAAGACATCTATAAAATACCTAAAATTAATCAAAATATATTTGAAATAGAAAAAAATATCGACAATTGGGTTTTCATTGGAGTTGAACTAGCGAGGTCTTTAAATTTAAAAGTAGGGATGCCTATTCAAATTAATATTCCTGGAAATTCTATGACAATTTTAGGCCCTGTTCTAAATTCAAGACAATTAATCATTAAAGGAATATTTAATACAGGGGTATATGACTTTGATAAATATTTTATTTTTAGCAATATCGATCAGTTTAATAATAACATAAGTAATAGAGTTATAGATGTTTATTTGAATAATAAAAACTTTGATTATAGGGATTTAGATGACCTAAACTACTCAACATGGGAGGATCAAAACCAAACTTTAGCTCAAGCATTATCTGCTGAAAAAAATGTTATGTTTGTTATTCTATTTTTTATTATTGTAATTTCTTCCTTTACAATAATTTCAAATCAAATTTTTTTTATTAAAGAAAAGTATAAAGATATTATTTTGCTAAAAGCATTGGGTATAAAGCAATCAAAAATTTGTTTTATATTTTTTTTGAATTCTTTCTTCATATCGTTTTTCTCTATTATTATTGGCACTTGTTTAGGATTACTTTTATCTACAAATATAGACTCTGTCGAAAACTTTTTATCATATTTATTAAATTTTGAACTTTGGAATAATGAAATAAGATATTTAACATCAATGCCTTATAGTATTAAATTAAACGACATAGTGTTTATTGTAAGTATTTCTCTGTTTTCAAGTTTAGTTGCTTCTTACATTCCAATATTGAGAATATTTAGAATTAAACCAAATTTAATACTAAGATGAGTTTATTAGAATTAAAAAATATTTCTAAATCATATCTATCAAAGGTAGGAAATTTTCAAGTAATAAAAAAATTAAATTTATCAGTAGATCATAATCAAAATATTTTTTTATTTGGTCCATCAGGATGTGGTAAGTCAACTTTATTAAACTTAATATCAGGATTAGATAGTTCAGACTCTGGAGAAATTTACTTCGATGGTAAATTAGTAAAAAACCATTTTGATCTTTTGAAAGACGATATAGGTATTATATTTCAGGACCACTATCTGATATCTGAATTGAACATATTCGATAACATTAAATTAAAAAGTAACGATACAAGAAAAGTTGAAAAAATCTTAACCTATTTTAATTTGAGCAAATTTAAATTTAAATACCCCAATCAATTATCAAATGGACAAAAACAAAGAGTTTGTGTTGCAAGATCCCTAGTGAATAGTCCTAAACTATTAATAGCTGATGAACCTACAAGTTATTTAGATAAAGAAAATGCAAATTTGGTAATTGATCTTATATTAAATAGTTCTAAAAAATTCAATTTATCAACAATAATAGCAAGTCATGATATTTCATTTCGTCCACTTTTTGATAAGTCTTATACAATTGAAGATAAATTGATAAAAGAATGCTAATACCTCTAAGAAACTATTCAAATTATTCTATTTGCGAGTCCAATATTAAAATTGAGGATCTTGTAAATTTTGCTGATAAGGAAAAATTACCTGCAATGGCATTAACAGATTATAAACTATTATCAGGAGCTCTTGAATTTTCAACAAAATGTAAAAACAAGGGTATTCAACCGATTATAGGATTGGATGTTGATTATATTTCAAAATTAAACCACAAATCGCGACTTACTTTTCTATGCAAAAATGAAATTGGTTTTAAAAATCTTAATATATTATCTACAAAAATTAATACTGAAAATGAATTTCATTTATCTTTAAATAATATTAATAATTTTTCTGAAGGTAACATTTTAATTTTAGGTGGGTTATTTAGTTATTTCCAGGATTTAAATATAAATACAAATAATTTAAAAATCATTATTCACGAAATCACTGCTCTAAAAAATTTCTTTAAAAATGATGTTTTTTTTGAATTTGATGAAAATTTAGATAATAAACCATTAAATGAAATATCTAAAAAATCTAAAATTAATTCATTTCTATCTTCATTTAGTTTTTACAAACAAGATAAAGATTACGATGCTATAAAAATACTTCATTGTTTAAAGAATGGTGAATATTTACAAAATACTTCGTTTAATATAAAAAATAATTATTCTTTAGCTAATATCAATCAAGAAAATAATAACTTAACCCCACTAATACAAAATTCAAATTTAATAGCAAATAAAATTAATTTTCTAATTGAAGAAAAGCCTATTACATTGCCAAATTTTAAATCAGATTTTGACTCCGATGAAGATAAAGAAATTATTCAACAATCTAGAAGTGGCTTAGATTTAAGATTAAAAAAAATACTTTCAAACAGAACTATTGAAGAATTTAACAGTCAATCAAAAATATATAGGGATCGTTTAGAATATGAATTAAATGTTATTATAAAAATGAAATTCTCTGGATATTTTCTTATAGTTAGTGATTTTATTAGATGGGCTAAGTCAAATTCAATTCCTGTTGGTCCTGGAAGAGGATCGGGTGCTGGATCAATTGTTGCATGGTCTTTATTAATCACAGATGTAGATCCAATCCAATATGGTTTGCTTTTTGAAAGATTTTTAAACCCAGATAGAGTATCAATGCCTGACTTCGATATCGATTTTTGTAAATCAAGAAGAGATGAAGTTATTGAGTATGTTCAAAAAAAGTATGGTTACCAGAATGTTGCACAAATAATTACCTTTGGATCGATGATTTCGAGGGGAATATTAAAGGATATTGGTAGAGTAGAAGGTGTTCCATATTCTGAAGTAGAAAGAATGGTAAATAAAATACCTTATAATCCAGTTCATCCATTAAGTATTAGTGAGTTGAAAGCTAATCATTTTGATCAATTAGGTGATTTAGCTGATTCTCCAATGATGGATAAAGCAGAGTCAATGGAAGGTGCACTAAGAAATGTATCTACACATGCTGCAGGAATAATCATTTCTTCTGATAAGCTATATGGAAATATTCCTTTGTTTAAAGATGATGACTCAGAAATAATGGCTACTCAATACAATATGAAAGATTGCGAGAAAGCAGGTTTATTAAAATTTGATTTTCTTGGGCTAGCTAATCTCACCATAATTGATGAAACTCTTAAATTAATAAAAGCGAAAAATCAGATTTCTATTGATTTAAATGAAATTCCTTTTAACGATAAAAAAACTTTTAAATTGTTAAGTGATGGATATACGTGTGGAGTGTTTCAAGTTGAAAGTGCTGCAATGGTAGATACTTTGGTCAAACTTAAACCAACCAGCATAGAGGAAGTTATAGCAGTCTTAGCTTTGAATAGACCTGGTCCAATGCAATTTATTGATAGCTTTATTAAAAGAAAAAAAGGAGAGGAAAAAATTATATATGATCATCCCTTACTTGAACCAATTTTGAGAGAAACTTATGGAATAATTGTTTATCAAGAACAAATTATGAAAATAGCTCAAGTAATATCAGGATACACTTTAGGTCAAGCAGATTTATTGAGAAGAGCCATTGGCAAAAAAATTAAAGCTGAATTAATGAATCAAAAGGATAATTTTATTAAAGGCGCTGTAAATAAAAAGGTTAGATCTAAAGATGCTGAAAAACTATTTTCCTTGATTGAAAAATTTGCAGAATATGGATTTAATAAAAGTCATGCAGCTGCATATGCTTTTATTACTTACTATACAGCATATCTAAAAGCACATTTTCCATTAGAATTCTATTGTGAACTTCTAAATAATTCATTGAACAATACAGACAAAATTTTTGTAATACTAAATGAAATGTATGATCAAGATTTAAAAATATTACCACCTAATATAAATTATTCAGATTATAAATTTATAGTACATGAAGATAAGATAATTTATGGTTTAGCTGCACTGAAGGGCGTAGGTGAAGAGTCAATGAAAGAACTAGTCACCGAAAGAAACAAATTTGGTAAATTTAAATCTCTATCAGATTTTAATGATAGATTATCCAGATCTGTATTAAATAAAAGACAAATAGAAAAACTAATCTTATCAAATTCTTTAAATTCACTTAATACGAGTATCTCAAAACTTTTTGCTAATGTAGAAAACATTATACATAAAAAATCTGGAGCAGCATTATTTAAAGACTTATCTGATGATCAGTTTTTTTTAAATAAAAATTATACCACAGTTGATCCAATAAAAGCTGAATTTGAAAGTTATGGATTTCTTTACTCTCAAAAAAAACAAACAAAAATACTAACAAACCTTAATCAATCATCTTTTAAAGAAAAAATTAATAGTAAACTTGAATTTTTTGAAGATTTTTATTTTTATGTTGTTAAAGCACAATATAAAACTACTAGAAATGGTAAAAGATATATTCTCTTAAATGTCATAAATGAAAGTGGTTTTTTTGATTTGAGACTTTTTGATGATAAGTTTGACGTAAGATCACTTCACGCACAATACATAAAAGCTAAAATTAAATCATCTATTAAAAATGATTTTTATAATGTTAATATTGATAATTTACTCATTATTAAGGATGATGATTTAGTAAATAAGATAAACCATATTTCTTATGAGGAATTACTAGGATTAGATAAAGTTAATAAATCCAGCAATATAAGAGTCTATAATGATAACAAAATACTAAATATTTCACTGAATTAATTCTTGATTATTACGATTTATCCTTTAAAACATCAAAAAAAAACAGGTTAATAGACATCCGGTGCCTTAAAGGTTTCCCTTCTATTAACTAAAGCTTAACCGGAGGCAAAATGGACATTGAAATATCACTCGAAGAACTTTTAAAGAACGGCTCTCACTTTGGCCATAACAAAAAAAGATGGAACCCGAAAATGGAAAAGTACATTTATGGGGAAAAAAATGGCACACATATTCTAGACTTAAGAAAGTCACTTCCTTTGATCGAAAATGCATTGAAATTTGCATATGAATCTTCAAAAAATAATAAAAAATTTTTATTTGTTTCAACTAAAAAACAACATAGTGAAATTGTTGAAACTATAGCGAAAGAGACGGGTAATTATTTTGTTAATTTTAGATGGCTAGGTGGAATGATTACTAATTGGAATACTGTCAAAAATTCTATTAATACACTAAATAATTATGAAAATATATTGAGTTCTGATGATACAGTTTTTACCAAAAAAGAACTATCAGATATAGAAAAAAAGAAAATTAGATTAGATAAAACTCTTGGAGGCATTGTTGAAATGAAGTCAACTCCTGACGTAATTTTCATCATAGATACCAATAGAGAACACATCGCAGTCTTAGAGGCTAAAAAATTAGGAATACCAATAATTGGTATTGTTGATACTAACTGTGATCCCGATATTATTGATTTTCCAATACCTGCAAACGATGATGGTGTTAAATCTGTTCAATTTATACTTGATAATTTTAAAAAGGTTTTAGTTGCAAATGATGATACTCTGTCAGATGAGAGTAATAAAAAATGATTAGTATGGAATTAATCAAAAAACTTAGAGACTCTACTGGTAGTGGTATTGTAGATTGTAAAAAAGCATTATCTGAAAATAATAATGATGTTGATGCAGCAGTAAAATGGCTAAGAGAAAAAGGAATTCTTAAAGCCCAAAAAAAACAAGATAGAGAAACTAATGAGGGTGTAGTTTCTTTTTATAATAACTCATCAAATACTAAGTTTACTGTTTGTAAAATTAAATGCGAAACTGATTTTGTTGCTAAAAATAATGATTTTTTAGATTTCGCTCAAACACTCTCTAAAGCTATTCATGAAAAGGATGATATAAATGATCATGGGACAGATCAAGAATTAGCTAGTTTAACTATTAATGACAAACCAATGAACGATTGCCTTACAGACCTAATTTCAAAAATTGGTGAAAACATACAAATAGTTTCTTACAAAAAGTATTCTTCAGAAACATCAATTTTTATTACATATCTTCATAATAAATATAATTCCAATTGTTCTAAAATTGGCTCAGTAGTTGAAATTTCAACCGATAATGTAGACTCGGCATTAAAATTAATTGATGAATTAAAAGTAATTGCTATGCAAGTTTCTGCAATGAAACCAATGGGTATTGATGAAAATTCTATAAATTCAAAAATTATTAAAGATGAAAAAGATATAATTTTAAAGCAATTGGATAAAGTACCTGATGATAAAAAAGATCAAATTATTCAAGGAAAATTAAATAAATTTTTGAAAGAAAATACACTTTTAGGCCAAGCATTAATTACAGACCCAAAGAAGAGCGTAAGTTCCTTTTTGAGTGAAATATCAAAAAATAATAATATTAGTCTTAACATCACATCTATGGATTTATATACTATTTAATATGTATAAAAATATCATGCTAAAGATTTCAGGAGAGTCTTTAGCAGGATCGAATGAACAAGGCTTTGATTTTGATATTTTGAATGATCTTTCTAATAGTATAAAAAGACTTTTATCTAAAAATCTTAAAATTTCCATCGTAATAGGAGGTGGTAATTTTATTAGGGGCTCTTCTTTTTCAAATGGCGTAGTAGACAGAGTCACCTCAGATTATATGGGTATGTTAGGTACAGTAATAAACTCTTTGGCTTTACAATCAAACCTTAAAAAAATTGGAATTGAGTCGAGAGTTATGACTGCAATAAGTATAAATAGAGTTGCTGAGCCGTACATTAAAAACAAAGCCTCTAATCACCTTGACAAAAATCGAGTTGTTATTTTTGCATCTGGCACAGGCAATCCTTTTTTTTCAACAGATACAGCTGCAGTTCTCAGAGCTTCAGAAATGAAGTCTGATGTTATATTTAAAGGTACAAAAGTAGATGGTATTTACGATAAAGATCCTGTCAGTAATAAAGATGCAAAAAAAATATCAGAAATCTCATATTCAGAGTATTTAAACAAGGAAATTAAGGTCATGGATGCTACAGCAATTAGTTTAGCTAAAGATAGTTCTTTACCAATAATAATTTTTTCAATTTCAAAAAGTTCAAATATAATTGATATAATTGAGGGAAAAGGTTCCTATTCAATTATAAAAGAAACTGAATAATGTTTAATAAGGAAAATTGCTTTTCAGAAATGCAGTCAAGTATAAATGCATTTTCTATCGAATTAAAAAATATTAGAACTGGTAGAGTTTCCCCTGATATTCTTAAAACAATAGTTGTTGATAGTTATGGGTCAAAGACTCCTTTAACTCAACTATCAAATATAAATAATTTAGACAACATGACTTTAAATGTTAATGTTTGGGATTCATCACTTGTAAAAGCTATAGAAAAATCCATTTTAGACTCAAATCTTGGAGTTACCCCACAAACAGATGGATCTAATTTGCTATTAAAATTTCCTGAGTTAAGCGCGGAAAGAAGAAAAGAGTTGGTAAAAATCATTTCAGAAATATCTGAAAAGTTTAAAATCTCTATTAGAGGTATTAGAAGAAAATTTCTTGATGAAATAAAAAATTTAGAAAAAAATAAATCAATTTCTATAGACGAAAGTAAAAAATTTCATGATGAAATTCAAAAGATAACTGACTCTTCAATAAGTGAAATTGAAAATTTAACTAATTCTAAACAATCTGAAATCTTAAAAGTTTAATTTTGACAAATAAATTAAATCACGTTGCATTTATTATGGATGGGAATAATAGATGGTCCAAAAAAAATAAAACTAACAAGTATGATGGTTATAAAAAGGGCGCTAATACAATTATTAAATTGTCCAATTATATTTTTAACAATACTCACGCAAAATACGTATCTGCTTTTGCTTTATCTAAAAATAATTTAAGCAGATCTAGTAACTTAATATTAACTCTTAAGAAAATTCTTTTAGAATTTCTAAACAAAGTCATTGAAGATGAAATATCATTTCAATTTAATATAAGATTTATTGGTAATAGAAATTTTTTGAGCGGTGAGATAAAGAAAAAAATTAATCAATTAGAAAAGCAAAAAAAAAATAATAAGAAAACTTTATTAATTTATATCAATTATAGTGGTAAGAATGATATTGAGCAGGCAGCTCTTAAATATCATCAAAATTTTAAAAATAGTAATATTAATAAATTAAATAATTATCTTTTGACTTCTGGCATACCAGATCCAGATATACTTATAAGAACTGGTGGTTTTAATAGATTAAGTGATTTTTTAATATACCAGTCGTCATTCACAGAATTATTTTTTTTAAAAAAATTATGGCCAGATTTAAATAAAAATGATGTATCAAAAATTTTTGCAAAATATAATTTATTAGAGAGAAAATTTGGTCTCTAGTTATATAAGTAGATTAGTTATAGGTTTAATTATAATAGCAGTAGTTTTATTTTTTTTTCTGACTAATCTTGATCTTTTATTTCTATTTTTATTGTTAACTCTAATAAGTTATGAATTTTTATATTTAAAAATTATAAACAAATTTATTTTATTTCTTTTTATTTTTTTAACTACAATATCTATTTTATTTGTTCCCTATGAATTATTTGAGAATATATTCATTTTACAGTTAATATGCTTATTTTGTATTTTTCTTTTTGGAAGATACAAAAAAGAGTTATTTGTCATCTCAATTTATTTTTTTTCTATAATTCTTTTTTATTTAATTAACATAGATAGAAATTTTTTTTATCTATTATTTTTGATTTCATTTCTCAATGATACAATAGCTTATATATTTGGTAAATCTTTGCGTGGCCCTCTTATTATACCAAAAATTAGTCCTAACAAAACATGGTCTGGTACATCTATATCCTTTTTTTCCACTACTTTACTCTTAATTTTAATGAATTTTAATATTCTCATATCCATGCTTGTTTCTATTTTATTATTTATTGGGGATATTTTCTTTTCTTACATTAAAAGATCTCTAAATATTAAAGACTTTTCACCACTATTAGGTAGTCATGGAGGTATCCTTGATCGGTTGGATAGTATTTTTTTAATTTCTATATTTTTTCATATTAATTTATTTTATTTAGCGTGAGTATTAAGATAGTTATAGTTGGCTCTACTGGTAAACTTGGTACCATGCTTTTAAATTATACTTATAAAAATTCAATAAAAATTTATGGTATCACTTGCTACAAAAATAATAAAAAATTAGAAAATCAAAAAAAAAGATACAATATTAATAAATCATATGTCTTAAGTGATATTGATGATAGAAAAAATTTTTTTAATTTACTTGAAAAAAAAATAAATATTATATATTTCTTAGATTTTGGTAGTTATTCACTTACTTATATAAATCATTTTCTTAAATTTAATAAAAGATCAATCATCGCTGTCGCGAATAAAGAGATAATTATTGCTGGTGGCCATTTACTTCAACTTAAAATTAAAAAAACTAAAAATATTTTTATACCATTGGATTCCGAACATTTTTCTTTATTAAATTCAAATATAAATAAAGATAATGTAAGAAAAATATTTATTACAGCTTCTGGTGGCCCATTTTATTTTAATAAAAAAATAAATCTAAATAACGTAAATTCTAAATTAGTATTATCCCACCCTAAGTGGAAGATGGGCAAAAATAACTTAATTGACTCATCAAATTTTGTTAATAAAATTTTAGAGATTTATGAACTTTCCTACATTTATAATATCCCTTTAAATAAAATTGATTTTCTTGTCTCCAGGGAGGCCTATATTCATAGTATTATTCATTACAATGATAATACTTTATCATTTAATTGTTTTTTAAATGATATGATCATAACATTATCAAAACCTTTAAGTTTTTTTTATGAAATTAAACCAATGACAATGAATCAGAACTATTTTCATAATTATAATTTAAATATCGAAAAACCAATCGATAAAAGATTTTCAATATTTAATTACCGAAAACAATTATTCAAATTAAATCATTCTGAGCAAATAAGATTAATGATAATAAATAATTTCGCACATAAACTTTATTTATCTAACAAACTCCAATATAGTAATATAGTTAAATATATAATGAGTGAAATAAAAAGAAATTCAATGACTGTAAATTTGAATACATTTAATTCAATTTTACGTTTTATATCTTCACTGAATAAAAAATACAAAACAAATGTTTAAAAATTTTTTTCTAGTAATTTTTTTTTATTTTATATCACAGAATTTATTTTCAAAGTCTGTTATTTTTGAGGGTTTATCCAAATTTTCTGTAGATGATATACAATCCATTACTTCTTTAGACATCTTTAGCGAAAATTTAGAAACTAATGATATTAATAAAATAATAAAAGAATTATCTTCATCTGATTTAATTTATGAGATTTCTTACAAGGAGATTGATAATTTTTTTACTTTAACAATTAATGAAGCTGATATTATAGAAAATATATATATTAATAATAATGTTTGGGTCAGAGATGACTTAATTATTCAAAATTTACTATCAAAAAATAATAGTTTTTTGACTAAAAATAATATTCAAAAAGATATTAAAATTTTAAAAAATATTTATAAATCAAAAGGCTTTAGAGATGTATCTATAATCGCTAAAGTTGAAAAATATTCACTGGATAGAGTGAATCTTATATATGAGGTTGAAGAAAATAAACAACAAAAAATCAATATTATTAAATTTATTGGTAATAACTTTTTTTCAAATAATTATTTAAATTCAAAAATTAACTCTCAAAGTATTAAATTTTATAATCTTTTTAAATCAGGAAGTAATTTGAATTTTTCAACTTTTGAATTTGATAAAAATAAAATAATTTCTCTTTATAGAGACGAGGGTTTTGTCGATGTAAAAGTTTCATATATACTTGAAAAGTCATCTTTAAATAACAACATACTTTATTTTTATATAAAAGAAGGCAAAAGGATTAAAATTCAAAATGTTGATTTTAAATATAAAGATGATGCAGCAGAAATATTAAATAAAATTTCATCAGAATTTACTAAAAAACTAAAAAATAATAATAACTATTATAGTAAGTCATTAATTGATGAATATCTTGATTTGTATAATACAAATTTGGTCTCAAATAATATTCATAACATATATATTGATAGCTTTGTCAATGACAACGATCAAGATTTAGATCTTACTTTCGAGACAATTAAAAAAGACCCAATAGTTATAAATAAAATCAATATTAGTGGTAACTCAATAACAAAAAATCAAACAATCAGATCAAAATTATCTATAGAACCAGGAGAATATTTTAATAATTTTCTTTTGGAAAAATCTATAAAAAATCTCAAAAGGTATCCTTATATAAAAGATATAAACACGTCTACAAAGATAGATAGCCAGCTTGTCGATATAACTATAGATGTAGATGAAGAAACTAAAACTGGTAATATTCTTTTAGCTGGAACTTTTAATGCTGATACTGGAGCAGGTGTAAACTTTGGAATAGAGGATAAAAATATTTTTGGGTCTGGAAATAGTATAAATTCAAATTTTTCAGTTAATTCTGAGGATCTTAAATTTTCTTTAAATTTTAAACAGTATCCAATTTTAAATCCGGACCTCACTAATACTTATACTATTTTCAATCAAGATAATGACTATACGGGTTCATTTGGCTATAAAGCATCAACAAGAGGAATAGGTTATAATATAAACTTCAAGCAAAATGAAAAATTAAGTTATGGTGCTGGTCTTAGTTATCAAGCTTTTAAAGGGCACTCTGCAATAAACAATACATCAACCTCTATCAATGACAATATTGGAAATTTTGATAATTATAAATTAAATCTTTCTGCCAAATATGACACTACAAATAATTATTTTTATCCTACTAATGGCCAATTAAATAAAATTAACTTTACTTTATCTCCAGAGAATATTTCAGATAATGCCTTTTATAAAGTTTCTATAACAAATAATAATTATCTTAAACTACCAAAATCCGAAAATTATATATTTTTAAATAATAATTATGGTTATGCTGAGTCTTTGAATTCAAAATTAAAAACTATAGATGCATTTGGTCTTGGGGGATTAAATTTTAAAGGTTTTGATTACAAAGGAATTGGTCCGTACGACGGTAATGTTTATTTAGGTGGTAACGAATATTTTACATCAACTATTGGATATGGTAGCTCATTTATTTTTGATGAAAAAGACAATATAAATATAAAGTTTTTTCTCACAACAGGTTCTATTTGGAATAGCGACTATACAAACTCTTCAGATATAGATTTAAGAGCTTCATTAGGAACCTCTCTAGATTTTATTACACCAATAGGGCCTTTATCATTCTCTTATGCTGAACCATTTGAGAAAAATAATTCTGATAAAACTAGATCTTTTAATTTTTCTATTGGCACTTCATTTTGAAAATTTAAATAATGAATTTTATTAGATCAAATTTTTTTCCATATAAAAATAAATATGATTTGAAAAAATTGGCTGAATTATTAAAAAATGAGATCTTATATATTGAGTATTTAAAAAATTTTGAAATTAAAGACATTTCTTCCTTATCTAGTCTTAGAGATAATTCTCTTTTATTTTTGGAAACTAATTTAAAAATATCGCAAATTAACAAAAAAAATATTCATATCATTTCAAATATTGAAGAGAATAAAAATTATTATAAAAATGTTACAATTATTAAAAATTTAAATTATTGTTACAACTTAATCTGTAATGAATTATTCTTTCATGAAGACCAATTAGGTTTTTTAGATGACTATGAATACTTAAATGGCTCTTTTATTTCAAAATTTTCAAAAATTAATAAATCTGCCGAAATTGGTAAAAATTGTATAATTTCTAGAGGTGTAGAAATTGGAAAAAATACAATTATAAAAAATAATGTTGTCATAAAAAACTCTTTACTTGGAAATAATATTATTGTCTGTGATAACACATCTATTGGCACTTCAGGTTTCGGTTTTGATTATAAAAAAAGAGGATCTTTACATTTAAACCCACAATTAGGAATAACAATTATTGATGATAATGTTCACATTGGCGCTTCTTGTACCATTGATAGGGGAAAAATAGACATCACATATATCGGTAAAAATTCAATGATTGATAATATGGTGCATATAGCTCATAACGTTATTATTGGTAAAAATGCATGTATAGCAGCACAAACAGGTATATCTGGAAGCGTTAAAATAGGAGATAATGTTACTATTGGAGGGCAAGTAGGATTTGCAGGGCATATATCAATTGGTGAAAATGTAGTTGTTGCTGCTAAAAGTGGCGTTACAAAAAATATAAAAGATAATTCAGTAGTTGCTGGTTTTCCTGCAATTGATATGAAAGAATGGAAAAAGGCTTTAATTAGGCAGAGAAAATATGGACATTAATGAAATTCAAAAAATATTACCTCATAGGTATCCTTTTCTACTTATTGATAAAATTATTGAATTTGAACCAGATATTTCTGCACATGCAATTAAATGTGTGACAATTAATGAACCTTTTTTTCAAGGTCATTTTCCAGGAAGACCACTTATGCCTGGTGTTTTGGTTATTGAAGCAATAGTTCAGGCTGCATGTTTTACAGTTGCAATGAAGCTCAAAGACTCAATGAAAAACCCTGGTGTTTCATTTATGACCATTGATAAATGTAAATTTAGAAAACCTATAGTACCTGGTGATGTTTTAAATTTAAAGGTTAATCGCTTAAATAAAGTTAAAAATGTTTACAAATTTGAAGGCAAATGCCTTGTAAATGATGTTATACATGCACAATGTATATTTTCAGCGATGATACATGACGTCCCTGATTCATCCAAGTAGCACAATTAGTGCCTCAGTTCTAATAGGTGAAAATGTTATAGTTGGTCCATATTGTAATATAGAGGGAAATATTTCTATTGGTGATGGTACAGAATTAAAATCTCATGTATCAATAACTGGAAACACAACTATAGGAAATAATAATATTTTTTACCCATTTTCAAATATAGGATGTGATCCACAAGATTTAAAATACTCTGGAGAAGAAAGTTTTTTAAAAATTGGAAACTCTAATACTTTTAGAGAAAATGTTACTATTAGTAAAGGAACTAAGGATGGAGGAATGACGACTAGCATAAAAGATAATAATCTTTTTATGACAGGTGTACATATCGCACATGACTGTAAAATTAATAATAATAACATATTTGTAAATCAAGTCACACTTGGCGGACATGTAAATATTCTTAACAATGTTGTTATAGGTGGATTGTCTGCGGTTATACAATTTGTAACAATAGGCTCTTATTCAATGATAGGTGGAATGAGCGGAATAGATAAAAACGTATTACCATTTAGTTTAGCTATTGGTAATAGGGCAAAATTAAGAGGTTTAAATTTAGTTGGAATAAGAAGAAATAATTTCAACAAAGATGAGATAAATAAAATTAACTCAATTCACGAAGGTTTTATTAATAAAAAAATAAACCTTTCACCTAGTGATAAAGTCGAAGGTATATTTCATGAATATAAATCAATTTTGAATGAAAAACTTGGCCATATTCAAAAATGAAATCTGCCTCATAGCTGGATCAGGTTCTTTTGTTTACGAAGTTGCAAATTTTTTAGATAATAAAAATTTATTAAATCAAGTTATTTTAATTAATGAAAATAGTCTTATAAAAAAAAAATTTAAGGATAAATGTAAGTTTTTCAAAATTAAAGATATAGAAAAAATTACAACATTTATAAAGTCTAAAAAATTTAAGAAAATCATGATTATTGGATATGTTGAGCTTCCTTCTATTGATAAGATTAATTTATCAATTAAATCTAAGCTTTTAATATCAAAGGATATTTTCCTTAATAATATTAATGATCAATCAAAAATTTTAAAAAGGTATTTATATAACAATAAACTCACACTTCTCTCTCAAAAAAAAATATTAAAAAAAATGCTAGTTTCTTATCAAGATGAGTATCTTCACAATGAAAATAAAAAAAATATTAGTAAATTAAAAATTAAAAAAAGCTTTTTAAAAAAAATATTCTCTATGAATATAGCACAATCATTTATTTTAAATGGCGATAGAGTACTAGCTATGGAGGATATATTTGGTACAAACGACATGATTAATAAAATTGGTAAAATAAGTACTAAATTCAATGACTTGATTTTTGTAAAATCTAAAAAATCAAATCAAATTGATGAAATTGATTTTCCTATAATAGGCATGGAAACACTTAAGTTACTTATTAAATATAAATTTCGTGTAATTTGTTTATTCAATAATAATATTTTAATTTCGGAAAAAGATAATTTTTTAAAAAAAATACGAGCAAATAATATTTCTTTAATTGTATTATAAGATGAAGATTTTATTCATAACTCTTGAGCAATCTGGAAGGCAAATTGTTAAAACAATACTTGATGATAATTTTTTTAAAATTAATAAAAATCAAATATTTACTTTTGGTATAGATGAGGGCTTCTTAGAATTTAATGATTTAACAAATATTAAAATTAACCCTATTATGGGATTTGTAGATATTGTTCGCAATTTAAAATATCTTTTTAATCTCAGAATTAAAATTAAAGAAATTATTGATACACATTTATTTACTCATATTTTTTTTGTAGATTCATTTGATTTTTCAAAATTTTACATTCAAAAATTTAAGTCTAATAACGTAAAATATTGTCAAATTATTGGACCATCAGTTTTTATTTGGAAATCAAGCAAAGCAAAATTTATTAATAGGAATTTTGATAGGATTTTTTCAATATTTAGTATTGAAAAAAGTTATTACAACTCAGATATCTACGATTATATTGGCCATCCATTAAAGAACAAAACTTATTACTCTAATAATAATAATGAAATCAGTAATATTGGTATTTTTTTGGGAAGTAGACAACAAGAAATATATAAAAATATTCTTATAATTAAGAAATTACTTTTAAATCTTAAAAAATATAAAGAACTTGTTTTTAATTTTTTTGTTACAAAAGAATATTATGAATTTATAAAAAACTACTTTAAAGATAACACTAATATACAAATACACTTGAATGATCACTCCTACTATAAAAAAATATCTAAACTAGATTTTGCTTTTGCTTGTTCAGGCACTGTTCATTTAGAATTATGTTTTTCAAATATACCACACTTAATTTTTTATAAAGCGAATATTATAAATTATTCTATCTTTAAATTGTTCGTTAGATCTAAATACTTATCATTAGTTAACATCTTTAATAAAAAAGAAATTGTAAAAGAGTTTATTCAAAATGATTTTACAGCTACTAACTTGTCAAATTTTTTCACAATTTTAAAATTTAATAAAGATAAGCTTTATAATTATCGAAAAAATATGTTTGATGGAATTAAAAGTTGCAATTTTGAGAACTTTCGTTCAAGCATAATTACTGATTATTTAGAAAAGTCTTCTTAAGCCATAATAAATTAAATATTGATTTTTTCTCTCTATCAGGCACTTTTTTATAGGACTTATCTTTATCTCCAGTAAATAACTGTCTGGGTCTTGTTATTTTAAATTCTTTATCTTCTATCATTTCTTTCCATTGTGATAGCCAGCCTACTGTTCTTCCAACTGCAAAAATTGGTGTAAACATTGTAGTAGGTATATTCAGCGCTTTTAAAAGAATTCCTGAGTAAAAATCAACATTTGGGTATAGATTTTTTTCTTTAAAATATGAGTCGTTTAAAGCTAACTCTTCAATTTCTTTAGCTATTTCGAGTTCTTTTGATTTAATTTTTAAATCCTTGAATAAGTCTTCTGTACTTTTCTTTAAAACTTTAGCTCTAGGGTCATAACTTTTATAAACTCTATGTCCAAAACCCATCAATCTTATTTTATTTTTTTTATTTTTTACCTCTTCTATAAAGTTTTTAGGTTTTAAATCATTTAAAACTATTTCATCAATCATATCTATTACAGCTTCATTTGCACCACCATGAGATTTTCCCCAAAGTGATGAAATACCAGCTGATAAGCAAGCATATGGGTTTGCTAGGGATGAGCCAGCAGTTCTTACAGTCGACGTTGAAGCATTTTGTTCATGATCAGCATGAAGAATGAAGATTTGATCCATTATTTTTGAAAAAAGAGGATTTATTTCATATTCTTTTGTTGGTGTTGCAAAGCACATATGTAAAAAATTATCTGCGTAATTAAGTTTATTAACAGGATAAACAAAAGGTTGACCTACAGAGTATTTATAAGCCATTGCGGCTATGGTTGGCATCTTTGCTAAAATTCTATGAGACGCAATCATTCTATGTTCAGGATCTTCAATATTTAAAGAGTCATGATAAAATGATGATAAAGCACCAACAATTCCAATCATCATGGCCATAGGGTGTGCATCTCTTCTAAAACCTCTATAAAATTGAATAATTTGTTCATTTAGCAATGTGTGGTTTTTAATTATTTCCTCAAATTCATTTTTATCACTCTCTGATGGCAACTCTCCATGCATAAGTAAATAACAAACTTCTAAATGGGAACTATTATTAGCAAGTTCCTCAATAGGATAACCTCTATATTGAAGAATACCTTTTTCGCCATCAATGTATGTTATTTTAGAGTTACAAGCTGCAGTTGATGTAAAACCAGGGTCATATGTAAATAAACCTGTCTTCTTATAAAGAGATGATATGTTAATTACATCTGGCCCAATAGACCCTTTGATCCCATCGAATTCATACTCTTTACCAGTTTTAGTATCGACTAATTTAAATCGTTTTTCATCAATCATATAAGTATAATAATAACTTTTCTTTCACTTTTTCAATACCAAAGAATAAAAAAATTTTTTCAATTGGTATTTTGGACTCAAAATTTACCGTAATTTTTCTAATAATCTTTCCTATTTTCTTAAGAGGTAAGTCATTTTTTTCAAGCATTAATAAAGCATTATCATTATCATGCAAACTATTAATAATTGAATAAATTCTTTTAATTAAATCTTTTTCATTTTCATCAATTTCAAGGGCAATGTTTTTTTCAAAAAAATTCAATAGTTTTGATACTTCTATATTTATATCAGTATATTTATTACATCTTTCTAATATATCTATGTAAACAAGTTCCAACTTAAAATTAGATACTTTTTTTTCTATGTCCTTCTCTAAAAAATTTTTAAATTCTATAAAAGATAATTTATTTAGATAATGACGATTAATAAAATCTAACTTTTCAATATCAAATTTAGCTGGTGATAAAACTGTTTTAGATAAATTAAAATTTTCAATTGCATCTTCAATGTCTAAATATTCAATATCATTGAAATTATTACCTAATTTAATGATAAAATTAAATATGGAGTCAGATAGGTAACCTTTACTCAAATAATCATTTACATTAGTAATATTATTTCTTTTTGATAGCTTTTTGCCATTGATATCGTGTATTAGGGGTATATGAGCATATTTTATATCTTTAAAATTTAAAGCATCGGATATCATAATTTGTTTGATTGAATTAGTAGTATGATCGTTTCCGCGAATGACATTAGTCACATTCTCTAAATTATCGTCAATTAAGTTTGATAATATAAAAGTTGGACTTTTGTCAGATCTTGCAATTGAAAAATCTTCTATAGTATTAGATGGGATTTTAATTTTCCCTAAAATTAAATCATCATACTCAAAAAATTCAGTATCTCTATTCACTCTGAACTTATAAGGCCCATCCTTTGAATGATATGCCATATCATTTGATATGAGTTTTTCTAAATATTCTTGATGAATACTTAAATTTTTAGATTGATAACTAAGTTTGTCATATTGAAGTTTAAAAATATTAAATATCTTTAAGATTTCTTCTTCATAAACCTTTTTTGATCTCTCTTTATCTGTATCTTCTATTCTCAATAGAAAATTTCCTTTATTTTTTTTTGCAAATAAAAAATTGTAAATTGCAGTCCTCAAACTGCCCATGTGAAAATTTCCAGTAGGAGAGGGAGCAAATCTAGTTACAATCATTAATATTTTCTGACTAAATTAATCATCTTACCCAATATTTTTATCCTATCTTTTCTATATTTAATTGATGAAAAATTTTTATGGTCGCCAAATATTTCAATTTCATCTTTGATTAATTTAATTTTTTTCAGAGTTATTTCACTATCATCTATCTGAATAGCATGAATATCATTTGAACTATAATTTGTAACTTTCTCTAATATAATTATATCATCCTCAAAAATACCATAAGACTCCATTGAATTACCATTTACTTTACAAGCGACACAGTTACTTCTATTTGATTTTATAAAATTATTTACATCAATATATTCTATTTGTTGATTTAGATTATCCAAAGGTTTACCCGCAGATATCGTATTATAAAATGGAATTAAATTATTTAATTCAATAGATCTAGATTTTAATTTATCTTTTTTGATGTGACCTTGTTCTTCTAAATATTCTAAATACTGGAATATCGAAGATTTAGACTTTAAACCCATGTGTTCTTTCATTTCCTCATAATTAGGAGATATTTTGTTTTTCTCAATATATTTTCTCAAAAAATCTAAAAGCTTTTTGGCGTTTTTAGTCATTTATTTGATATACTCTTAGTTTATTAGTTCTATCATAATAAATCAGACAATTTGCATACAATATATTTTTTAAATTAGAACTTTCTTGATTATTAAATACTTTAATACTTTTTTGATCTCTTAAACCAAATAAAAAAGATTTTCTTTTCAAACTTTTAAAATTAAATTTGACTTTATTGATATCCATTAAATCATATTTAATCTGCAATTTTCTATTATTATAAATCTCGATTAATGATTTAATAATTATATTGGTTAATACAAAAGAAGAACAAGGGTTTCCAGGAAAAAACATATAAATTTTATTTTTCTTTATAAATAATTTAAAAGGTCTACCTGGTTTTAAATCAAGACCATCAATAATTAAATTAAAATTTTCAAAATTAATATCATCTTTACTTTTACCTGTACCCCCAATAATAACTGTAATATCTGATTTAGAATTGTTTATTTCTTTTAGTAACAATTTTTGATTGTCTTTTATATGAATATTCTTATCAACAATATGATTATTCTTTTTTATAAAATTATTTAAATAATAACCATTTGTAGGGAGAATAAAATGACCTTTGGTAAATTCGCTACCTGTCGAAATAATTTTAAATTTTAATGGTTGTAGTATTTTGACTTTTATATCTTTCAGGCTTTTTATACTGCTCAATTCATAAAAAGATAAATATTTATTCTGAAAATCAATTTTACTACCTTTTTTGAAGATATGTCCCTTTTTTCTTATGAATTTATTATTTTTATTAAAATTAATTACATAAGCATTTCCTTCATTTATAAAAATTTGTTCTTGGGGAACTATATATTTTATATTATCAGGAATTAGTGACCCAGTTTTTACAATTAAACACTCATTTGAATTTACCTTTATTTTATTAAAAATATTTAATTTCGATTTTCCAATAATTTTAAATTTTTTTCCAATATTTGTAATTGCTATACCATCCATTGATGATTGATTTTGAGGAGGTATATTTTTCTTAATCACTATATTAGATTTGATTAAATGATTATTATTTAGATTTTGACTAAAAATTGATGAAAATTTATTTTTTGGAAGATAACTTGAAATTAATTTAATTGTTTTAAAAATATCATCCAATATTGTTTTTACCTCCTCTTTTTTTTATTATTTCAATTTTCTTAATAATTATCTTTTTTTTAAAAGACTTAAGCATATCAAAAGTTGTAATAGAGGCACACGAAACAGAATTTAAGGCTTCTATCTCTAATCCTGTTGAGTAGTTTGATTTCACAACACTTTTTATTTCTATATATACCTCGTCTCTTAAATTAAGGGTCAAAGAAACATAATCTATTGGAATATTGTGTGTTAAAGGTATCTGGTGTGAGGTATTTTTGGCAGCATAAATACCTGCAATTTTGGCTGTGTTAAATAAATTATTTTTAAGTTCTTTATCACCTTTGATTACTGAATAAAGTTTTTTATCAATTTCAATTAAAGATCTTGCCTCAGCAAATCTTTTTGTTTTATTTTTTTTTGATATATCAACCATTTCAATATTTTTATTTTTTTTATTGAAGTGTGATAAACTCATTAAGCCTCATACAATCTATTTATATATTTAATTTTATTATTATTTTTTAAAATACTACCACCTATTAAAAAAGAAGATATTCCACTTTCTTTTTTAATTTTTTTTATATTTGAAACTGTAACTCCACTTTCGCTAATTATTATTTTATTTTTTAATATTTTAGATAGTTTTATTGATTTATTTATATCAATCTTTTGTTCTTTTAGATTTCTATTATTAATTCCAATCAATTTTGCATCTATACCCTCAATTTTCCTTGCTTCAGTAATATTTTCAATCTCTATTAATACATCTAGACCAATATCAATTGCCAAATTATGTAATTTTTTTATATTTGATTTAGATAAAATTTTTGCAATTAACAATAAAGCATCTGCACCAAATTCTTTAGTTTCAAATACTTGTGTTTCATTTATTATAAAATCTTTTCTAATAATTGGCTTATCAGTAATTTTTTTTGCAATTGTTATATCATTTAAACTTCCACCAAAATTTTTGTCAGTCAAGATGGATATACAACAACATTTTGATTTATGATATTGTTCGAGAATATCCTGAATATACTTTATTTTATTAAAATTTTTAACCGAAGGACTATATCTTTTAAATTCAGCGATAAGAGCATTTTTGTTAATATTTAGATTACTTTCTATTGCACTAAGAAAGTATTTCGATTTACTATATTTAGAATTCTTTTTTTTATTAGTTTTTTGTTTTAAATATTTTGTATGATTAGTTTTTTCTAAAACTATTTTATCTAAAATATTCATTATTTTTTAATTTTGTTTAAATGATTTAAAGCCTTAGACGTATCAAGAGAATTACTTAATATATCAAAGCATTCATCAAATTTAATAGTCGGTTTTATTGTTTGCATTGCGTAAATTGAATTAATAATAGTTATATCTCTGTAACTATCTTTTTTTCCCTGAAATAATTCAATCAGCCTGCTTGCATTATAAGAGGGAATACCTCCTTTAATATCCTTAAAATTTAATTTAGATGAAAGGTACTTTTTATATTTTGTATGAGATATCTTCTTTTTAGTGATATTTTTTCCTCTTTTGAAATAAAAATTTGTTGGAGCAAATATACTTATTTCGTCTAATCCATCATCTGAGAAAAAAATTGTAGAATTTTTATTATTAATTTTAGATAGTATTTTTAACATTATTTCTGCTGAGTTTTTATTCACAGTACCTAATATTTGATATTTAGCGCCTAATGGATTTAATGTAGGGCCCATATAATTAAATATCGTTTTTATACCTAATTTTTTTCTAACTTCTCCAACTTTACTAAGATTTGGGTAAAAAAAAGGTGCATTTAAATAGACAAATTTATCATTTGA
The DNA here is from genome assembly GCA_003281065.1 of Pelagibacteraceae bacterium AG-349-E10. Lineage (GTDB taxonomy): Bacteria > Pseudomonadota > Alphaproteobacteria > HIMB59 > HIMB59 > HIMB59. The sequence goes on from QCDA01000003.1 coordinate 87,171, forward strand.
TATTTTATTAATTATTTTCTTCGAGTCTTTTTCACTAGATATATTCAATTCAGAAATAATATCAGAAGAGCCACTTAATGAGCTAGCAGCACGATTACCATGTTTTGCAATTGGAATATCAACAGATGATAACAATATAGCTACTGTTGTTGATATATTTAATGTCTTTAACCCATCACCTCCAGTCCCGCATGTATCCAAAGAATTAGAATATTGTTTTATTTTATTAGAATTTTTAAAAATAAATTTTCTTAAAGATAAAAGTATATCGCTATTATTTATTAATTTATTTAATTGATAAATAATAATCGCTTGATGAGAAATATTATCTGAGTCAAATAAATACTTAATAGCATATTCAACATTTCTATTAGTTATTGAGTCATCTAATTTAAATTTCATATACAATCCATAAAATTTTCTAAAATCTTTGAACCCATAAGAGTTTCAATACTCTCAGGATGATATTGCACACCATAAATAGAAAATAATTCATGTTTAAAACTCATTATAATTTTATCATCCTCTGAAATGCTTGTTATTTTTAAATTTTGAGGAAAATTATTTTTATTTAGGTATAAAGAGTGATATCTAGTTGCACGAAACTTTTTATCAATATTTTTATATATCTTACATTCATTTATTTTTTTTAAATTTGATACTTTTCCATGCATTGGTGTACTTAATGTGTCTATTTTAGCTCCAAAATAAACTCCTAAAATTTGATGACCTAAACAAACACCTAATATTGGTATAAATGAGTATATTTGATGAACTAAATCAAGACATTCTCCTGCATTAAATGGATTACTTGGTCCAGGTGATATAACAACTCCTTTGCTATTAATAATTTTATCAATATTTTTTAAAATCATGTCATTTTTGATAACTAAAACTTGATCTCTTTTACTTAAACAATGATACAAATTATATGTGAAGCTATCATAATTATCTATAAGAGTGATCATTATATGTTATGAGCTAAATTGTAAGCTTCAAATAAAGCACTAGCCTTATTGATACACTCAATATGTTCATTCTCAGGTATACTATCAAAAACAATACCTGCTCCACTTTGTGCATATATTTTTTTATTTTTAATCATCGCAGTTCTTAGATTAATACAGCTATCCATATCTCCATTTGCATCTAAATAAAAAACCGAGCCTGAATAAAATTCCCTATTAATATCCTCATGTTTTTCTAAAATTTCTAGTGCTCTAATTTTAGGTGCTCCAGAAACAGTCCCTGCTGGCAAGCCAGCAAAAAGAACATCTATAGGTGTTAAATTATTTTTTAATTCTCCAGTAACATTACTGACTATATGCATTACATGAGAATAATACTCTATTATATTTTGTTCAGTTACTTTTACAGTATTATTTTTTGAAATTTGACCAACATCATTTCTACCTAAATCAACTAGCATTAAATGTTCAGCTAGTTCTTTTTTATCCCTAAGTAATTGATTTTTTAAATTATTATCTTCAATCTCATTTTTACCCCTTCTTCTAGTTCCGGCAATAGGTCTAAGAGTAATTTCTTTATTTTTTACTTTAATCATAGTCTCAGGACTAGAGCAGATAATTTGATAATTTTTTAGGTTTAAAAAAACAAGATAAGGTGAGGGATTAATTGATCTTAATGCTCTATAAAAATTAAATGGATCAATTAAATAGTCATTAGAAAATCTTTGAGAAAGAACAGCTTGAAATATTTCACCGACTTTAATATCTCTTTTTATTTCCTTAACTCTTTTAATGAATTCCTCTTTCTTAATATGGTTTTTAAATTTTTTAGGTTTACTGAAATTTAATTTTTTATTTTTGGAAAAAGGTTCTTTAAGTATTTTTTCTAATTTTTTAAGTGATTTTACTGGATTTTTCTTGATATTTGAAACTTCAATTAAATGTGTCTCATTAAGAACATTATCTATTATTATAAGATTTCTTGGTTTTACAAAATGCGCTAGTGGTATTCCAATTTCATTCTTATCAGGCTTATAACTTAATTTTGGAAGGGTAAACTTACACAAATCAAATGATACATTACCAATAAATATGGGTAGAGGTATATTCTGATCATATATAGTTTTAATTTTTAAATTTTTATAAATGTCCTTTATAAAAGAGTCTGGTGATTTAATTTTTTTCTTTTGATTATTTATAAGCACATAGTTATGAAAAATTTCAATATTTTGTAATATATTAAAAAGAATAATAGAGTATCTTCCTTTATTATCACCCCCAATGACTGACTCTAAAATGGAGACATCTTTAAATTTATTTGCAAGTTTATTATAAATTGTAATGGTATTTTCAGTATCTAGAAAAACTTTTTTACCATGAACATACATATTAAAGTTGTAAAAGTTGTTCGTTATCAACTTCTATATCTAGAGTATCTTTTATTTCTTTAATAATTTTTGAATATATTAAATTCACTATATTTTGTTTTATATTTAAAGAGTCAATAGATCCAATTGAATTTATATCTAAATAAATAACTTCATTTGGTAACACTACTTTTAATTTTTGATCTTTTTTAATAATAATTATTTTTTCTAAAATATCTGGCTCAATAAAATTATTTTTAATAGTTAGAGAGTCAGTAAAATAGTTGACCTTTACTGTTCCTGCTTTTTTTAATAATTCATCATAATGCGAAATTTCTATATTTTTTTTATAATTACTAAAAGAATTTAGAAATTTTTCTTTGAAATCTAATGGTAGATCTTCTTTAAATATATTTTGAACATTAAATTGAAATAAGAAATTATCTTTTTTTATTTCTCCAGATGATTGATTAAAGTTAATAAAACTGTATTGATCAGGAATATTTTCTAAAAAATTAAATGAATTACTAAAGAAGATTTGATTTGTAATATAGCTATCTAAATTTTTAACATCATCTGTTATTGTAAAATTTTCTATTTCTAATTTAGTTAAAGTCGCTACTACATCCTCATAAACATCCTCTAACTTCTTTTGATACTCTTCTTCAAAAGATAAAAGTTTTACAAAAAAGTATTTTTCTCCAATTTTAATATTATTACCTTCATCTCCTATGCTAAGTTTTTCTAATATTTCAAGAATTTGAGGTAATATTAATTTTTCATCAACTTTTTCGAATAATTTAAATTGAGAGTCATCACTCTGTTTCAGCTCATTAAAATTTTTATTTGAAATACTATCTAAAATAATTTGTTCATAGCTATAATTTATGGGCTCAATATACTTATTTATATTTGCCTCATAATATTCATTTATAATGTCATCAGTTAGTAGTTCTTCTTGAATATAATTTTTGAGACTTATTTCATTTATTGAAATTTTATATAATTTGTTATTGGAGTAAAAATCATCCTCTAATTGATAATTGAGAAGATTATCGTCATTCTTAATTTCATATATATTTAATTCTTTTTCTACCAGTAGATCTGGATTAATTTCGTGACTAACTAACGTCTGCGCATCAAGGCTATCATTGAATAAATCAATATAAATATTACCCTCAATTTCCTTTAAGTAATTTTGAAGCGATGCTTCATCTAGATTTCTAAACATTTCGTCATTATTTAAGGATTTTTTTAAAACTACTTTTTTTGAGTTTTCACTAATACTAATTTTTTCATCTAAATAATTAAGAAAAACTAGTTCATTAACATATTGATTAGTAAATTGAACTTTTGAAAATAACTCCTCTTGTTCTGATAAATTTGAAAGGCCATTTTCTGATTTATAGTTTTCGTATGCTCTAGAAAACTCAGTTGTTGATATTTTTTGGTTTCCTACTTTTAAAACATAATTTTTACCTACATAGGACCCAAATCCAATAAATAAGAAACTTATGCCTAGTGCAGCACTAAATATTATAACTATTAGTTTTTTAGTTTTCATTTTTATAAGTATTTTGATATCAGTTAACCTAATGAAATATATAATATTTAATTGGAAATCATATTTAAATATATCTGAAAGTATGAACTTATCAAAAGTAGTGTCTAAACTACCAAGTACTAAGAAATACAAACTTATTTCTAGTCCTAATAACTTTTATAACCTAACTCTCAAATCTAGATATCCAAAAAATATCTATGCAGCACAAAACGTAGATTTACATGGAAAAGGTGCTTCTACAGGATCTATAGATATTCAAGATTTAGTTAGCAATAAGATAAAATTTTGTATTCTTGGTCACTCAGAAGTTAGGTCTAATTTTGGTGAAACAGATTTGATTATACAAAAAAAAACTGATCTTTGTCTGCATAATAAAATTACACCCATTGTTTGTATTGGAGAGCCTGTAGATATTTATAAATCAAAAAAAACTAAAAATTATTTAAAAAAACAAATAAATAAAATATTCAAAAAATCGAATATTTATAACGAAGTTATATTAGCTTATGAGCCTTTATGGTCAATTGGTACTGGATTAACACCAAAAATGTCAGAAATTAATGATATTTTGCAATTTTTGACCAAAATATTAAAAAATTATTCTTTTAAAAAAATAAAAATTTTATATGGTGGTTCCGTAAATTTATCAAATATAAAAGAAATTTTAAGTTTACAAAAATTAGATGGGGTTTTGGTAGGATCTGCTTCAACAAAACCTTCATTTATTAAATACTTTAAATAATATTATGATAAACCTTTTTTTAATTATTAGTGCAATTATTGGAGTGGTGCTCATTTTAATTATACTTTTTCAAAAAACTGAAGGTGGAAGTCTTGGTCTAGGCACTCAAACATCTCTTACAGGTGGAATGACAGCAAATAAATCCTCTTTTTCAGGAATGACTAAAATTACTTATGTTTTAGGTTTTGGTTTTCTATTTTGGTGTTTGTTTATGGGCGCAATTATTACAAAACAGTATTCATCTTCAACTGATTTAGAAACTATTCAAGAAGAAATTATTTTAGACGATACAATAGAGGAAATGATTCCAGAAGTGCCTAATCAGTGAAATTAATTTTCGTTACCGGAGGTGTTGTTTCATCACTAGGTAAGGGAATAGTCACTGCATCATTAGCCTCTCTTCTTAGATCTAGAGGCATTAAACTAAAAATTAGAAAATTAGATCCGTATTTAAACGTTGATCCTGGAACAATGAGCCCATACCAACACGGTGAAGTTTATGTCACTGATGACGGCTATGAGACTGATTTAGACTTAGGCCATTATGAGAGGTTTACAGATATAAAATGTTCTAAAAATGACTCTATTTCATCTGGTAAAATTTACTCAACTATACTTTCAAAGGAAAGAAAAGGTGAATATTTAGGATCTACAGTACAAGTAATACCTCACGTTACAGAAGAAATTAAAAATTCGATAAAAAAATCAACAAATAAGGATGATGTTATTATTTGTGAGATAGGGGGCACTGTTGGTGATATTGAAAGTCTTCCTTTCTTGGAAGCCATAAGACAATTTAAAAATGAAAGACAGCTAGACACACTTCTCATACATTTAACTTTACTTCCATATATAGAAACATCTGGTGAAATTAAAACAAAGCCCACTCAGCACTCTGTTAAAGAGCTTTTAAATGCTGGAATTCAGCCTGATATAATTGTTTGTAGAAGTAATAAAAAAATAAAGTATGAAGAAATTCAAAAAATTAGTTTGTTTTGTAACGTACCAACTAATGCTGTTATTCCGTCCTATGATGTTGGGAGCATTTACCAAGTACCTTCTTTATTATCAAAATCCAAATTAGATGACTTAGTTATAAAAAATTTAAATATAAAATCTACAAAGAAAAAAGATCTTTCAAAATGGACAAACTTTGAAGTATTAGAGTCAAGAGCAAAAGAGGAACTAAATATATTTATAATTGGAAAATATGTTCATTTAAAAGATAGTTATAAATCTCTTTATGAAGCTATTTATCATGCAGGTGTTCACAATAAAGTAAATGTTAAAATCAAATGGATTGACTCTGAGACAATAAACAAAAAAAATGTTGATGAGTTATTAATTAAGGCCGCAGGTATTCTTATACCTGGTGGTTTTGGTAATAGAGGTATTAGTGGAAAAATAGAAGCTATTAGGTATGCTAGAGAAAATCAAATTCCATTCCTAGGAATATGTTTGGGCATGCAATTATCAATTATTGAATTTACTAAAAATGTTTTGAAAATGAAAAACTCAGGTAGCTCTGAATTTGGCAAGCATACTAATAATGTCATATCGTTAATGACCGAATGGAGTAAAAAAAATCAAAAGGTTATAAGAACAAAAGAAAATGACTTAGGTGCTACTATGAGATTGGGCTCTTATCCTTGTTATATAAAACATAAATCTTTAGCCTCAAAGATTTATAAAAAAAAATTAATTCATGAAAGACATAGACATAGGTATGAAGTGAATCCTAAATATAGATCTTCAATAGAAAAAAAAGGTCTTGTCTTTTCTGGATTTTCAAAAGATAAAAAATTATTAGAAATTATTGAAAATAAATATCACAAATGGTTCCTCGGTGTTCAATTTCATCCTGAGTTGAAATCTAAACCGTTTAAGCCTCACCCTATATTTTTCTCATTCATAAAAAATAGTTTAATGAATAAAAATGCCTAGATCTGTCCAATTATCTAAAAATCTTATTAAAAATGATACTGATAGACTAACTTTAATATCTGGCCCATGCTTATTAGAAAATGAAAAATTAGTCAGAAAAGTTGCGCAATCTCTTATTAAATATACAAAAAAAGAAAAGTTTAATTTAGTATTCAAATGTAGTTTTGACAAAGCTAATAGAAGCTCTCATAAAACAATACGTCATAAAATTTCGCTTGATAAATCAATAGATATATTAAAAAATCTCAAAAAAGATTTAAAAATATCTATCACTTCCGACGTTCATGAGACTTTTCAAGTTGATAAGTTGGCTGAATTTCTTGATGTAATACAAATTCCTGCTTTTTTATGTAGGCAAACAGATTTAATAAAAGCTGCTGCACAAACAAAAAAGATTGTAAATGTTAAAAAAGGACAGTTTTTATCACATAAAGAAGTTTCAAATATCATCAATAAAATTGAAAATGAAAATAACAAAAAAATATTAATAACTGAAAGGGGAAATTCATTTGGATATAATTATTTAATAAATGACTTTAAAGGTATTCATTTAATGAAAACATTTGGATACCCAATTATTTTTGACTCAACTCACAGTGTGCAACTACCTGGTGGATTGGGTAAAAAAAGTGGAGGTGCTAGAGAGTATGTGACACCATTATCGAAAGCTGCTTCATCTTTAAGGATTGCAGGTTTCTTCATTGAAACTCACCCTAACCCAGAAACGGCATTAAGTGACGGTCCTAATATGGTATATTTACATAAAATGCCAGAACTCTTAAATGCTATAAACAAAATAAATAAGGCGGCAAAATAAATGAAAATTAAAAATATAACAGCAAGAGAAATTTTTGATAGTAGGGGCAACCCAACTGTAGAATGTGAAATGATATTTGAAAATATACCATATCCTTTTCGTGGAATGGTTCCATCAGGAGCATCCACAGGTAAATTTGAAGCACTAGAATTAAGAGATTTAGATCCAAATAGAATGAGTGGCAAAGGTGTCTTAAAAGCTGTATCTAATGTTAACAAAATGATAAAACCAAAAATTTTAGACAAAAGCTTTGCTGATTTCAGAGAATTTGATCAACACCTAATAGATTTAGATGGCACAGAAAATAAATCAAATTATGGAGCAAACGCTATTTTATCTCTTAGTCTTGCTTACTATAAGGCTTGGTCTTATGCAAACTTTGGTGCGATATTTCTCTCTCAGGGTTTAAATAATTTAATTATTCCAGTTCCAATGTTGAATGTAATAAATGGTGGACAACATGCTGATAATGACGTTGATTTTCAAGAGTTTATGATTTTACCAATAGGATTTAAATCTTTAACTGAAGCTTTATCTTCAACACATTCTGTAATAACCAATATAAAAAAAGAATTAAAATCTAGATCTTTAAATACTAATCTTGGTGATGAAGGAGGTTTTGCTCCTAATTTAAAATCTCATTTAGATGTTCTAGATTTAATATGTAATTCAATTTCAAAAGCAGGCTTTAAATTAAATGATCACTTTAAAATTTCATTAGATGCAGCTTCAAGTGAGTTTTACTCTGATGGAAAATATAATTTCGAAGGTAACTCATATTCAACTGAAGAAATGATTAGTGTTTATGAAAATATTTGTAAAAACTATCCTATTTTTTCAATTGAAGATGCACTTAATGAAGAGGATTATGAAGGTTGGGTAAAGATCACAAATAAACTTGGTTCAAAAATACGATTAGTTGGTGATGATCTTTTTGTTACAAATATACAAAAATTGCAAACTGGAATAGATGAAAAACAAGCTAACAGTATTTTAATTAAATTGAATCAAATAGGCACAGTTACAGAAACTTTAGAGGCTATCAAGCTAGCCACAGAAAATAGTTTCGCATCTATTATGTCTCATAGGTCAGGTGAAACTGAAGACTCTTTTATCTCAGATTTAGCTGTTGCTTCACGCTGCCCTCTGATAAAAACTGGTTCATTAGCTAGATCTGATAGAGTTGCAAAATATAATCAGTTACTTAGAATATCAGAAAATGACAATATTAAAGGGTATGCTGGTGAATTAAGTGAAGTTTTTAAAAGCTAGTAGTTTAATAAATTTCTTTTTTATATTTGTATTGATTTACCTGATATATCACACAGTTTATGGAAAGTTCAATATTGGAAATTACTTAATTTATCAATTTGAGGAAAAAATGTACAAAAAATTGCAATCCAATCTCGATCAAAAAATGTTAGATATTAATATTGATTTACACTCTTTCTATTCTAATAAAGAGGATTATATTGATGAAATTACAATGCAGAATAATCCTAATATTCAAGATGGAGAGACCATATTAAAATTAGATTAAGATGAATAAAAAAAACAAAATTAATTTTACAAATGACCAGTTACTTAAGTTTTACGAAAAAATGTTTTTAATTAGAAAATTTGAAGAAAAAGCTGCTCAATTATATGGAGCTGGAAAAATTGGAGGTTTTTGTCATTTATACATTGGCCAAGAGGCTGTTGTCATAGGTATTCTCTCTTCTATCAACTCAGAGGATACTGTTATCACTGCTTATAGAGATCATGGACATATATTAGCTCGTGGAGTAGATCCTAAACTAGTAATGTCTGAATTAACTGGAAGGAAAGATGGAATTTCAAAAGGCAAGGGCGGGTCAATGCACATGTTCTCCAAAGCTAATAGATTTTATGGTGGACACGGTATTGTTGGAGCACAAGTACCTTTAGGCGTTGGTATAGGTTTTGCACATAAATACAGAAACGAAAAAAAGATTTCAAGAGTCTATTTAGGGGATGGAGCTATGAGTAATGGCCAAGTATTTGAGGCATTTAATTTAGCATCACTTTGGGAGTTACCAGTATTATTTATTATCGAAAACAATAAATATGGAATGGGTACATCTATTGGAAGGTCTGCAGCAGGAGGTGAGTTGTACGAACGAGCAACTGTATTCGGCATTAAAGGTGAAAAAGTAGACGGTATGAATTTTTTTAATGTAAGTGAGTCAGCTATAAGGGCAAGAGAATATATCGAAAAAAATTCTAAGCCCTACATTATCGAAATGGATACATATAGATTTAGAGGTCATTCAATGTCTGATCCTGGTCTATACAGGACTAAAGATGAAGTAAATAAAATGAAAGAGATAGACCCTGTGTTAATGATGAAAGAAACTTTATTAAATGATTATAAAATTCAAGAGGACACAATTAAAGATATTGAAAGTGATATTAAGAAACAAATTAAAGATGTAGAAAAATTTTCACTTGAGTCGCCACTTCCAGATTTAAAAGAATTATACACTGAGGTATATTTATGAAAATACTTCTACCAGCTTTATCTCCAACAATGGAAACAGGTAACTTGGTAAAATGGTTAGTTAAAGAGGGAGATAGTGTAGTTTCAGGAGATATCTTAGCAGAAATTGAGACTGATAAAGCTACTATGGAACTAGAGTCACCCGATGATGGTAAAGTTGAGAAAATATTAATCAAAGAGGGTACCGAAAATATAAGTGTTAATACTGAGATTGCTCTTCTTAAAGTTGATGGTGAGGAAATAGAGGAGATACTAGAAAAACCAATTGAAAAATCTCCAAAAGTCATCTCCAACGGATCTGAGCCACTTACAACAGAAGTTAATATTTCAATGAATTCTCTTTTAAATCAAAAAAAAGAAAATTCAGGTGAAAAGAATTGGTCTGAAAAAGAAATATCTATGAGAGAGGCATTGAATCAGGCTATTGAGGAAGAAATGAAATTAGACAAAGATGTTTTTCTCTTAGGAGAAGAGGTAGCTGAATACGATGGTGCATATAAAGTAACTCAAGGGCTTCTTGATAAATTTGGATCAAAAAGGGTTTTAGATACTCCTATTTCTGAGCATGGTTTTACAGGTTTAGCTATTGGAGCAGCCATGGCAGGGCTTAAGCCTATATGTGAATTTATGACTTTTAATTTTTCTATGCAAGCAATTGATCAAATAGTAAATTCTGCTGCTAAATCTTTATATATGTCAGGTGGAGAAATAAATGTTCCTATAGTTTTTCGAGGCCCAAATGGTGCTGCGGCTAGAGTTGGAGCACAACATAGCCAATGTTTTATATCTTGGTTCTCTCATATTCCAGGTTTGATAGTAATTGCTCCTTCAAATGCAAGAGATGCAAAAGGTTTATTAAAATCATCTATTCGAAATTCCAATCCTGTTGTTTTTTTAGAACATGAGTTACTCTATAAAGAAAAAACTAACGTTCCAGAAGAGAACGATTTTTTAATTCCTATTGGTAAAGGCAATCTTATTAAAGAAGGTAAAGATGTAACTATTATTGGTTTTTCAATGTCTGTTCAAAGAATATTAAACGCTCTTCCTTCAATTGAAAAACTAGGGATTAGTCCTGATATTATAGATCTAAGATCAATTAAACCTCTAGATGAAGAATTGATTTATAAATCCGTCAAGAAAACCAATAGAGTTGTGATTGTTGAGGATGGATTTGGTAGTACAAGTTTTGGATCACACTTATCTTATTTAATACAATCAAATTGCTTTGATT
>QCDA01000004.1 GCA_003281065.1 Pelagibacteraceae bacterium AG-349-E10
TCTCTATCAATTTGAGCTCTTACGCCCCATACTGCTGGTCCTTTAGAAAGATTTAATACTCTGTAATGTATTGCTGATTTGTCACCAATTTTACAAATTACGCCTCCTAAAATGTCAACCTCACTAGCTATGTGTGTCTTACCAACCCCTCCAATACTAGGATTGCATGATAATTTGCCCAAATCTGAGTAATTTTTTGTTATAAGTGCAGTTTTAAGACCATATTTGTCAGAAATATTAGCCGCTTCTATTCCAGCATGACCTGCCCCTATAATTACAACATCATAATGTTCCACGTGAAACAATCTACTTCCCTATGCAAAATTTGCTAAAAACTCTATCATAAACATCTTCGTTGTTAATATAACCAAATTCAAACGAAAAATCATCTAATATATTTCTTATTAGCTGAGCTATGATTAAAATATCCTTTTCATTAACAATATCCTGTTCATACTCTAAGATTCTTGTCAAAAAGTCTATTTCTTCTGAATTAAGATCGGTCATTTTATGCTTATTTTTAACATATTTTCGATGAATCGAAGATAATTTTAATTTCTGGTATATTTTATCCCTTTCTAGACTATGGTTTATTTTGATATTCACTGTTTTATACTTATATATATCAGATTTTGTCTCAATTAAGCTGAAATTCTTATGTATCATGAAATCCTTGAGAAGTGTTGATATATCTGATTTTTTAGTATTTTGTTCGATTAGAACAAAAAAATGGTCTATCTCACTCGATATTTTTTGTGCTTTTTTATAGCCATATTTTTCTATTTTACCTTGTTTGGGTCTTTGCCCTGCTGTATCGAAGATTTCAAATCGATTGCTATTAATTACAAATTCATGTGAAAGAATATCCCTTGTAGTGCCTTTGATATTTGTGACAATTGCTCTATCTTTGTCAATAATTTTGTTGAATAGAGTCGATTTACCTACATTTACTGGGCCTACCAACATAATTTTGCATATGTTTTTTTGTTCTATATTTGTTCTATTTTTATGTAATAAATTATTACAATTAGTGAAAAATTTTCTTATCTTTTTCTTTATTTGATTAAAATTAAAGACCTCGTCGTCAACGAAGTCAATCGATGCAGTAATTTCTGAGAATAAATTTATAACCTCCTCCCTGAGAGGAACAAGACCGCTGACAATATCTCCCTCAAAAAGAAGTTTTTTGTTATATTCTAAGCCTGAAAAGCTCTCATTAGAAATAATTCCATTAATAGCCTTAGCTTGTTTGAGAGAATTCTTGCTATTTAGAACAGACCTGTAAGAGAACTCTCCATTTTTTGCCAATCGTAAGCCTGGAATTTTTAGATCCTTTAATAATTGCTCGAACTGACTAGCTATAAGTGGTGAGCCGTGTAAAAAAATTTCACAGACATCCTCTCCAGTAAAGGATTTGGGAGATTTAAAATATACCACACTACACTCATCCAATATAGACTCATCTTTTTGATAAATTTTAACTATTCGGATTAAAGAGTGATCTTTAGAAAAATTTTTTTTTGAAATTTTATTTAAAATATTCAAAACGTCATCTCCAGAAATTCTATAACCAATAACTGGAGCTTTCACCAAGGGGGTAAAGTTTGAATATATTGTCCCAGACTTAAACAAAACTTGGTTATTATAAATTTATAATTATTCTAGTCCACCTATGAAAGAACAAAAAAATAATCAATGATATTAACAAAACCAAATCACATTAAAATTTATGGTCATAGAGGGGCTAGGGGAGACCTACCAGAAAATACTTTAGAGAGTTTTAAGTATTTGTTTGAAAATAAAATTACCGCTTACGAAACAGATATCTTACTAACCAAAGACTTAATTCCAGTCGTTTATCACGATTTTAGATTAAACCCAGCGCTCACAAAAGATAGCGAAGGTAAATGGATTGAGAATGATGATATTAAAATTTTCAATTTAAGTTATGATCAGTTATCAAAATTTAAAATTGGATCAATTGATAAAAAATCTAAATATGGGAGAAGATTTGATAATCAAAAAAGTTTAGGTGAAATAAAAATCCCTAAGTTATCTGATTTACTTGAATTAACATCAAATAATATTTCAGATGATTTAATAATTAATATAGAGATTAAATCAACACCCGTTGAGGACAATTTAACACCACCTCCAGATGTAATGGCAAATTTAATAATTGATAAGGTCAATAAAACAGAATTTAAAGATAAAGTAATCTACTCATCTTTTGATTGGAGAGTTTTAAGAGAAATAAAAAACATAGACTCCAAGATCTCAAGAGGCTATTTAACATCTGAGCTTAAAGGAAAAATCTATGATAAATCGCCTTGGTTAGACTTCATGCCGTTATACGATAGCGATAGCAGAGAGTTACCCAGGTTGATCAAAACATTAGGCGGGAAGGCATGGCATCCTAAACGTAAAGATATAGATAAAGACATGGTTAGAATTTCTCATGAGGAAGGACTTCCTGTGAACGTTTGGACTGTTAATGAAAAATATGAGATGTTGAGAATGATAGAATACGGTGTTGATGGAATTATAACTGATTATCCTTTAAGGTTAAAAAAGCTTTGTGAGAAAGAAGGTGTGAATTGGTTTTAATCGTTAATAAAATTACTGATTCATACTACTGAAAAATTCTTCATTAGTTTTACAGTCTTTCATCTTATCTAGAAGGAATTCCATAGCATCTACAGTGCCCATTGATGATAGAATTTTCCTTAAAATAAAGACTTTTTGGAGATCCCCAGCATCTAAGAGTAAATCTTCTTTTCTGGTGCCTGACTTTTGAACATCGATTGCAGGATATGTTCTTTTATCAGATAATTTTCTGTCGAGGACAATTTCTGAATTACCAGTACCTTTGAATTCTTCAAAGATGACCTCGTCCATTCTACTACCTGTTTCTATTAAAGCAGTAGCAATAATAGTTAACGAACCCCCTTCTTCTATGTTTCTGGCAGCTCCAAAGAATCTTTTAGGTCTTTGTAATGCATTAGCATCTACACCACCTGTTAAAACTTTACCACTTGATGGCACAACCGTGTTGTATGCTCTACCTAATCTTGTGATAGAGTCTAAGAGAATTACTACATCATATTTATTTTCAGCTAGTCTTTTAGCTTTCTCAATAACCATTTCTGCAACTTGAACATGTCTTGCAGCTGGCTCATCAAATGTTGAACTAATTACTTCACCTTTAACAGATCGTTGCATATCTGTAACTTCTTCCGGTCTTTCGTCTATTAATAGAACCATTAGATAAACATCAGGAAAATTTTCTGCAATTGATTTTGCAATTTTTTGTAAAATTACTGTTTTGCCTGACCTTGGAGGTGCAACAATTAAAGATCTTTGACCAGCACCAACTGGTGCAATAATGTCTATAATTCTAGATGATAAATCTGTGTCTGGTTTTTCCGTTTCTAGATTAAATTTCTTCTCAGGATAAAGAGGGGTCAAATTATCAAAATTTGTCTTGAATTTATTATTTTTAGCAATTTCAATGAAGTTGACTTTATTTGTTTCTACAAGAGCAAAGTATCTTTCACCATCTTTGGGAGGTCGGATAGGTCCCTCAAGGGTATCACCTTTCCTAAGACCATATTTCTTTATCTGATTTGGACTAACATATATATCATCTGGTCCTGGAAGATAATTAGAGTTTGCTGACCTTAAAAATCCAAATCCATCCTGCATTGTTTCTAATACGCCTTCACCTATAATTTCTTCATTTTTCTCCGCAAATTTCTTTAGAACAGAAAAATATATGTCTTGCTTTTTTAAACCAGAGGCGTTTTCAATACCTAAAGACTCAGCATAATCTAATAGTTCTTGAGGTTTTTTATCTTTTAGTTCGTTTAAATGCATATTGGAAATTACCTAGATAGTTAGATACGTTGATATGGTATATAACAAAAAATGAAGAGAAAATATATATATTTATATTTAGATATGTTGTTGTATGTCGAATGATGGGGATTAACATCTTCTTATTCAAAAAAACCTATATTTAAGTACTTTTTTAGTTATTTAATAACAAATGTTGATAACTTAATATTAATAAATTAAAGGTAATTTTATTGTTAAAAACTCGAAAATTTCATGAATAACTCATTTAATCCACAATTAGTAAAACAGGTTATCATAGGTACTAAAAGCCAATCTAGAAGAAAAATATTTAAATTAATAAATTTTAGATTTCAGTACAGATCACCTAATATAGATGAAAAAAAAGTAAAAGATTTAAATAATGATAAATACGATGCATTAAAAATTGCAAAAGCTAAGGCCGAATATCTTTCTAAAAAATATAGTAATAAAATTATCGTAACTTTTGATACAACAATCCTATTTAAAAAAAAAACAATTTATAAATGTGGCAATCCTGAATGTTGTAAAAGAACCCTTAAAGCATTTAATAATAAATCTCACGAACTTTACACAGCAATGATTTTTATGATCAATAACAATCTTATTAAAAGTACTCTTACAAAAACTAATATTACTTTTAAAAATACAAGAGTGAGAGATATAAATAATTACGTTAATAAGAACTTTAAACAAGTGTCTAAAGCTGTAGGTTGTTATAATATAGAAGAAAAAGGAAATTTTTTTTTTAAAGATATATACGGCAGTTATTTTAATATTATAGGTATAGATATTATTAATTTTTTAAAGATATTAAGAAGTATCTAAATGAATAAAAAAAAAATAGGCATTGTAGCAAAAAAACTGAGTCATTCATTATCGCCATTCATACATAATTATTGGTCAAGAAATAATAATTTTATTTATAGAAAATACGAGGTACAAGAAAAAAACATAGATAAGTTTTTTTATAATTATAGAAAAGATAAACGATTTGTTGGTTTTAATATTACAATACCATACAAAGAAAATTTTATTGGTTTTTGCGATAAAATTACCGCAAGAGCAAAAAAAATTGGTTCTGTAAATTTAATTTATAAAAAAAACAAAATAATTTTTGGTGATAACACAGATGTTATTGGTTTTAGTAAGACTTTTAATTCTTTGAAAATTAGAAACACAAAATCTGTATTATTGGTTGGTGCAGGTGGAGCCGCAAGAGCAATTTTATATTTTTTAAATCAAAAAAATATTGAAAAAATTGATATTTTTGCGACATCTATAAGAAGGGAGGAAAACCTCAAAAAAAAATTTAAATTTGATCGTTTTCTGATCAGATCATCATATCTCAAGAAAAGGTATGATTTGATAATAAACGCATCCAGTGCAGGGATGACAAAAAAAAATAAAATAAATAGAAATATCTTGAATTTAGTTAAGAAAGCTAAAGGAGTAATTGATATAGTTTATAACCCAATTGAAACAGATCTCTTAAAAAAAGCTAAAAAACATGACATAAAATTCTCAGGTGGATTAAAGATGCTTTTAGAACAAGCAAAACCATCATACGAAATATGGTCTGGCAAGAAGATAGAAATAGACAATAAAATTTATCAAATGCTTGTAAATAAATTATGACCAAAGTTGCAGTTACAGGTAATATAGGATCGGGCAAAACTGAATTTATTAAATTTATCTCTAAGCTAGGTTTTTGTTGTATATCATCTGATGCTATAATTTCAAAATTATACAATGATGACCGTACAAGAAAAATTATTTTAGAAAAATTGAAACTTCATGATCATAATTACAAAAAAGAAATTATTAAAATGTTACAGAATGAAGAGTTTAATAGGAAACTTAAGAGAACAATATATCCTCTTTTATACGCCAAAAAAAAAATAATAGCCCAAAAACATCAATCTTATCAGCCAGTATTTTATGAAATTCCATTACTTTATGAAGAAAATTTATTTAATAATTTTAATGTCACGGTGTTCGTAAACTCGGATACCAATAAGAGAAAACAAAGGGTTTTAAAAAGAGGTGTTACAGAAGATTATTTTAAATTAATGAATAATAAGCAGATTAAAGAGAATATAAAAAAGAATAAATCAACTTTTACAGTAAACAATAATGGTTCAATCTTGAACTTACGTTTAAATATAATTAAATTATTAAATAAACTATGAGAGAAATTATACTTGATATTGAGACCACTGGCTTAGAATTTAAAGAGGGACATAGGATTATTGAAATTGGCTGTATTGAACTTAATAAAAAAGAAGTCGGGGCAAACTATCATGAATATATAAATCCCTCTAAAACTCTTACTGAAGACAATATTAAAATACACGGAATAACTAATGAATATTTGACAGATAAACCGATTTTTGAAGAAATTGCAGACAGCTTCTTAGAATTTATTCAAGATAGTTTCATTGTCGCTCATAATGCATCTTTCGACATCGGTTTTTTAAACTTTGAGCTTGAGAAGCTATCTAAACCAAAAATATCGAAGGAGAGAGTTATAGACACAATTAAAATTGCGAGACAACGGTTTCCGGGGCAACAAGTATCATTAGACGCACTTATAAAGAAATTAAAAATCAATACTCTTATAAATAGAGATCAACATGGTGCTTTAAAAGACGCTAAAATCTTGACTGATGTATACTTGGAATTACAAGGCATAAACCAAATAGGATTAGAATTAAGTATGGCAAAATCAGAAAAAATTAACTTAGCTAGTGAGCCGAATTACTCATCCATCGTATTAACAAAAGAAGAGACAGAAGCCCATAAAGAGTTTATAAAAAATAAAATACCTAATTCAAAATGGGCTAAAATGTTGAAAAATTATGAGTAGTGAATTTATAGATATTGTGCTTTTTGGAGCTATAGCGATATTTTTAGTTTATCGCCTAAGGAGCATTCTTGGATCCTCTGACGGAAAAATTGTGAATATTAGAACAAAAAAAAATCCTCAATCGAAGTTTAAACCTAAAATAGTTCCTAAAAATGATAATAACGAATTTTTAGAAGGCGCTAATAAAGCATACGAAATGATTGTTCAGGCTTATCAAAGTAACAGTATCGAAAAAGTCAAAGATTTACTTACGCCTGAAGCAATGCAAGCGATGGAACAAGCAAAAGCACCCAAAGAAATAAAATTTTCAGAAGTAAAAAATAGTTCTATTTTAGATGATAAATCTGATGACCTAAGACTAGTTAAGTCTGTGAAGTTTGAAACCGAACATTACAATGTTGCAAATAACGAAATTCTGAATGTTGTCGAAGAATGGGGTTTTGAAAAAGATAAAAAATCCTCCGATCCTAATTGGAAGCTTTTTTCTATTAAACTTGTCTCATAAAATTAAATTTAATTTAAATCAACAGAAAAATAAAAAACTATTAGAAGAGCAACCTAACGAAAAAATTAGTATTTCAATCGGCGGCCCTACTGAGAAGAAAAAAAAGAGTGATAATTTAGATAAAAAAAGTACAAAAATTAAAAAAATTTTTTCTAAACCAGTTCTTTTGGATAACAATCTTTATAAACAATTTAAAAATCAGCATTTTAGCAAAATCGATTTACATGGTCTTACAGTTGACCAAGCATACCAAAAATTAATTGAATATTTTTCAGTCAATTATAAGAAGAAAAACTTATTTCATATAGTGGTTACTGGCCTTGGCAATAAAACGAATGGAGAAGAATTTTTTACAGGAAAGATAAGAAGACAATTTCCTTTTTGGTTAGATACAGAGAAATTTCAATTTATGATAAAATCATATTCGCCTTGTAAAAAACAACATGGTGGTTTGGGTGCTTTTTATATTAAGCTTAAATCTAAAGAATAAATTTCTTTTCGTCGGTTGGTTTTATCTCTGATTTTACAGCATCGGTAACCCATTCTTTATTTACCACTTCAGTTTTTTGATCACTTAGGTTTGCATCAAAACTAATTCTCTCAAGTATTTTTTCAAACATTGTTTGTAATCGTCGTGCACCAATATTTTCAACCTCAGTATTTATTTGTTCAGTGAGAGTCGCTATCTCTTCTAAAGCCTCATCTTCAAACTTTAATTCAATATTTTCTGTTGCAAATAATGACTTATATTGTTTGGTTAAACTATTATCAGTTTCTTTTAAAATTCTGATAAAATCATCTTTTTTAAGTGCATTTAACCTTACTCTTACAGGTAATCTTCCTTGAAGTTCCGGGAGTAAATCACTTGGTTTGGATTGATGAAAAGCACCAGACGCAATAAATAAAATATGATTTGTTTCGATTGTTCCATATTTTGTGCTTACAACTGTACCCTCAATAAGTGGTAGTAAATCTCTTTGCACACCTTCTCTTGAAACATCCCCACCTCGTCTCTCACTATTGGGTGCAATTTTGTCAATTTCATCTATAAAAACTATACCACTTTCCTGGACACTTTTAATTGCATTTTGAACAACATTTTGTTTTTCAGCGATTTTCTCAATTTCTTCTTGAATAAGCGGCTCATAAGCCTCACCTATTTTTAGTTTCGTTTTCTTTTTATTTTTTAAGCCTTTACCAAATATATCATTCATATTAATCATTCCCATTTGAGCACCAGGCATTCCTGGTATGTCCAATGATTGAAAAGGATTAGATTTTTGATCTAACGCTATTTCGATATCTTTATCATTAAGTTGATTATCTCTTAGCATTAACCGAAATTTTTCCTTAGTTTCTTCACTTGGATTGTCACCAAGCAGTGCTTTTAAAACAATTTCTTCTGCGTTTGTTTTAGCTTCATCTATAAAACGATCTCTTATCTTTTTCTTTTCTAAATTAATTGCAACTTCAATTAAATCCCTAATTATTTGTTCGACATCTCTTCCAACGTATCCAATTTCTGTAAATTTAGTTGCCTCTACTTTTATAAACGGTGACTGTGTAAGTTTTGCTAATTTTCTTGCAATCTCAGTTTTACCACAACCTGTTGGCCCAATCATTAATATATTTTTTGGGATGATATCATCTCTGAGAGTCTCGTCTTTCACATTTAACCTTCTCCACCGATTTCGAAGAGCTATTGCGACTGCTTTTTTTGCATCATCTTGACCAATTACATAGCGGTCAAGTTCTTCTTTAATAACTTTTGGTGTAAGAGATTGGCTATCCATTAAATTTTAATCTCTGAGATGTTTAGAGTATCATTTGTATAAATACAAAGCTCAGCTGCAACTTTAAGTGACTCTGCTGCAATTTCTTTTGCAGACAAATTAGATTTTCTTTTTAAAGCCCTTGCTGCGCTGAGGGCAAAGTTGCCACCTGATCCAATTGCAACTATACCTTCTTGAGGTTCCAGAACGTCTCCTGTTCCACTAATAAGATATGTTTCATTTTTATCAGCTGCAATAATCATTGACTCCAATCTTCTAAGGTACCTATCGGTTCTCCAATCTTTAGCTAATTCGACACAAGCTCTTTTTAAATTATATGAAAATTCTTCGCACTTTTTCTCTAGTCTATCAAAAAGAGTTAATGCATCGGCGGTTGATCCAGCAAACCCAACAATAATTTGATCATTATGAAATGTTCTAATCTTATTGGCGTTTGACTTAATTACAGATGTACCCAAAGTTACTTGTCCGTCAGATGCTATAACAACACTCTCATTATCACGAACACAAACAACAGTTGTCGAGCGTATTATTGTTTTATTTTTATCCATTATTCCTATAAATATAGGTACTAAATAGCTGATTACAAATGCGTGAATTTACATTTAATAGAGACACAAAAGAAACAAAAATATCAATAAAAATTAACCTTGATGGCTCAGGAGTAAATAAAATTGATACTGGAATTGCTTTTTTTGATCATATGCTTCAACAAATAAGTACCCACAGTTTGATAGATATAGATTTAAAATGTGATGGCGACCTTAAAGTAGATATGCACCATACTGTTGAAGATGTTGGCATTACTTTAGGTGAGAGTATAAAAAACGCACTTGGTGATAAAAAAGGTATTACACGATTCGCATACTCTTATGTTTCTTTTGATGAAACATTAACAAGATCAGTTATAGACTTGTGTAATCGCCCCTATTTTATTTGGAATGTAAAAACATCTCTAGAAAAAGTCGGTGATATGGATCAAGAGTTATTTTCAGAATTTTTTAAATCTTTAGTTACTGAGTCAAGAATGAATTGTCATATTGAAACATTATATGGAAAAAATAATCACCATATTATTGAAAGCTGCTTTAAATCATTTGCACTATCCTTGAAAAAAGCAATATCTATTGATCCCAGAAAAACAAATATCCCGAGCTCTAAAGGAAAACTTTGAAAAAAAAAGTCATAGGACTTATTGACGGGCAATCTGGAAATATTGGATCAATTAATAAAGCAATCAAAGATATTATTAAAGGAAGGCCATATCAATTAAAGATCATTAAAAGTCATTTTAATTATACTTCGTTTGATAAAATCATTTTGCCTGGACAAGGTGCTTATGCCACTCTTATGTCAAATTTGAAAAAATTAAAAATTATTCAACCATTAAAAAAATACTTAAATAATAACTCTTCATACTTAGGTATATGCGTTGGTATGCAAATTTTATCTGATTGGGGCTATGAGGATAAGACTACAAGAGGATTAGGAATTATTAGTGGAGATATCAAAAAATTTAGAAATAAAAAACTTATAATTCCTCATATGGGCTGGAATACTATTAACTTAAACAAAGATGACACTATTATTGAAAACAATTTTGACAAGAAGGATTTTTATTTTGTACATAGTTATATTTTTCAAAACATTAAAAAATCAGATGTTTTAGCTTTCACTCTTTATGGTAAAAAATTCCCTTCTATTGTAAAGAAAGGCAATATTTACGGAGTGCAATTTCATCCTGAAAAAAGCCACAAACACGGACTAAATTTGATAAAAAATTATATTTTGAAATCATGAATATATTCCCAGCAATTGACATAATAGATGGAAAGTGTGTGAGATTAAAAAAAGGTATCGCCGATGATAAAACAATCTATCAGTATTCTCCTCTTGATATGGCTAAAACATATCAAGATGCAGGTTTCAATACCATCCACGTTGTCGACTTAGACGCTACTTTAGGCAAAGGCAATAACAATCAAGTTCTGAGCCAGATTAGAAGAAAAATTGATATTAATATTGAAGTTGCTGGCGGTATAAGAAGTAAAGATGCTATTATTGATAAAATTAATGAAGGGTTTGATACAATTGTAATTGGAACTTTTGCAATAAAGAATATTGATGACGTTTTAAATTTTGACGACTCTTTAATTGAAAAATTATCTATCGCTTTAGATATAAAAGATAATCAAATTGCTTCTCACGGTTGGCAAGAAACAACCAATCAATCTTTACAGAATATTCTAGGCAAATATAACAACCGGCCTATTCATTCCTACTTTGTAACTGACGTTGCAAACGATGGTATGTTGTCTGGCTTAAATATGGAAACGTTTACTTCCATAAAAAAATTAACTGACAAACACATTACTATCGGAGGAGGAGTTAAGGATCTTAAAGATATTGAATTGAGTAGATCAAACGGTTTTAATAATGTTGTTGTAGGTAAAGCAATATACGAAAATAAAATATCTATAAATAGTCTGGTCCAGTTTAATGCTTAAGACAAGAATAATTCCATGCCTTGACGTTATTAAAAATAAAGTTGTTAAGGGTGTTAATTTTAAAAATATAAGAGTAATGGGTAACGCAGTTGAAATGGCAAAATATTACTCTTTATCAGGGGCTGATGAACTTTGTATGCTTGATATAAATGCATCATATCAAAATAGAAAAACATTTATTAAAACTGTTGAATCAATAGCTAAGGTTATAAACATCCCTTTAACTGTAGGAGGAGGTGTTTCAGATCTGAGCGATATAACAGATTTGCTTAATGCTGGAGCAGATAAAGTATCAATTAATTCCGCAGCAGTAAAAAATCCAAAATTAATAAGACAAGCCTCATTGAGACATGGCTCTCAATGCATAGTCGTAGCAATTGATGGAAAAAGGCATAAAAATAAAATGAAAGTTGTCATCAAAGGTGGAAGAGAAATTACCAAAAATGAACTTATTACTTGGGCAAAACAAGTACAATCTCTTGGTGCCGGAGAAATATTATTGACCTCAATGGATACAGATGGTGTTCAAAATGGTTTCGATAGCAATATGCTAAAAAAAGTAACCAGTAATGTAGGTATTCCTGTAATCGCTAGTGGTGGTGTCGGAAGTCTTGAGCATTTTTATTTAGGTCATTTGACAAAATCCACTGGTTTGTTAGCTGCGAGCGTATTTCACTCTAGAAAATATAAAATTAAGACTGTAAAAAAATATCTTAGTAGTAAAGGTGTTCCTGTTAGATTATGAGTTATGATCAAGAAAATATTTTTGCAAAAATTTTAAAAGGTGAAATTCCTTGTGATAAGGTTTTTGAAAATGAGCATGTACTTTCATTCAAAGATATTAGCCCAAAAGCAAAAACACATATCTTAATTATACCTAAGAAACCCCTACTTGATATTTCTGATTTCTTACAAAATGCAGACAGCTTATTTCAAACCAATTTTTGGAAATCAGTCGATGAAATTATAGATACTTTAGGTTTAAGAGATAAAGGTTTTCAAATTAAAACACATAAAGGCAAAGACGGTGGTCAAGAGGTTTTTCATTTCCATTTACATTTGCTATCGAATGCTTAATTACCTAGCTTGAATATAATTTATGATATCTAAAACACCTTTAATATCTTTAGCATGATCGATAACTCTATTGATCTCTTGCTCATCACTTGACACCCCAAATAGATAAACAATTTGTTTTTGTACTTCAAAATCATACTTAAACTTCTTTATATTCGAGTCAGTAAATATCTTTGTATAAAGTTGTGTGCTAATAAACTTATCTTTAGCTATATCATCAAGTCCGTATCCCGTATCAATTGAAATTTCATTAAGAACCTCAATAACACCATCTTGTTTCCAAGCCAGTCTCACAGCTTCTAACCTCATATCCCCATAAGGAACAACTCCTGTTAGCAATACCTTTCCTAATTCGACTTCAACATCAATCCTAGTAAATAGAGTTGCATCATATGAAAAGTATTTTTCTTTAATACCAAGTTTAATTGTGGCATCGTCCCAACTTTCACTAAATGTTTTTTCATCTTCGTTTTCCTTAATTACAGTTTTTGCTCCTGTAGTTACAAGAGATGGTCCACAACCAATAAAAAATACTGACAATAGAATTATAAAATGCTTAGTCATTTTTTAAATCAATTGATAATTTATAAAAATCATTTCTTGATATTTTATACTTACTTTTAAGCTGTTGATAAGCCTTTTTTACACCTACCTCATTAATTATCTCCTTAATCTCTTTAAAATTAAAAACTTCAATCTTGTCAGTCTCTTTTTCAATGTTCACAGCTAAAACTAACTCACCTTTAATTCCAGAGTAATTGAAATTTTCATAATTTTTGTAATCTATATGTATTCTTTCCTCAAATAGTTTTGTCAGTTCTTTAAGTATTACAATTTCAAATGTTTCAGAAATAGAGGCAATAGCATAAACATCCTTACGTAATTGCTGTTTAGTTGAATAAATTATTAAATTATTAATTTTGTTCTCTAAGAGTGTTTTTTCTTTATGTTCTTTTTTTTTGGGAAGAAATCCAATAAAGGTAAATTTTTTTTTATTTAAAAAACCACTTAGTTGAATGCCTGAGATTAAGGCGCTAGCACCAGGTATTGAATATACATTTACATGATTTTCAAACAAAAAATTTATTAATTGGTTTCCAGGATCAGATATAAGTGGAGAACCAGAGTCTGATATCAATGATATCACTTGATTAGATTTTAATAATTTATATATGTAATCTTTCTTTTTGTTAAAGTCGTGATCAGTGTACTTAGATAATGATGTTTTGATATCATATCTTTTCAAAAGCTTTTTACTATTTGTGGTGTTCTCACATAAAATTAAATTAGAATTTTTTAAAACATTTATAGCTCTTAATGTGATATCATCCAAATTTCCTATGGGAGTTGAAACTAAATAGAGACCCGGGTTCATTATGAGTTTATTTAAAAATATAATTATATTACTCACATTAATATCATTTTTTAGTTGTGCCCCAACAACAATCGAGAAAAAAAAGCCGATTGAAAAAGCACCAGAAAAAGTTGAAGAGATAGAAATTGTTGAAGAGAAAGAGGAGGAAATAGAGAAAGTTGAGACAATAAAGAAGCCATCAAAACCCGGAGATAAAATAATAGATTTTAATAATATCGATAAAATAATTGTTTTTTTATCAGACGATGAAATTTTAACATCCTTGTTTTATGATGTTTTTATAAAAGAAATCTATAACTTTCCCGATATCCAAAAAATAGAATTTATCTATTCAATTGATGAAATACAAAACCCAATCAACAATTCTCTAATTATAGGCCCAACCAATTCAAAAGATTTGTTCGACTTGCCAAATACACTTGGTGAAAATACATTTACGATTTCTTTATCAAATGACTTCTCTGTAATGAATAAGTATGCAGATAATGAAATCATTTTTGTATTTAGCAGCCCTTACCAACACGTTGAAATACTTGGGGATTATATCAATTCATCAAACTCACTTGGTGTATTATATAAACAAAACGAATATGGATTAAAATTATTTGAATATTTTAAAGATACCTACCCATTAAATTATATTAAATCATCTCCATTTGGAGACAGCGCAGTAGATTTAGAATTATCAGTGAAGTTGATGGGAGACTTAAATACATATGACAACATAATTATTTTTGATGATACTTTTAGCTATAAAGATTTAGTAGGATATTTAGCAACAGAGGACGGAACTTATCCTCTTGAGAGAATATTCCTAATTGACAATTTTTTAGAGCAAAGAAAGAATTTAGAAAATTATTATAAGCCTATTAATCGGACTTTCTTGCAAAATATCGATTTGACTGCCATGGATGAACCGCATCGGGAGTTTTTCTTCAGGATCTCAGTAAAGACATCACTTACTATTGCTAATCAAATTCTAAAAAACAATTTTTTACCAAGCGCTATTGATTTAGAGGATTTTGGAAGATTGCCACTAGAAAATATGATGATTAATTATCCTGTAATATTTGATTAGATAATTTTTTAAAAGCTTCATACCTGTGAGAATTTAATAATTTTTGTTTCTTATCCATTTCTGCGAATGTCTTATTATTATTTTTAGGAATAAAATATGGATCATAACCAAAACCATTATTGCCTATCTTATCTTTTATTATAAAGCCCGGTATGGATCCTGATACCTTATATTTTTTGTTTTTTCCTAAAACGCAAATAGAACAATAAAAAGTAGCATCAACATAGCTTAAGTTTTCAAATTTATTAAAAATAAAATCTATAACCTTTTGCTCCCCTCCTAATTTTTTTGCCTCTCTTGCCGTTTTTATCCCTGGATAGTTATTTAATTTATTTACAACAAATCCACTATCATCACATAGTACTAGTGTATTTGTTTTACTTAAAAAATATTTCGATTTAATTTCACAATTTTCTTCAAAAGTTTCACCATCTTCTGTAGGTTCACCAATATTTTTAAATTCATTTAGATTTAAAAATTCATATTCACTAAATAGATTGAAAAGATTTATATAAAAAATAAACTCTTCTAATTTTCCAATATTATTAGTGCCAAGTAATAAATTATTTTTCAATTGCCAAATTTTGAATATTGAAAATTTCTGGCATAGATCTTTCAACTAGTTCTATAAAACTCATAATAGTTTTTTTGCTAAATTTAGACTCTTCACCAGTTGATTGAAACTCAATAAATTGACCATCATTTGCCATTACCACATTGCAATCTACTTCAGCACTTGAGTCTTCAATATAGTTTAAATCTATGCATGATGTTCCTTTAACAACACCAACCGATATTGCTGCAACTTGATTTACTATAATTGCTTTTGATAAATTAAATTTATTTTTGAATTCATTAATTGATCGAACAAGACTAACGTATCCACCAATGATAGATGCTGTCCTTGTCCCTCCATCAGCACTAATCACATCACAATCAACCTTGATAGTTTTTTCCCCAAGTACATCTAAATTTACAGCACACCTTAAACTTCTTCCAATAAGTCTCTGAATTTCTTGTGTTCTTCCAGATTGCCTACCTTTGGCCGCCTCTCTGTCCATTCTTTCAGATGTAGAAGAAGGTAACATACCATATTCTGCAGTTAACCAACCTTTCCCAGAATTTCTTAAAAATCCAGGAACTCTATCTTCAATAATCGCTGAGCAACAAACATGAGTATTTCCTAATTTAACTAAACATGATGATTGATTATTTGGTTGAAAGCCTGGAATTATTTCTAAATTTCTAATTTTAGAGAGTTCTCTATCATTTCTTGTATATCCAGACATTTATGTTTTATAATTTTAAATTATAAGATTAATTAAGATTAATGAATAAAAAAATTACTGATATTGGAGCAAGATCAAAACTAATATTCAAGTCATTGGTTGAAAGTTACTTGAAAACAGGCGAGCCTATGGGCTCTAAAGCACTTAGTTCAAAAATTTCTTATAAACTCTCACCAGCCACAATAAGAAACGTTTTAAACGAAATAAATTTTCACGGACTTATACAAAAAGGTCATTTCTCTGCAGGCAGTATACCAACTGATTTAGGTTTACAATTTTATACTCATGCACTTCTAGAGCCAGGATCAATTAGTAAAAGTGAAAAAGAGATTATTGAGAAGTCATCTAAAATGAATAATCTTTTAAATGAACATGAAATAATCACTAACACTTTAAATGGCCTATCTAAACAAGCTAGTCTTGTTATAAATAATGAAAAAATTACAAAAATTAAAAAAATCGACTTTCACAAAATCGATAATCATAAGGTAATATTCATCATCGAGCATGAAGATGGGTATACATCAAATAGATTAGTAGAAATTGATGAAAATATTCAAACAGAAGATTTAAATAGTATTGGCAACTTTATAAATAAGTTTTCAAAATCTATGACACCTACAGAAATTCAAAATAATATAAAAATTTTTATCAAATCTGCAAAAAATCAAATAACCAACACTTCAAAAAAACTATTGCTTAAAGGAATAAAAATTGAAAAGTCTCAAAATACAGAAACTTTTTTTGTAAGAGGCTTGCCAAATTTAATTAAGAATAATTTAGAAACAGACCTAGACAGCATAAATGAGCTTTTGAGTGATATTGAAACAGGTAAAATGGCAAACAAAATGATTAAGGCCTTGAAAAAATCAAAAGGAGTACAAATATTTATTGGAAGTAATACAAATTTTTTTAAAAATACAAACTTATCTATGATTATATCAAATTATAAAACTAAAAATGGACTCACTGGTGCTATTGGTGTAATAGGCCCAAAAAGAATTGATTATCAGCGAATTGTTCCTATTGTGAGCTATATGTCTGAAACAATATCAAAAAAATAAAGGAATTATTATGGAAGAAGAAAAAAAATACGAAGACCAAGCTCAACAAGAAGATGATGTTAAAGAAAATCAAGAAACTACAGAGACTGCTGTAGATGAAAATTCAGATACAAATGAAGATGAAATCCAAAAACTCAAACAGGAAATTGAGAGTTTAAAGGACCAAAGGTTAAGAGCTGTTGCTGAACTAGAAAACTTTAGAAAAAGGGCAGAAAAAGATCAATCAGATGCACTTAAATATGGTATTGCTAATTTTGCAAAAGAAATAATTAATATTGGTGACAATATCGAGAGAGCAAAATCAAGTATTTCAGAGGAAGTGAGATCTAATGAAAACATTAAGTCTGTTGTTGATGGTTTAGATCTTATTGCACAATCTACTATGGCCACTTTCGAAAAAATTGGCATCAAAAAAATTGAAAGTATAAACCAAAAATTTGACCATAATTTACACCAAGCTATGATGGAAATTGAAAAAAATGACTGTGAGCCCGGAACTATTGTTCAAGAACTCATTCCAGGCTACACATTGCATGATAGATTACTAAGACCAGCAATGGTAGGGGTATCAAAAAAATCTCAAGAAAATCAAGACGATAAAGCCATCAAAGAAGAAGAGAAATCTGAAAAGTAAGAAAATTCAATAGTTTTAATGCTCTTGAATTAAGTAAGTATCAACCCATATAAATATAAGATTATTTAATTTTAAAGTAGGAAAAATAATATGGCTAAAGTAATTGGAATTGATTTAGGTACCACAAACTCTTGTGTGGCAATAATGGATGGAAAGAATCCAAAGGTAATAGAGAATTCGGAAGGTGCTAGAACAACACCTTCTGTTGTAGCTTTTACTGAGAGCGAAAAGCTAATTGGTCAATCTGCTAAAAGACAAGCGGTTACAAACCCTGAAAATACACTTTATGCCGTAAAAAGATTTATTGGCAGAAGTTTTGAAGATGACACTGTGCAAAAGGATGTAGGCTTATCTCCATTTAAAATTATTAAAGGTAATAACGGTGATGCATGGGTTGAAGCTCAGGGTGAAAAATATAGTCCTAGTCAAATCTCTGCTTTTATTCTTCAAAAAATGAAAGAGACAGCTGAGTCTTACACAGGAGAAACTATTACACAAGCAGTGATAACTGTTCCTGCTTATTTCAATGATGCACAAAGGCAAGCAACTAAAGATGCTGGCAAAATTGCTGGCTTAGAAGTTTTAAGAATTATTAATGAACCAACCGCTGCTTCATTAGCATATGGACTAGATAAAAAACAATCAGGCACTGTAGTTGTCTACGATTTAGGCGGTGGTACATTTGATGTATCAATTTTAGAAGTTGGCGATGGTGTATTTGAAGTTAAGTCTACAAATGGTGACACACACTTGGGTGGCGAAGACTTTGATTTAAGAATTATTGATTTTTTAGCTAGCGAATTTAAAAAAGAGCAAGGTATAGATTTAAAAAATGACAAATTAGCATTACAACGTTTAAAAGAGTCTGCTGAAAAAGCAAAAATAGAACTGTCAAGTTCAACTCAAACAGACGTAAATTTACCTTTTATTACAGCTGATCAATCTGGGCCCAAACACTTAAATGTGAAACTTACTAGAGCTAAGCTTGAAGAATTGGTTGACGACTTGCTCCAAAATACAATTGAACCTTGTAAAAAAGCCCTAAGTGACGCTGGCCTTTCAGCAAGCGACATAAACGATGTCATTTTAGTTGGTGGAATGACAAGAATGCCAAAGGTAACAGAAATTGTTAAAAACTTTTTTGGAAAAGACCCTAGTAAAGGCGTTAACCCTGATGAAGTTGTGGCTATGGGAGCAGCTATTCAGGCAGGTGTTTTACAAGGTGATGTAAAAGATGTCTTACTTTTAGACGTAACCCCACTTTCTTTGGGTATTGAAACACTGGGCGGAGTATTTACAAAGTTAATTGAAAGAAATACGACCGTTCCTACAAAAAAAAGCCAAGTATTCTCAACAGCAGAGGATAATCAAAATGCCGTTACTATCAGGGTCTTTCAGGGAGAAAGAGAAATGGCTGCTGATAACAAGCTTTTAGGTCAATTTGATTTAGTTGGCATACCACCTGCTCCAAGAGGAACACCACAAATCGAAGTGACTTTCGACATTGACGCTAACGGTATTGTCAATGTATCTGCAAAAGATAAATCTACAGGAAAAGAGCAACAAATTAAAATCCAAGCATCCGGTGGTCTGTCAGATGAAGAGATTGACAAAATGGTTAAAGATGCTGAAGCCAATGCTGAAACAGATAAGAAGAAAAGAGAAGAGGTTGATGTTAAGAATCAAGCCGATAGTCTTGTCTTCCAAGTGGAAAAAAATATTAAAGAGCATGGCGATAAAATTAGTCCCGAAGATAAATCTAAAATAGAAGCAGACTTAAAAGATTTAAAAGAAGCGCTCGAAAAAAATGAGATTGAGACCATAAAACAAAAAACACAAGACCTAACTCAATCATCTATGAAAATGGGCGAAGCTATGTACAAAGATCAACAATCATCTGAGGCGCCTGGCGCAGAACAACCTAAGCAAGAGGATAATACTAGTGAAACTAGAAGCGATGATGATGTTATAGACGCAGACTACGAAGAAGTAGACGACGATAAAAAAGCAAGCGGACAGTAACTCTTAGCTTGGTTTAAAATATTATGGCTGAGGATTTTTATGACACTCTTGGTATATCCCGTGAAGCTAGTGACTCTGAAATAAAAAGTGCTTACCGAAAATTAGCAATGAAATATCATCCTGATCGAAACCAGGGTGACTCTGCTGCTGAACAAAAATTTAAGGATGTGAGTCAAGCATATGAAATTTTAAAAGATCCAAAAAAAAGACAAACTTATGATCAATTTGGCCATGCTGCTTTTGAACAAGGCGGTGGTGGAGCCGGTGGATTTGGCCAACAAGGCTTTGGCGGTTTTTCAGATATTTTTGAAGATATTTTTGGTGCATTTGGTGAGGGCGGTCAGCGCGAAAGTAGAGGGGATGATTTGCGCTACGATGTTACTATTGACCTAGAAGAGGCTTTTACTGGAAAATCACTAGAAGTAACGATACCCAAAATGATTAATTGCCCTGAACAGCATAGCTATAAAAGTTGTTCTACTTGCCAAGGCTACGGAAAAGTTAGGACTCAGAGCGGGTTTTTTTCAATGGAGAGGACCTGTGGTAGATGTGGTGGAACTGGGCAAGAGATGAAGGGTCGATGTTCAAAATGCAGTAATACTGGACGAATTAAACAAAATAAAAAAATTCAAATCAAAATACCTGCTGGAGTTGAAACAGGTAACAGAATCAGAATGAGCGGAGAAGGAGAGGCTGGAGAAAGAGGCGGCTCCTATGGAGACCTTTACGTTTTTATAAATATAAATAACCACAAACTTTTCCAAAGAGAACGAGATAACATTATTTGTGATGTTGTCATACCTTTTACTACAGCAACTCTGGGTGGAAATATTGAAGTCCCTACTATAGAAAAAAAAATGGTTAATGTTTCTATACCAAAGGGAATGCAGTCAGGTCATAAACTTAGAATCAAAGGTAAGGGAATGAGTATTCTGAGAACAAACACAAGAGGTGATATGATTGTTAAAGTACATGCTGAAACACCAGTAAACTTATCTTCAGATCAAGAGAAACTTTTAAATCAATTTAATGAAACCCTTACTAAGAAAAATTCTAAAATGACGGAAGGGTTTTTTGATAAAGTAAAAAAAATGTTTAATTAATGAATTATTGTTTTGATTTTATCGAAACACCAACAATAAAACTTTTTGTTCTAGATAGTTCAGAGGGAGTTCACTTTCTTATAAAAGATAATGATAAAAGAATTAAAAACATACTTAATTTATATAATCCAACTAAAGGTTTAAAATTAAAAAAAGCAAAAATATTAATAAACAATTTATTGAAAGGTAAAATTTCTAAACAAAATATAAAAAAAAAATTCCTCGATGGAACTCCATTACAAAAAAAAGTTTGGACAGAAATTACTAAAATTCCTTATGGTCACACAATTTCCTACAGCGAGCTTGCTAAAAAAATAAAGAGACCAGATGCAGTAAGAGCTATAGCCTCAGCGGCTGGTAAAAATCCTCTTGGGTTATTGGTGCCCTGTCACAGAGTAGTAAAAAAAAATGGAGATCTTGGTGGATATATGTGGGGCGAAAAATTTAAGAGAAAAATACTAGATATAGAGGGTAGAGGAACGGCTGACTCGACATATAGAGGAGGAAAGTGAGATACCGAATCAGCCCCCGCATGAATGCTAACTGAACACTAATAAATATTTTGATATAGTCAAAGTTGTTCAAGTATTAAATATCCAAAAATGAACTTAAAATCGATTTTATCCTATAGTTTTCAATCATTTTACCTTGCTGGAAGTTTTTTATTATTATTTATTTTTTTGCCCACATTTTACAATTTATCAATTGGCATCTCTTTAAGTGTTATCGGTCTAGTAATACTAATATCTAGATTTTTTGATGTCTTTTCTGATTTTTTAATTGGTTATTTAACAGAAAAAAGAATTATTTCAGGTCGATCAAGAAAAAATCAAATTCTTTTAGGCATAATAATATTTATTTTTTCCTTATTTGGTCTTTATGTTTTCCAGCCTTCAAATATTTATTATTTTATTTTTTTTTATAACTTAGCATTAATAAGTTACTCAATCGCAATTATTCCTTATGACTCTATAGTTATTGATCAAAAAAAAATTTTAAAAAAAAGATTCCGTTTGGCAGCAGTAAAAGAAGTATTTGCAATATTAGGAGTTCTTGCCGCTCTAACTATTCCAACAGCTATCTCAAATTTTAATGGTGTTGAGCTATTAAACCCAGAAGTTATAAAAACAAGTGGTTTTATTTTTATTTTTCTTGCAATTATAGGGGGATTAATTTTTTATTTTTTCTATGATGATGAACTAAATTACAAGCCAAATGAAATTTCTTGGACTAAATTAAAAACTTTTATTAAAAATAATAAAAAAATCCTACCTTTTTCTTACATTACATTTTTTAATTTACTTGCAAATAATTTTACCGCCAATTTATTTATTATATTTGTATCTGAATATTTGGGTCTTATTGATTATGCAGGCCATTTATTAATTTTGTATTTTCTTATAACACTAATTTCCACACCATTTTGGTATTTTTTTGGAAAAAAATTTTCAAATATGTTTTTATTACAGATTGGAACCAGCATAACTATTTTCGGCTTTTTATTTGTTATTTTCACTAGCAGTGACTATTGGCAAATATATATATTTGTCATTCTTATTACAGGAATTGGAATTGGAATTGATCTTATAATACCCCAGATTGAGTTAGCTGATATATTAGATGTAAATAATGAAAATCGTTTATCACAGTTTTTTACCTCATTTTTCTCAATCATAAAAAAAGCTGCTATAGGAATTGCTGCTGGTATAGCACTAACGGGATATGGTTACTTACAATCAATAAATTTTTCAATTCACCCAAATATTCCAAATATTATGATATTTTATTTTTTTATTCCGGTTACCATTAAATTGTTCGTATTAATCTTAGTAATGAGATATAGAAGTAAATTCAATGTCTCGATTAGAGAGTAAAAAACACGTAATTTACATACTAGGCACTGTTGCCTTTTTCTTATTTTCAATTGCAGACACTATTATAAAGTTAATTGGAGATTTATATAAAGACACAGTTATATTTTCCATAGCAAGTTTCTCCGCAATTATCCCAGTAATCATTTATTTATTGTACAGAAAGAGTTTAGAAGAAATAAAAACAAGCAATTATAAACTTCATTTTATAAGAGGTATCTTAATGACTTTGACCTATTATTTTGTTGTAAAAGGTATCATTTTATTACCTTTATCTATTGCTTATCCAATAATTTTGTCAGCTCCCGTGTTACTCTCAATTATGGGAATAGTAATTTTAAAGGAGTCGATTTACCTATCAAAAATAATTTCTTTAATGCTAGCTATGATTGCTGTTTTTATGGTCTCAGGTTTTAGTTTAAACGCAGGTTTTAATGGTTTGGGAGTAATATTTCTTATATTAGGAGTAATTTCATTGGCGTTTCTAGATTTTACAGTGCGAGTTTATGGGAAATCTGAAAGAACTATGGCTTTGACTTTTTATAGCATGGGAATTACTGGCATAATTTTCACAGTATTTTCAATTAACCATTACAAAGATATCGCTTTGTACGATTTTTTAATAATGGTAGGCGCAGGGCTTATTGATGGTGTGGCCATGATGATCTTAATTTATTCTCTTAGGAGAATAGAAGCTTCATTTTTTAGCATCACACATTATTCACAGATCATTTTTGGAATAGTAATTAGTATTGTTGTTTTCAATCACTACCCCTCAAATATAGAATTATGCGGTGCTATTCTAATAATAATTTCTGGATATCTCGTTTATTCTAAATTAAAAAAGCTAAATTGATTGCTTTTCCATTGGGTAAATGGAGCAACCTGAAATTTTCCATTCTCCCTTATCTTTAATGAGTGAGTACATTGCTAAATAAGAAACATTATCTTGCGAGACGATTTGTAGTTGATGATAAATTGCTCCTTCAAAAAATTTTGACTCCATAAAATAGTAATTTTTTGGGTTATAAACAGGCTCATAATAGTTTTTTACCATACTCATAAAATCTTGAGGATTATTGAACCTCATTTTGATATAAGGCGAGGCATGAAAGAAAGCCCCTTCAGCATCTTTGTTAATGAAGGCCTTAAGTTGACTTTCAATCACTGCTTGTGTTTCACTAAAATCAATTTTATCAATAGTTTCTGCAATCAATATAGTGTTAAAAAGTAAAAAGCATAAACTGGTGTAAATTAATTTTTTAAACCGCATAATATTTATATGCGTATTTAAACAATATAGATGAAAATCATTTTAATTATATTCGCCTTGTTTTTGAACATATCCTATAGTCACGCAGATCAAAATAGCCCAAAACTTGATGAATTATTCAGTCAGCTCTCCGAGGTAAAGGACTCAAAAGAACAAAGTCTAATTATATCAAAAATATGGGGAGAGTGGATGAAAATTGAAAATCCAGATGTAAAAATAGTAATGGATAATATTTCAGATTTTTTTGAATCTAAAAACTACCAATCTGCGATATCAGCTTTGACTCTTGCTATTGAGTTAGAGCCAAATTACGCGGAGGCATACAACAAAAGGGCAACTTTTTATTTTATGATGGGAGACTATGAAAACTCTATGAGAGATATTGAAGCTACACTGTATCTTGAACCAAGACATTTTGGTGCATTAGATGGTTTGAGTAGAATTCTTATAAGCTACAAAAATTATGATGGAGCACTTAAGGTTTATCAAGAAATGAAAAAGTTAATGCCAAATGATTTGTCTGTTGATTTGAAAATTGAAAATCTTAATCAAATGGTGTCAAAGGAAACTTAAATTAATCAATTTGTTAAGAAAATAGATTAATGAAATAATGAAATTTATTGCCCCTTGCCACCTTCCTCCTCGACAATGTCTCAACCCAAGCGGCTAGGGGACGAGTATAATATTCGAATTTTGGTTGATATGAAACAGATTTCTTATAATTTAAAAAGCCTAATAAATAAGAAAAATATCGTTATAGATGTTATTTAAAAATTAATTAGTTATAAATTGAGCTGTGAAAAAAAAATTTAACACAAAAGTAATTCATTCTGGGCATGGTCCAGATAAAGAAACGGGAGCCGTTATGCCACCAATACATCTTTCATCAACCTTTAAACAAATGGAACCCGGAAATTTTGAGTATGAATATGCTAGAACCAAAAATCCTTCTAGAGATGTTTTAGAAAAATTACTGGCACAAATTGAGTCTGGAGATAAAGCTTTTGCATTTGCATCTGGCATGTCAGCAATTAATACAGTTTGTGAACTATTTGGCACAAACTACCATATAGTTTGTTCTGATGATGTATATGGGGGTACTCGTAGGTTATTCGATAAAGTTAAATCAAACATTGACGTAACTTACATCGACTTTGATAAAAATATAAACTGGAATGATGAAATAAAAGAAAACACAAAATTTATATGGATTGAAACACCTTCAAATCCTCTAATGAAAATTATTGATATTAAAAACACTGTTAATATTGCAAGTGAGTTTAAATTACCTGTGATTTGTGACAACACATTTGCATCTTCATATAATCAGAGACCACTTGAATTAGGTGCAGATATGGTAGTGAGTTCTTCAACAAAATATTTAGGAGGCCACTCAGATATTGTTGGCGGGTCTATTGTTATTAAAGAAAATAAGGAGTACGCTGAAAAAATTTCTTTTATTCAAAATGCAGTTGGGGCTGTTCCCTCTCCCTTTGATTGTTATTTATTAACAAGAAGCATTAAAACACTCTCTGTAAGAATGAAGCAACATAATGAAAATGCTATTGCTGTGTCTAATTATTTATCTGACCATCCTAAGATAGAAAAAGTTTTTTTTCCGGGCACTGATAAAAGGCACAAGGAAATTGCAGAAAAACAAATGGATGGTTTTGGTGGAATGATGTCTTTTGTAATTGACTCAGATATTGATGGGGTAAAAACTTTTCTAAAAAATTTAAATTTATTTACGCTCGCGGAAAGCCTAGGAGGAGTCGAAAGTTTGATCGAGCATCCAGCCATCATGACCCACGCTTCTATAGATCCAACAATTAGAGAAAAATTAGGCATATCAGAAACATTACTAAGAATATCTGTGGGTATTGAAGATGTAGATGATTTGATCTCAGATTTAGACCAAGCTTTATCAAAGATTTAAAATGAGAGACATAGTTGATTTTATTGGCAATACGCCACTTATTAAACTCAAATATCCATCTGAAATAACTGGTTGTAATATTTATGGTAAAGCAGAATTTATGAATCCAGCTGGTTCTATTAAAGATAGAACGGCATTGGGTATAATCCTTGATGCTGAAGAGAATAATTTAATTGAACGGGGCGGCACTGTCGTTGAGGGTACCTTTGGAAACACAGGTATTGCTTTAACAATGATTAACAATGCTAGAGGATACAAAACTATAATTGTAATGCCTGACGGTGCATCAGAGGAGAAACAAAGCATTTTAAGGAATATGGGGGCAAAGCTTAAAGTTGTGCCAACTAAACCTTATTCTGATCCGGGTAATTATCAGCATGTATCAAAGAGGTTAGTTGAAGATCTACAATCAAAAGGAGAGACTTCAGTTATGTGGGCAAACCAATTTGACAACACAGCAAATTACAAATTTCACGCAAAAACCACAGCTAAAGAAATATTCAATCAGCTTGAAGGAAAAGTAGATGGTTTTACTTGTGCAATTGGGTCAGGTGGAACATTAGCAGGTACATCTATTGGACTCAAAGAATTAAATTCAAATATAAAAATAGCTTGCACAGATCCACAAGGTGCTCAAATGTATAATTATTTTAAATATTCTAAATTGGAAGTTAAAGGCGATCCATCAGAAACGGAGGGAATAGGCCAGTATAGAGTGACAAAAAATGTTGAACCTTCCCTTATTGATTTCTCATATCATATTACTGATTATGAAGCGTTTGAACTTTTATATAAAATGGTCAAAACAGAAGGCTTATTTCTTGGCTCTAGTTCTGGAGTAAACGTAGCAGGGGCTATCGAAATGGCTAAAGAAATGGGACCAGGTAAAAACATTGTTACAATTCTGTGTGATGATGCTAACAAGTATTTTAGTAAGTTATATAACAAAGAATATCTGATATCAAAAAAACTTCCCGTACCCGAGTGGCTTTAAAATATTAATCACTATCAAAAGTCATTCTTTTTAAAGTTCTATCTTTAAATACAAAATGGTGCATAAGTGCGGCTCCTGAATGTATAAAAAATAAAACTAATAAAACATTACTAGAATACTCATGGAAACTTTTGAACAAGTACCTTAAATCACTGTTGTGATCTAATAAATTTATTAATTCAAAATTTAAAAACATTACCGTATCACCTTGCAAGTTTGTAAGGATGTATCCAGATATTGGTTGTAAAAAAAATATTGAGTAAAATAAAAAATAGTTAGATTTCGCAACATAAATTAATATTTTATTTTTTAAGATGGGCTTGGGCCTAATATTGATAAATTTCCAACTTAATCTAAAAATGGCTAGGACAAGAATTGAAAGGCCTAGTGTGTTGTGTATCATCAATATCTCATAGTAATACTCGAAATTATTCTCTAAATTTTTGCCTAGTAAGTATGTTGCAATTATAAGAGCAGCCATAATCCAATGAAATAACTTGCTAATTAAACCGTAATTATCTGCGCTGTTTGCTAACTTCATTATCTTCAATTATGTATGTTAATATTGTTGATTATAAATGAAATTAAAAAATTTATTTTTATCGTTATTTTTATTTTTTTCCATAAGTGTTTATTCTAAAGACTTTATAATCATTCAGTCTACAACAAGCATTGCTAATACAGGTTTGCTTGATCTCTTGGCATCAGAATTTAAAAATAAAACTGGAATAAGTATAAGACCTATTGCAGTTGGAACCGGCAATGCTATTGCAAACGCAAAAAGGGGCGATGGAGATTTATTATTTGTTCATTCAAAAAAAGATGAATTAGAATTTATAGATGAGGGCTACGGTGTTCAAAGATATGAGGTTATGTACAATAAGTTTATTTTAGTTGGTCCAAAATCTGACCCACTGAAAATATCACAACAGGAAGATATTTTATCCGCATTAAAAAGAATATATAACTCAGAATACAAATTTATTTCAAGAGATGATAATTCTGGAACTCATAAAAAAGAACAAGAATTATGGAGTTTGGCAAATATCAAAAAATTTGACTCTGATAAATATATAAAAACTGGGACAAGCATGGCCAATACATTAAATATTGCCTCTGAAATTGATGCCTATACGATAAGTGACAAAGGCACCTGGCTATCTTTTAAAAATAAAAATAATTTAAAAATTCTTTTTGAGGATGGTGATGAATTACATAATCCTTATGGAATTATTGCAGTCAATCCTGAAAAATTTCCTCATGTTGAGTATAATAAATCTCAGAAGTTCATTGAATGGTTGATTGCAGGTGAGGGCAAAGATGTTATTAATAGGTTTACATATAACGGTGAAAAATTGTTTCATACCAATTAATATTATCTAAATGCTAACTTTTGAAAAAATACAATCCGCAGTTTTTATTACAATTTATGTAAGTATTTTTTCAACATTAATTGCATTTTTTTTATCAATGATATTTGGCTATTTAATTGCTATTTATCAATTCAAATTAAAAAAACCAATTGTAATTTTCTTAAGTTCTCTTACCTCCATTCCACCTGTCTGTGCAGGGCTATTAGTCTATATACTTATAAGTAGATCTGGCCCCTTAGGTTGGATGGAAATTTTATATTCACCCATAGCAATGATCATTGCTCAGATCGTAATTATCTTTCCAATTATGATTACTTTAATAATTAAAAACATTGAAGAGGATTATCCAATTTATAGAGATGAATTGATATCTTATGGAGCGTCCAAAAAAGATATAATTTTCCTACTTTTTTCAAATAAAACAAATATTTACATCACTGTTCTTTTACTAGGTTTTGGCAGGGCTATTAGCGAGTATGGGGCAGCTGCAATTGTAGGAGGCTCAATTGATCATTTCACAAGAAACATGACAGCGACAATTGCTTTAGAAACTTCTAAAGGAAATGTTTCATTAGGTATAATTTTAGGAACGATATTAATTTCTCTCACACTTTTAATATCAATATCGCTTAATTTTTTAAATAAAAATAATGATCAAAGTAAATAATATTTCATATACGATTGATGGGAAAAATATTCTTTCGAATATTAATCTAAATATCACACGAAACAAAATTACAGTCATTACTGGAAAAAATGGTTCTGGTAAAAGCTCTCTTATAAAAATTATAAATAAAATTATTATTCCTGATAAAGGAACAATTAACTCTGAATATTCTGAACCTATACCGATGCTTTTTCAAAGACCTATTTCCTTAAATAAAAGTTTAGAGGATAATTTTCTGCTATTAAGCAAATTAAAGAAATCCAAGGTAAATAAGTTCTACTTTAATCTATTTAAATTAAATAAATTAAAAAAACGTAAATTTCAAAATTTATCAGAAGGAGAAAAACAGAAAGTATTTATTTCTAGATTTATGAGCTATGAACAAGATTTAATCATTTTAGACGAACCTAATCAGAACCTTGACTTAGAAAGTGAAAAGATTTTTTTTACTTCTTTGTCTAACGTTAAAAATAAAACTATTCTTTTATCTCTCCACAATATGAGTCTTGTAAAAAAATTTGCAGATTACGTGATAGTTTTAGATTCAGGAAAAATTGTATTTAACGATATTTCTTCAAAATTTTTTTAATGTCCCTCTGATAATTTACTGATATGCTAAAAACACATATCATGATTAAAAGTTTACTTGCTTTAATATTTTTATTCCCATTTTTAGCTTACTCTAACCCTGTGCTTGATCGGCAAGAGTCTATGAGAGACTTCAATAAACTAATGAGAGCTGCAAACAATTTAATCAAAGACGATGTGATTAACGATGACTTGGCAGGAATTTATGAAGAAATCGAAAATATAATGAGAGTTTACCCTACTTTATTTCCGGATGATTCATTTGGAGGTAAGTCAAAAGCTAGTACTGACATAATTGACAATAGAGAATTGTTTAATCAAATTGCAAAAGAAACAGAAGAAAACGCAGCACTTGCAAAATTATCTTCATTAGAGGGAGATATTGAAAGTGTTCAACAATTTCACCAAAATCTATTTGGAAGCTGTAAGAGTTGTCACTCTCGTTTTAGAGATTAATAAGAGTGAATTTTTTAAAAAAATTTTTTCTATTTTTTTTTCTCCTAACTAATTTATTATTTGCTCAGAGCAATACAATGAACTACACACCTATAGATACCGAGGAGTCATTTAAAAGAATTCAAGAGGGCGCAATTGTAATTGATGTTAGATATCCAAAAGAACACAATATGATCCGAATTGAGAATTCATACAATATTCCTTTTAAAGAAATAACTGTTGAAAAAATCAATTCCATAAACCCCGATAATAAGGATATTATTATCCACTGTACCGCAGGCATTACCTCTAAAAAGGTTGCAGATTATTTAGTTTCTGAAGGGTATCAGGGAAGTATTTATGAAATGGATAAAGGTTTAATTGACTGGATTAATTTAGGTTTTAAAACCGAGCAAGGTACATAACTCATAATTTTAAAAACCCTAAGAAAAATAGTTAGTACTGAACATATAGTAAATCATATAACCAATAAGCCCTACAACTAATAACACTAGGGGTATTACTGATATCGTAAAAGCCTCCCTAAATTTCTTATTAAATATTAATAAACTAGCTAGTAATAAAATAAGAAGAATTAATGCAAGTCTAATCATAAGTTAATTTTAGCATAAAATTTAATAATTTTGCTATTCCATATCTACTAATTTATGTATAACAAGTCTTAATCATGTCTAGAACAAAAATAGCTATCGCAGGGGCATTAGGAAGAATGGGAAATAATCTCATAAATTCCGCTCTATCGAATAATAACGTTGAGCTCGTTGGACTATTTGATGTTAAAGATATTGACCCTAGCTTTATTAATAAAAATCAAATTCAAGAAAATGTTTTTACTACTAAGGAAGATTCATTTGAAAAAGCAGATATAGTTATAGATTTTACAACACCTAAGGCCTTATTTAGTTTCACGGAAGCTGCCGTTTCTAATAATACTGGTTTAGTTATTGGAACGACCGGACTAGATGAGAGTCATTTTAACCTTTTAAAGCAAACAAGTAATTCAACAAAAGTATTTTACGCACCAAATATGAGTTATGGAGTTAACACGTTTTTTGAAATAGCAAAAAAAGCTGCAAAACACTTAAAAGATTTCGATATTGAAATAATTGAAACACACCACCGACACAAAAAGGATGCACCTAGTGGAACAGCTTTAAAGCTCGGAGAAGAGATTGTAGCAGAACTTGGGCTATCCAAATCAAATTTTAATTTTAATCGTCAGGATCAAGAAGGCCAAAGAAAAGAAAATGAAATTGGTTTCTCCTCTATTAGAGGTGGAAATATTCCAGGTGAACATACGGTCATATTTCACGGTGACAATGAGTCTGTAGAATTAACACATAAGGCCCATAACAGAAAAATTTTTTCTGATGGCGCTATTCAAGCAGCAGTATGGTTATCATCAAAGGAAAAAGGCTTTTACACCTTCAAAGATATGATTAGTTAGATGAGGAGCTGTATTTCTCAATAATTCTTTTTAATTTTTTCCTTCTATCTTCACTCAAAAAACTAGCGAAGAATTTTTTCTTTCCAGCATAATTTACGCTTAATGAATTTTTTTCATTCTTTATCTTCAACCAATTTAAATTATAACTGTTTTGTTCAATAACCTCATCTCCATCAAGCCGCTCTAATTGCATAGATTTTGATTCTAATGAAATTTTTTC
Organism: Pelagibacteraceae bacterium AG-349-E10; assembly: GCA_003281065.1. Classification (GTDB taxonomy): domain Bacteria; phylum Pseudomonadota; class Alphaproteobacteria; order HIMB59; family HIMB59; genus HIMB59. Next base: position 32,018 of record QCDA01000004.1, read on the forward strand.
TGTTTTTTTTAAGCTCTTTACAAAAAAATAAGTACATACGACCAAAATAGAAAATTCAACAATACCAAATATAATTATCGGCCAAGCACCGACTAATAAAAACCTTCCACCAATAAAAATGATCAAAAAACCTGTAATGAATAAAAAAAATATAATTTGAAGATTTGTCAGACTCCTATTTGGTTTGATATGAAGCTTTCTTGTCATTTCTATAAGTTTATAAAATTATATTTATATTTATAATAGATTTAATAGCACACCAATAATAATATGAAAAAACAAGAAAGAGCAAACGTAGTATTGGATAATTTAAACAAATTTTATCCAAATATCCCAATCCCTCTTAAACATAAAAATGTATATGAGCTTTTAATAGCAGTTTTATTAAGCGCTCAATGCACAGACGAACGTGTGAATAAGATTACACCTTTACTATTTAAAACGGCAAATAATCCCCATGATATGGCAAAGGTGCCTGTAAATAAAATTTATAAAATCATTAAACCATGTGGACTTGCACCTAAAAAATCAAAAGCTATTTCTAAACTCTCAAAAATATTAATTAAAAAATACAATGGTATTGTCCCAGAGACTTTTGAAGATTTAGAAAATTTACCGGGAGTTGGTCATAAAACAGCGAGTGTAGTAATGTCCCAAGGTTTTGGTCACCCTGCATTCCCTGTAGATACACATATTCATCGTTTAGCACAAAGGTGGGGTCTGACAAATGGTAAAAATGTAGTCCAAACTGAATTAGATATTAAAAAATTATTTCCTGAGGCAACTTGGAACAGACTTCATTTACAAATGATTTTTTACGGAAGAGAATATTGCAAAGCTAGAAGCTGCTTTGGTGTTGAATGCAAAATTTGCACAGATTGTTATCCAAACAGAACAAAGGCTATAAAAGTAAAAAAACCCTAATTTTCTATAGATTGTCTATGAAAAAAAACAGAATAATGTATAAAAATAAACTTATTTACCATTATGAAACAAATTAAGAAAATATTAATTGCTAACAGAAGTGAAATTGCAATTAGAATATCTCGTGCAGCAACTGAATTGGGCTTTAGGACTGTATCCATTTACTCGTACGAGGATCGTTTTGCATTGCACCGCTTCAAAACAGACGAAAGCTATCTTGTTGGATCAGGATTAGGTCCTATACAGGCTTACCTAGATTACAAAGGTATCGTACAAATTGCTGTTAATTCAGGTTGTGATGCCATCCATCCAGGATACGGCTTCTTATCAGAAAACCCAGAATTTGCTGATGAGTGTGCAAAACATAATATTATTTTTGTTGGACCCTCTTCAAAGATTATGCGATCACTTGGAAATAAAGTAGAAGCTAAAAAAACTGCAGGCAAAGCTAAAGTACCAACCATACCTTCCACAGGACCCTTACCAAAAGACTTAAAGAAATGTAAAGATCTTGCAAAAAAAATTGGTTATCCAATTATGCTCAAAGCATCCTGGGGTGGCGGCGGTCGTGGAATGCGAGTGATCAGAAAAGAAACAGAATTAGAAAATCAAATCAACACCGCTAGGAGAGAAGCCAAAAGTGCTTTTGGAAAAGATGATGTATTTTTTGAAAAGTTAATCGAAAAAGCCTTTCATGTTGAAGTTCAGATAATTGGTGATACGCATGGAAACATAGTTCATCTTTTTGAAAGAGATTGTTCTCTTCAAAGACGACATCAAAAGGTAGTAGAAAGAGCTCCTGCTGCCTACCTATCTGACAAAGAGAGAAATGAGATTTGTAACGCAGGTGTAAGAATAGGAAAACAAGTTAATTATTCATGTGCGGGAACCGTAGAGTTCTTAATGGATGCTAAATCTAGAGATTTCTTCTTCATTGAAGTTAATCCAAGAGTTCAAGTTGAACACACTGTAACAGAAGAGATTACTGGTATTGATATAGTAAAAGCTCAGTTCCTCTTAGCAGCTGGTGCTAAAATTGGAGATGATATATGTGGTGTGCCAACTCAAAAAGACATTCATATGAAAGGACATGCTATCCAATCAAGGGTTACAACAGAAGATGCCGCTAATGATTTTGCTCCAGATTACGGTAAAATTAATGTTTATAGATCTGCAAGTGGCCTAGGAATAAGACTAGATGCTGGAACTGCATCTACTGGTACAGTTATTACTCCTTATTATGACTCTCTTTTAGTAAAAGTAACTGCAAAAGGCCAAACCCCTATTGAAGCAAAGAGACGAATGAATAGAGCATTGAGTGAATTTCGCGTCAGAGGTGTTAAAACAAATATACCTTTTTTATTAAAGTTAATTAACCACAAAGGTTTCGATGTTTTCAAATACCATACAAAATTTATAGATAGTGAAAAAAGTTTATTTCAATTCTCTGGTCGAAAAGATAGGGCAACCAAAACATTAAACTTCTTAGCTGAAGTTATTGTCAACGGTAACCCAGAAGTTGCCAATAGACCAAAATTAAGAGAGACAACACCAGCAAAACTCTCAGACTATGGAATATCTAGATCAAAAAAAGCTCAAGAGACTGTCAATAAAACCTATAAACAAATTTTAGACACCAATGGTCCATCTGCTGTTGCTGAGTCTGTGTTAAAAGAAAAACAATTATTGATAACAGATACTACCTTTAGAGACGCTCACCAATCTTTGATTGCAACTCGAATGAGAACACAAGATATGTTAGGCATAACTGATTTATATGAAGAAAGGCTTAAAAATTTATTTTCAGTTGAGTGTTGGGGTGGTGCAACTTTTGATGTTGCATTAAGATTTTTAAAAGAGGACCCTTGGGAGCGTCTAGAAAAATTACGTGAACAAATGCCCTCTGCTTTATTACAAATGTTATTCAGAGGATCGAATGCTTTGGGATATACAAACTATCCTGATAATGTTTTAAGAAGGTTTATACAACTTTCTGCACAGTCAGGGATTGATGTTTTTAGAATATTTGATGCACTAAATTGGATTGAAAATATGAAAGTTTCTATCGATGAAGTATTAAAATCTGGAAAAATCTGTGAAGCTTCAATTTGTTACTCTGGTGATTTATCTTCTCCCGCAGAGAAAAAATATACACTTGAATATTATTTAAAAATGGCTCAAAAGCTTGAGAAAATGGGAGTTCATTTTCTTGCAATTAAAGATATGGCAGGTTTATGTAAACCCAAGGCTGCAAAAATTCTATTCAAAGAATTAAAGAAAAATATAAAAATTCCAATACACTTTCATACTCACGACACAAGCGGAAATGGTGTTGCAACATTACTTAATGCCTCCGACGCAGGTGTAGATATTGTTGATGTAGCAATTGACTCTTGGTCTGGTTTTACATCACAACCCAGTTTTGGAGCAGTTTTAGAATCACTTGATGGGAATAATAGAGATCCTAAAATTTCTTCTGCCGTTGTCAGGACTGCTGCAAATTATTGGGAAGGTGTAAGAAAACAGTACCAACCGTTCGAAAGCAAAACTCGCACTAGTATGTCTGAGGTATATTTACATCAGATGCCAGGCGGTCAATACACTAATTTGAGAGAGCAGGCAAGGTCAATGGGCATTACAGACGAGAGATGGCCAGAACTAGCTTCAATGTATGCCGAAGTTAATAAAATATTTGGTGATGTAATTAAAGTTACACCCATATCTAAAGTTGTTGGTGATATGGCAATTTATATGTTAGCAAACAATATTCAAATTCAAGACGTCTTGGATCCAAAAAAAGATGTTGGCTTTCCTGCATCAGTCATTGAATTCTTTAGTGGCCGATTAGGTCAACCATATAAAGGTTTTCCAAAAGCACTTCAAAAGAAAATTTTAAAAGGAAAAAAACCAATTAATTATAGATTTGGATCAAAGTTACCCTCATTAAAAATTAAAAATAGAACTAAGGAATTGGAGAAGAAGTACAGTGAGACTATTTCAGAGAAAGATACAATTTCACAAATATTTTTTCCTGAGGTTTTCGATGAGTATATAAAACACAAAAAGAAATTTGGTAATACTAGTGTTATCCCAACATCAAACTATTTCTTTGGGATGAACACAGGGGAAGAGATATATGTTTCTATAGAACCTGGTAAAACACTTATAATAAGATATTTCACTTTAAGCGAGCCAAACGAAAAAGGTTACAGGACAGTATATTTTGAATTGAATGGCCAAGCCAGATCAGTTGACATTAAAGATAATTCCATTGCAGTTGACGATTTAGCCAAAGAAATTGCTGATCCCAGCAACAAAGATCATGTTGCGGCCCCAATACCCGGTTTACTTGTAGACGTTGCTGTTACTGAGGGAATAAAAGTGCCAAAGGGTGCAAAATTATGCACTATTGAGGCAATGAAAATGGAAACTGTTATTTATGCAGATCAACCTGGGAAAGTTGAGAGACTTTGCGTAAAAGCTGGCGAAAATATTGAGGCTCAGCAACTTTTATTAATTATAAAATAATTTTTTTCTTAATAATATGATAACAATTTACCGTGGTTAAAAAGATTATAACTGCCAAACACAGAGGTTTTTGTGCTGGAGTTGAGAGAGCCGTTGAAATGGTCGAAAAAAGCCTTTTGAAATATGGAGCTCCAGTATATGTCCGCCATGAAATTGTTCATAATAAATTTGTTGTCAATAATTTGAGAGAAAAAGGTGTTGTATTCGTAGACTCGTTAGAAGAAATTCCTAAAAATACAAAACAACCAGTAATTTTTTCTGCGCACGGCGTTGCACAAAGAGTAATTAACAAAGCTAAAGATTATAATCTATTATTTTATGATGCCATCTGCCCATTAGTCAGTAAGATTCATAAAGAAATAATTCAATTAGAAAAAAACAAATATAAGATAATTATGATCGGCCATGAACATCACCCTGAAGTTGACGGAACAGCTGGACAGCTCAAGGATATTAGCAATTTAACTTTAGTTCAAAATATTGAAGATGTTGAAAAATTATATTTCCCATCAAATCAAAAACTTGCTTACATTACACAAACAACCTTATCGGTTTTCGATACACAAAGTATTGTTGATACTTTAGAAAAAAAATTTCCTTCAATTCTAGCTCCTAAAAAATCCGATATTTGCTATGCAACTTCAAATAGACAATTATCTGTGCAAGAAATGTCTAAAAATGTTGATGCTTTCTATGTAATTGGTGCCCACAATAGTTCTAATTCAATTAGGTTAGTTGAAACTGCTAAGAGATTTGGTTGTAAACATAGTGAACTAGTTGAAAATATAAACGACTTTGATTATTCAAATTTATCAGAATTTAATACAATAGGTTTGACAGCTAGTGCATCTGCTCCTGAAGAACAATTAAATTTATTTATTGATCAGATAAAAAAAGTTTATGCAATCGAAGTTTTAAATTTTAAAGAGGACGAAAATATCACCTTTAAAATACCTAATTTTCTCAATTAAATTTTCTTCTATAAAAGATATCTACTAAAGTCATATGTGGAAGAGTTAATGCCGCTAATCCAATAAACAGTGTCTTTATAAAAGACTCATCAAAAGAAAAACTCTTATGAAGATAGATAATTGCTAAGCTGCCGCCGACCCATGTTAAGATAGTAAAAGAGATGGTAGTTATGGTAATAAATTTGTTATTTGATAGATATTTTGATGTATCTTTTAATATTGATTTAACATGTTTAAAAGTATGAATGAAACAAAAATAGATAGAAAATGCCACGAGCGGTTCTGTTAAAAATATTACCAATAAAATAATAGACATTTCTAAAATCCCCCATCTTAATTTTGTAAATTTAATTGCCAAATATGCATATCTAATCAGAAGAAAAAAATAACAAATGTAAACAATATATAGATATTCTTGAAATTGACTAAAAGATAGATTTGATAAAAAAGTAAATATCTCAAATGTTTCGTCAGTGTGAAAAAAAATAATCCCAAATACAATATTCAAACCATGCGTTAAAGAAACAGACCATTTATATATCTTCAAGCCTAGATAGGACCAGTCACATAATCCAAAATGAACGATGCTCATTAAAATGAATAAAATTAAAGCAATTACGGAAAAGTAAATCCAAAATATAATCACTGCGGCAGAAATAATTAAATATAAGAATACAAATATAAAAAAATCTTTTCTCGTCTTATACCCTAACAGTGCAGCTACAGCTCCGTCAAATGAACCATGCGGCACACCTATAAATGAAACCATGCAAAGAGCAAGTAAAGATATAAAGCTTAATTCATACATTTAATCACGAATGGTGCTTAAAGCACTTTTTATAAATTTAATTTTTGGCATTGACATAATGACCTTTAATTTTGTTGGAAAATCAGCTACACCCATCATAAATGATGCAAATTCATTGCCATTTAAAGAGTAAGCCATATTAATAAAAATCTTCTCTGTTCCACTATTATTTTTCAGATAATTCACAAATACCTTATCCATCCATTTATCAAAATATGAGTGATGAGCTTTATTAATATTTTCAAAATTTAACATTATGTTTTTTAGAAAAAAGGAAAAAGCATACCCTGTTGATATTTTGGTGGCACCACCTCTTGAACCGATATTAATATAATTTTCACTTGAATTGTTTTCAATATCATACATTGGTAACGCCCCTTTTTCTTCATCAATTATTTTATATTCAGATAAATTTAATTTTGTCTCAATGTATTCTAATATCTGTTTTTGATACCAATCATCCTCTTGGATTTTTGAAGAAAAAACTGTTGACTCAACTAACATTCTATTTTCATCTATTGGTAAACAATACATAAAATGTAATCCCATTTTTTGTTCAACGCGAAAATCCATTAAGGTCACACTTTTACTATTTATCATTTGTTTAGTTTCTATTAGGTATCCAAAAAAATGCTGTTTTACTTTTTCATTTTCTAATTTCGGTGTACGAGAATCATAAATTTTCTTAGCAAAAATTTCTTCACCATTCTCTAGCTTGATTTCATAGTATTTTTTTAAATTCGTAATACTTTGAACATTTAACTCCTTAATTGATAAGTTTTCTAAACCTTTTAAGCAATAATTTTTCCAATCTTGGTATCTTATAGTGCAATAGGGTAAATCCTTAGTTTCATGTTTTATATGATTATTTGTTAAGTAAAAGTTCCAGCAAAACCATTTTTTTTGTGCAAGACTATCAAAATCTTTCATCCAATCTGTCAGCCAAAATGCAAAAAAATTATTTCTTTTGCTATGATAATTTTTATCAATGCCAATTAAACTAATACTTGTTCCCTTATACTTCAATTTTGCAGTAGCAAGGGCACTGGCACCCATGCCCAAAAATGCTACATCATATATTTTCATTTTTAAAAGAGCCCCTAATTGGTTTGTAGGATTTAAAAATATTTTTTAAAAATAAAAATTCAGGTATAGAAATTATTGTTATCCATAACTTTTCTAATTTGTTTAAATAAATTCTTTCATGCTTGTAAACATAACCACCACTTTTAATTTTTTCCCCAATCCCTTTGTAAATTTTTGCTGCAAAAAATATTGCTAGTCTGGTTCTAAGAGGTATAAATTTCATACCAGAAAAACCGTTTGCATAGAATTTATCAGAGAGTTCTATTAAATTTTTAATAGATAATTCAATCAAATTTTTTTTTTGATCATCTAGCTCATTATCTATCAGGTCACGTATTGAGACTTGCCCTAACCATTCTTTTGGTAGATATAGCCTATTCATTTTTGCGTCCTCGTAAACATCTCTTGCGATATTTGTTAGTTGCATAGCAATTCCTAAATCAATAGCATGCTTTCTTGCTTCAGCATCTTTGGTATTAATTATTGGTAACATCATCAAACCCACTGTTCCAGCAACCTTGTATGAGTAATCTATCAATTCTTTCTCATCTGTAACTCTGACGTTCTGTTGATCGCTGATCAAACCATCTATTAGATCCTTTAAAATACCACGGTTAATATTATTTTTTTTAAAAAAGATATTTATCTCAGAGCTCTCATTTTCTTCAATTTGATTAAATATATTTTTTATTTGAGAAGAGGTGTCTAACTTCGAATTATCTGCCACATCATCTAGATATCGACATATGCTATAGAGCCTTGAAGCTGCAATTCTATTTTTTTTGGGTAAAAAAAAACTTGCCCAATAAAAACTTTTACCTTCCGATTTAATGCTATAGGTATTTGTTTTAAATGATGTCACCTTAATGACTAACTTTGAAATCCTTAATTATAAGCTTCTCTATTACCTTAGCAGAGCATAATACGCCAGGTATTCCAGCACCTGGATGTGATCCCGCAGCTGAAAAATATAAATTTGGTATTTTCTTATCTTTGTTGTGATAGCGAAACCATGCCGATTGAGAAAAAATTGGTGCCACGGAAAATCCAGCTCCGTATTTTGATCTGTAATCATTTTTAAAATCCTCAGGAGTCATCCAGAATTCTGCCTCAATGTTTTCTTTTAGTCCTGGCATAATAGTTTTATCCAGTGCTTCAACTATTCTATCCTTAAGTTTCGGACCCTCTGAATTCCATTGAACATTTCCTTGAAGATTAGGAACAGGGCATAGCACATAAAAACTATCACATCCCTCTGGTGCAAAAGTATCATCTGTTGCTGTTGGACGATGAAGATAAAGTGAAAAATCTTCAGTCAAAATCTTTTTCTCAAAAATATCGTGAAGCAACTCCTTATATCTTTTAGACATCCAAATAGTGTGGTGAGCGACATCAGAGAATTTTTTCTTTGATCCAAAAAAAAGAACATAAAGGCCCATAGAGTAATGTGTAAATTTCTTAGGTTTGAGAAGGCTATCTCTAGAGTATTCTGATGGTAACATTTCACTATAAACTGTAGGGGGATCTGCATTACAAATCACAAGATCCGCTGGTATTTTTTTTCCGTTATTAAGTACCACGTTGTCTGCTTTACCATTTATAATGGAAATTTGCTCTACATCGGTTTCTTTATTTATAGTAATACCCTGTCTTAACATTAAATTTTCTAACTCTCTCACAATTTTACCTGTGCCTCCCATGCAAAAGTACACCCCCCACTTTCTTTCAAGATAGTGTATTAATGCATATATAGATGTTGTAGTGAACGGATTTCCCCCAACTAATAAAGGATGTATCGAAAATGCCTTCCGCAGATACTTATTTTTTAATTTGCTATTTACCAATTGACTGACTGTTAAATAACTTTTGAGTTTTATTAACGATGGTATTTGCTTTGCCATTTCCCAAAAAGAAATAAATGGCTTATCCGATAACTTTTCGAAACCTACCTCAAAAATATCTTTCGAAGTTTTTAATAATTTGTCATACCCATCAACATCACTTTCATCAAATTTTCTTATTTCATTATTTGTATCTTCGATAGATGGTCGGTAATCAAAAGTTTTTCCATTGTGAAAGTAAAATCTGTACCAAGGATCTAAAGATTTAAAATTTAAGTAATCTTTTAAGTTTTCACCAAATAATTCAAAAAGTTCTTCAAATAAAAAGGGCGCCGTTATAACAGTTGGCCCAGCATCGTGTCTATAACCATCTTTTTCGAAAACCCTTGCTCTTCCGCCAAGCATGTTAAGTCTTTCAAGCAGCGTGACATTAAAACCAAGTTTTCTGCACCTTAAGGCAGCAGCTAGTCCTCCAAAGCCCCCACCAATAACTACAACTCTTTTACTCAAGATAGTTAAATTACATGAAATTTAGACAAAAAAAAACCAGGCAAGTTAGCCTTGCCTGGTTTAAATAGGTTATAAAGCTTTATTAAGCTTTTTTGCCTGAAGATGCTACTGCAGCAGCCCAAATAACTGCGACAAAAGCAATCTTATTCACAACGTCAGCAACGTTATAGATAACGTTTAGAGTTACAGCATCAGCTCCTCCAGTTAAGTAACCGAAGAAATATCCTAATGGATAAATTGCCCAACCAACTGTAACGATCCATCTCATTGTGTTGAAAGCTGTTTGAACAGCTGCAGGACATTTGTCAGCAGCAGCTTTACCAGCTTCACCAGCAAAAATTTCATATAAAATGTATGCCCAACCAGCTAGACCTACAATGAATCCTGCCCATGCGTTGATGAAGCCAGCTTCACCAGCATAACCAGCAACAAGCATCACTAAAGTACCGATTAACAGTCTCCAGAAAATACCAGCTGACACTGCAGCAACTGCAGCAAGGATAATGTAGAATTCAATCATCTGTAATGGAACAGTGATTAACCAGTCAACATATCTATAAACAGTAGGTGTATCACCTGTTGTTACCCATACTTCTCTCATATAGAAGTAGTGTACTGCGGCAACTAGACAAACAAGACCACCAAGTGCAAGAGATGTCTTCCACTTACCTGATACGTTGTTAGTTTCTAGAAAAAAGAATGCAGTAGCGGCAACCATACACATTGAGATAACCCAAAAAGATATCCCAACAAAGTCGTCTGGCGCTAAGCCAACGCTTGCAGAAGCTATTCCTGGCAGTGCTACTAGAGCAGCTGTTGGGATAGCCATAGATTTTAAAAACTTAATCATTGAGTACTCCTTTTCTTAAGTTCTAAAACTTATAACAGAATCCTAAATGTAAGGATTTGTTAATTTCAGGGGATTATAGGTATAAATTGCAAAAAAAAAATACCTAATATGACTTTTATTAATATATTTTGGGAGTATAGTGGGTAAAAAAATGGCTATTTTTCAAGATAGTGTACTGTTTAATGGGTTTTTATTCTTTTTATCCACACTATTGCTATGGATAATACTGAAATTCAATAAAAGCTACATAAATAACAAAAAAACTAAGAAAATCATTAATTTTTTTGTTTACCTTGTTTTTATAGGTGTAATTGTATTCATTTTCGACAATCACACCTCTCATTACTTGGATAACTTGTAATTAAATGAAAATAAGTGAAAACTTCGAGAAAAAGCAAATCAAATCATTTTCTTTGAATTTTGATAAAAAGCTAATTAGACACATCGAAAAATTAAAGTCACCAGATAAACGAATTAAAAAGGCAATGATTTATTTTGCCAAAACTGGAGGAAAGAGGATTAGACCGTTCTTGCTTTATCGAATGGGTTTATATTTAAATATAATGCCGAAAATATTAGATGACTTTGCCCTTTCGATAGAATGTGTTCACCTACACTCATTAATACACGATGATTTACCGTCTATGGATAACGATGACTATAGAAGGGGTAAATTAACTGTGCATAAAAAATTTGATGAGGCCACTGCTGTCTTAGCAGGAGATATGTTTCAAGTTTTGTCAGTAAAAACGTTAGTAGAGTCAAAAAATCTCTCTGATAATCAGAAAATCAAATCAATACAGATGCTCTCAAAAGCTAACGGTATGCAGGGTTTAATAGCTGGACAATCCATGGATATTTACATGAAAAAAAACTCTACCATAAAAGATATAGAGAAAATGCATCATTTAAAAACTGGTTCATTATTTAGCTTATGCTTCAATCTTCTTCTAAACGTAAAAAAATTAAATGAAAATAAAAAAAGAGAGCTAAAAAAAATTGGAGATACAATTGGAAAAATTTTTCAAGTAACTGACGATATGCTTGATAGATGGGGAAATGAGAAAAAAGTTGGAAAGAAAATTAAAAAAGACTCACAAAAAGCAAATATTGCTTATAAGCTTAATCGTACTGAATGTACTATGCATTTAAGACTGATTCAAAATAGAAATTACAAAGCAATGCAAAATTTCTTTAATAAAAAGAGGGAACCCTTGCTATATATGTCGAGTCTTGTTAATTTTATCGTTAATCGTATTAGATGAATAATCATTTTTATAAATATGAAATAACACATAGCCAATGACAATAAATGAAGATGATTTAACGAATGCTCGAACTGCTTGGGGAGAGGGTATGATTGCAATTTCACAAGCTTATGAAAAAAAAGGTATTGATCAAGCTACTTTAGTTGCAAACGAAATGTTAGATAATCTCTATGGTTTTGAGTTAGGAGCAGTATTATTTAAACCAACTCTGAGTGGCGGTAATCAAACATTTCGATCAGACAAAGAGGGGGCGCTTTCATACTTTGTTGGAAATAACCCAAAGTACCCTAATGACAGTGGATTTGGAATTAAAGATTGGCTCGAAGTCAAATCAGAAACATCATCTGTGTTTATAGATCAAAATGTAGCAATGTGGATGGGTTGGGTAACGTTGGTTAACAAAGAAGGAACCACTGTTAAAGTTGATAAGAGTTGGGGATATAAAAAAACCGAAAATGGGATATTAAAAATAGTTTTGCATCACTCTTCACTGCCTTATAAAGCTTGAGTAGCTAATTTAAATTAAGAAAAGCTAAATTCATTAGACTTATACATATTAGAGTAATTTTTTCAAAATTCTTTTAATGTAAATTTAATTATCGTTAACTTTTACTATGTGTTCTATGGGTTTTCCCTTAATAGTAAACTGATCATGGAGATAGGAATGAACTGTAATTTTGATAAAGTTTTCTTTCAAATTAAAAAAACGTTGAGGTACGTGTACCCAGTCAGAATAAATTCTTGTAATTCTTATATCATTTATAAAAAGTTGCAAATATCCGGAGTTTGAAATATTTTCATTTCCAATTTCTGAAGGGTTTAAGTTAAAATTTTGTAAATCTATAAAAATATTGTAACCATCAATTTTATCTTTGATGACTTTTAAATTAATTGAAGGGTAAGGCTTATCAGCATCTATCTTATTTCCTGGATGATGAGCAAAACAATTTATTGAGAAAAATAAAATAAATATCCCATACTTAAATTTCATAATTAAGAATTATATTATTTATTATTAAACTATTATCTATTTTAAAAATCAGTACACAAATCTTTTGAGTATGTTTCGATAAATAAATTCTTTTTATAGTTGTAAATCGTAATATTTATTATTCTTTTATCTACAGATCTGTTTTGTATAAAGATTCTACAATTATCAGCGTTATATCTGTGGAATTCATAAACACTCTCAATTTTTGAAAAATCAACTTTTCCATATTTTAAAATTAAATCATTTAGCGATTTATTTAAAAATAGTTCTACACCTTTGAAATACTCAACAATTTCATCATTTTCCTCAACAGTTTCCTCTACTTCAGGGGTATATATAATTTTAGGTACAGGCTCTGGTTTTATTACTTTCTCTTCTACATCAGTTGTTTCACAGCCTGTTGCTATAATCAGAAAAGAAATAAAAATAAAATATTTAGATAATTTAACTAAATTCATCAAACTCTTAAATCAATAAGACACAAATTGCTCATGCAATTTTTATATTAAAAACACAATAAGACAATCAAAACAAATCTCCTTCATACTTTTTTCATCTAAATATTTAGTTTATAATTATATTTGTGAGAATTAAATACGAGCAACCGTCTGTTTGCCATCAATCATATAAAAGTGTTCTAGGTCAAAGACCAATTTGGGATTGGAGGCACGATAAGCTGTTATGGGTGGATATTTATGAAAATAAAATAATTGAAACTGATCAAGATAATAACGATGAACGTCACTATTCAGTACAAGACGGTGTCACCAATATTCTTTTACAAGATAACAAAAATTATATCATGAGTTCATACGACTCTCTTTATTCAATTCATCCTTCATTATCTAAAAAACAGCTTCTAACAAAGATCAATTTTGAAAGTCCAAATAACAGGATTAATGATGCAGATATAGATTTAAATGGACAAATTTGGATATCAACAATGGATATACAACAAAAGTCTCAGACTGGAAAAGTTATATGTCATGACTCCAATTTAAAACCAATTTACTCAGATAACTCCTATATTATTTCAAATGGACCAGTTTTTGACTACGAGAGAAATGTAGGTTATGTAACTGACTCTATAAAAAGAATTATTTATATTTTTTCTATCAATGATTTGTCAGGCAATGGAATAAATAAAAAAGTTTTTCTTTCCATGAACAAAATCGATGGAAACCCAGATGGAATGACAGTTGATAAAAATGGTAACTTATGGATAGCAATGTGGGGAAGTGGCAAAGTTTGTTGTTTTGATAAAAAAGGTGCACTTAAGTTAATTTTACAACTTCCTGTTTCAAAAGTAACAAGTTGCACTTTTGGTGGGAAAAATCTCAATGAGCTTTTTATTACAACTGCATCTGTTGGTCTCAACGACATTGAAGCAGAAAGACAACCGCATGCAGGAAAACTCTTTAAGTTTGTTACCCAAGAACAAGGTTATGCTTCAAATTGTTATAGATCTGAAAATATCCCCGATTTGTATCATTAAGTATGAAATTTAATCAATCTCAGATTAGCGAAATAATTCAAATGGCTTGGGATGATCAAACAGATTTTAGTCATATCAAAAAAATTTATGAAATTGATGAGAGTGATGTTAAAAAAATTATGAAAAAAAATATTAAACAAAAAAGCTATGAAATTTGGAGAAAGAGAATTCATCAAAGAAGTGCCCAAAAGACACAACTAAAAGGAAAAGATTATGTCTAAAGCATTATTTGGAGCAGGATGTTTTTGGGGGCCTGAAAAAAAATTTTCTGAGATCAAGGGTGTGATTGAAACCCAAGTAGGCTACTCTCAAGGCTTAACAGATAAAACTTCTTACGAAGAAGTTTGCAAAGGTAATACAAACCATGCCGAAGTCGTTCTCTTAAAATTTGATGAAAATCTCGTTTCATATACCAACCTTGTTGAGTTTTTTTATCAAATTCATGATCCAACAACTTTAAATCAACAGGGCCCAGATCGAGGATTTCAATACCGATCATTGATAGGCTACTATGACGAAACTCAATGTGAAATAGCAAAGCAGATCACAGACAAGTTGAACGAAAGTCAATTTAATCAAAAAATTACTACGATTATAGAACCCGTAAAGAATTACTGTCCTGCTGAGGACTACCATCAAAAGTATATGGAAAAAAAATACTCTTTTTTAAATTTTTAAATCGGAGAGTAGGGATATATTATTTTTGGGAACTTATAATTAGATTTTTTCTTATAATGCTTTTTAATAAAATAATTTGATTTCAATTTTTTTGGCAAAATAATTTTATTTTTTATAAAGCTAAATTCAGAAATTTTTTTTATTTTTTCTAATCCATTTCCTATTAAAAAATAGTTTTGACTCAATATATCCACAAGATTTGAGTCAATTTTTAAAGTTTTTGTCTTTCCAATTAACTTGCCTGATGTATCAATCTGTTGAATAGCTAAATCTTTTCTATTTGTGTCAATCACACACAAGACATTTTTAGT
This sequence comes from Pelagibacteraceae bacterium AG-349-E10, assembly GCA_003281065.1. GTDB lineage: Bacteria > Pseudomonadota > Alphaproteobacteria > HIMB59 > HIMB59 > HIMB59. Next base: position 47,279 of record QCDA01000004.1, read on the forward strand.
AAGTTTTTTGTTAATACCTAAAAAGAAATGCTCAAAGATAGAATAACCCACAATTTCTACTTTATGATCAATAAAAAAGCCTTTCATAAGTGAGTGACAATTTCTTATTGCTGTAAAGCGCGCTGGTCCATAATTTAGATGCAATTTTTTGATATGATCAGCCTTTATTTTTGTTTTAGTTACTAAGTTTTGTAGTAATTCCGATAATATTTTTTCATGTCCATACTCACTTTTTACAGTTTTATCCCAAATGATTTTTTCATTTTTAAATAAAGTAATTGAACAGTATGATAAAGAGCTATCGATGCCGATTTCAAAATTTTTTACTTTACTGATCATTTTTGTGTCAAATTTTACTTATCCAATTAGTACATCCTATGCAACAAGTGTGAATGATACAATTCCAAATAATATTCTAATGTATCATCGATTTGGTGAAAATAAGTATCCCTCAACAAATATACGCGAAGAGCAATTAGTAAGTCATCTAGAGTATTTAAAGGATCAGGGGTTTAATTTTATTTTAGCTAGAGATCTTTTGTTTGAAGATAAATTACAAAAAAAAACTATTTCAATAACTGTAGATGATGCATATTTATCATTTTTAGAGGTGGGATTACCTATTTTTGAAAAGTATGAGATACCAGTCACTCTTTTTTTAAATACAGAAAACGTTGGTGGACAAAATTATATGAATTGGACTCAGCTTAAAAGTGTACTAAGTCGTGGTGTAGATATTCAAAATCACACACACTCTCATTCAAGTTTACCTAGTCTTAGTGAAATTGAAATTGTAAATGAAATAGAAAAATCTCAGGATCTTATTTTTGAAAATTTAGGTATTACTCCAAATTTATTTGCTTATCCTTTTGGTGAAAATAGCACCATAGCTCAAAAAGTAGTTTCTCAGTATTTTGATGCAGCATTTGGACAACATTCAGGTGCCTTTTCAATTAATCAAAAATATTTTATTCCAAGATTCCCCCTAAATGAGAATTATGGATCGATTAATCGAATAAAAGATGCATCAAGTGTTTTACCTTTTTATAACGTGCTTATTGAACCTGGCAACCCTTATCAAAGTGAGCCTATCAGTAGATATGCTTTAGATTTTAACGAGAACTCTTCCAACATAAATTGTTTTATTAGTGATTTTCAAGGATCATTTAATCCAACAATTACAAATCTTAATAATAAGTTATTAGTTGAACTTAATCGTTTACCTGTAAAAGGTAGACTTAGGTTTAATTGCACAAAAGTTAATAATGGTATTTTCTGGTTTGGTTATCAATACTTAGTTAATTAAATTTAAATCGATCAAATTCTTGAAGATTATTTGAAGCAATGATCAGCTCTAATTTATCGACATATTTATCGCCGATTTCAGCATAGGCTGCTAAATATTTCACTTTCATACTAATAGGATCTGTATATTTTATGCGCTCATCAATACGTCTGATGACACGAAAATTATAATAAGCTTGATGAGTATTGATATTAAACATATACGCTTCAACACTCTCTGATAAATTTTTAAATTTTAAAACAGCATGAGTTTTATCTTCATCCCTGTCTTGAGGAATGATTCCTTTGTCTTCACTTGTAGTCCACTGACCATAAAGAGCATTACCCTCAGTTGCAAATCTAGACTGTCCCCAACCACTTTCAATAATTGCTTGTCCAAGAGCTAGTGACACTGGAATAACATTAATGCGTTGTTTAAGTTTTCTAAAAAGCTTTGTGTTAATTTCGCTATAATCTAATTTATATTTTTTTGATAATCTAATAATTTCGTCAGTTTCATTTTTATTTAATTCTTTTCTAGCAAATTTTTTTTCTATATTGATTACCATTCTTCGTTCCTGCATGATTGAAGTATTCGTTTTGTAAATCAATGGTAGTGTTACAAGGTAAAATAGTTTTTTCTTTGTTGGAACATCTTGTATTTCTGAAAAATCATCAGGTAATTCTGATATTATAGGAAGATGACTAATATTTTCTTGCGTTAAAATTTCAGGAATAAAATTATTTTTTTTATAATATTTATTTAAATCTACCCAATTATGAAATTCTCCTGCGTTAAGAGATGAATTTAATAAAAATCCAAAAAAAAAAAGTAAAAGACTAGACTTCAACGGGTCGTACTTCACGGACTTCAGGAATATAATGCTTTAGCATATTTTCAATTCCCATTTTTAAAGTTGCCGTTGAACTTGGACATCCCTGACAGGCCCCTTGCATTTGTAGAAATACAACTCCCTCATTATATTTGTCAAATATGATATCTCCACCGTCCATAGCAACAGCTGGTCTTACTTTACTATCTAGAAGTTCTTTGATCTTTTTTACAACATCACTATCGTTCTCATCAATTGTATGTCCAGTTGATGCAGATTGCTCTGAGATAATAGGTTTGTTCATTGTAAAGTGCTCAATGATACAACCCAAAATTGCAGGTTTCATAAGCGTCCAATCATTATCTTTGCCTTTGGTTATAGTGATAAAGTCAGACCCAAAAAAAACACCCTCAACACCTTTAATATTGAATAAGTTCATTGCCAAAGGTGAATTTGAGGCAGACTCTTGGTTTTGATAGAACATAGTTCCGTCTTTCATGACCTCTTTACCTGGCAAAAACTTTAAGGTTGCAGGGTTTGGCGTTGGTTCAGTTTGTACGAACATTGCTAATAATATGTCTATAAAATTGGAAATTTCAAGCCAAAGTGTCTATCTAAAACCGACTATCTTATAGACTTCTTTGAGAATAGGGCCTGCAATTGTGGATGCTTTTTCACTGCCCATATTTAGGACTTTATTTAATTCATCCTTATTATTGAGAAGATTTAATATCTCGGTTCTAATTGGTCCTATGACTTGAATTAATTTGTCGGCAAGGTCATTTTTTAGTTTTGAGTATTCTTTGCCAGCGTAACTTACCAGAGTTTTTTCGATACTTTCATCTGAACAAGCGGACAAAATATTGATTAAATTTAAGCATTCAGGTTTATTTTGTAATTGATCCTTGTTATCAGGAATAAGGTCTGAGTCAGACTTTGCCTTTTTTATTTTAGAACTTATATCATCATCACTATCAGTTAATAAAATTCTAGAAAATTCAGATGCATCAGATTTTGACATCTTTTTAGTTCCATCTCGAAGGCTCATTACCCTTGTCGCATTTCCATAAATAAGTGGTTCAGGCAGCGGAAAGAAGTCTACTTTAAAATCATTATTAAATTTTTGTGCAATATCTCTTGACAGTTCTAAATGTTGTTTTTGATCATCACCCACTGGAACATGTGTTGCAAGGTAAGCAAGAATATCTGCAGCCATTAAGTTTGGATAAACCATTAAACCAACACTCACATTTTCTTTATTCTTTCCAGCTTTATCTTTGAACTGTGTCATTCTATTAAGCCAACCAATTCGACTGACACAATTAAATACCCAAGCAAGTTGAGAGTGTTCTGCTACACTTGATTGTTGAAATATAATTTGTTTTTTATAGTCCACTCCTGCTGCAATAAACGATGCTAATACCTCAAGTGTGTTTGAGCGAAGTTCAGCTGGATTTTGCTCAACAGTAATAGCGTGTTGATCTACAACACAGTAAATACATTCAAATTCTTTTTGAAGCTCTACAAAGTTTTTTATGGCACCAAGATAGTTACCTAAATGCAGGGTTCCTGTTGGTTGAACACCAGAAAAAACTCTTTTTTGGAAACTGCTCATATTCAAATATTATTAAAATTGATATCAGAATTATCTAATAATATCGAGGGACTTAAATTGATTAACATAAAAAACCTAAAAAATAGACATCAAATCCTTTTCAATTGATTTGAGTAATTTCTCATCTTTGATTTTTTGATTATTGCTATTTGTTAATTGAAAAATATCGAAAACCTTTTCACCGTATGTGGAGATTTTTGCTGATTGAACACTTATTTGTTTGTTATGAAATACTCCCAAAATATCCATTAACAATCCAGGTCTATCGCCAGATAATATTTGAAAAGTAGTTACTTGCTTACTCATATTGTTATCAATTGTGATTTGAGGATTGACTATAAGTTTGTGTTTATCTTTGCTTAACATTTTTAAGGGCTTTAAGTCTCTTTTATCTAAAGCGTTCATTACATGTTTAGCTGCTCTTTTTTGTTCGTTTAAATCTAAAACACCTTTATTTAAAAAATTGGTTACCCAAAAGACATCTATTACCTGATTATTATTTAAAGATATTATTCTAGAACTTAGAATGTTTGATTGAGAGTGTGTAAACCCAGAAACTATATCTTTTAATATTCCTGGTCTATTTTTACTCGTTACAACGACAGCACTATATTCTTTATTTTCATAATTAAGAAAATTAACAGAGTTAATAATTTTTGCTTTTTTATTTCTTTGGTAAATTTTAAAGATATCTACAATCATTCTTGATGAAAATGCTTCCCAAAATTGATTAGGAAATTCTTTAATCGACTTTTCTATAAACTTTTTTAAATTAACATCTGATTGCTGCAATACTGATTTTTTTAATGACTCTTGAACAGAGGTTGAATAAGTTTTTGTATCTAAACCTCTTTGTAGAAAATCTCTTGCATTATAAAATAAACTTCTGAGTAGGCTTATCCTCCATTCGTTTAGAACATTTGGTCCAACAGAAGCAATGTCACATAAGGTAAAAAGAAATAATGAGTTTATTTTTTCTTCTGTATTTGCAACAGATGTAAATTTAGCAATTGCCTCAGGGCTTTGAGTGTCATTTTTAAAAGCTGTATCACTCATTGCTAAATGATTTTCAACTAACCAAAGTGTTAATTCTTTTATTTCCTTAGAGACAGGAAGTCTTTTGAGAATCTTATTTGTTAATTCTTTTCCGTAAACAGAATGGCTTTTATGACCTTTCTTTCCAATATCATGGAATAGTAACGCGAGGTGAAGGGCTTCTCTGTAATTTAATCTACTATAAATTTCATTATAAAAAGATTTTTGCCGTAGCTCACTCAAGTTGTGTAGTGTTAATAATAGATGTTCGTCTGTGGTGTAATGGTGGTAAATATCAAATTGAACCTGTCCCCAAACCCTCCCAAACTCAGGAAATATTTCACTAAATAAACGAGTATCGTTAAAGTCATGTAGTGCCTGTATGGGATTTTTCTTAGAAATAAATATGTTCAAAAGTGACTGTATTTGGTGACTATCAGTAGTTTTTTTTAAGATTTTTCTTTTTTCCTCTAATGTCTTTATAAAGCGAGGATGAATTAGCAAATTATGCTCTAAAGATTTTTCAAAAACTTTAGCCCAATTTAGTTGAAGGTTTCTAGGAGTGTTGTTTTTTAAATTAAGAAATCCTTTTTCAATAATAAATTCTTTTTCTAAAGATTTTGTTTTTGTAGGCTTTCTCTTATAAATAGTCTTAATAATTAAATCCTCAGGAAGCTTAGAATAAAAAGTTCTAAGGAGAGAATTAATTTTAGCAACATTGACAAATAAACTTTTCATGAAAACCTCAACTCCTTTTTCATTCTTTTTATCTTTATAAGAGAGTTTCTTTGAAATTTTTAATTGGTTTTCTATTGATAGAAGATCACCTTTATTTTCATTAAAAAAATGGATAAATGCTCGAATAGTTAACAAAAACTTCCATGAGTTTTTTAATTCTTTAATTTCATCTTTTGTATAAATATTGATTAATACTAAGTCTTCAAGTTTATAAATATTGAACATGAAGATTGATACCCATAATATTGTGTGAATATCCCTTAGACCCCCAATACCCTCTTTAATATTTGGTTCTAAGTTACTTTTAATACCAATTTTATAATCATGTCTTTCAACCAACTCTTTGAGTTTTAACTCACTAAGTTTGAGAGGATTTAATTTGCCAATTAAAATCTTAATTGATCTTATAAATTCACCATATTGTATTTCATCTCCAATCAAATACCGAGACTCAATAAATTTTGTAATAGTTTTTATATCTTTTTTAGAGTCAATTAATGCTTGCTTAATTGTTAAAAAAGAAATTCCAACTTCTAATCCAACATCCCAAAGTGAATTGTTTAAAGCTGTAATAAAACCTCTGATATTTTTATTTGATTTTTTATAAATGAATAATAAATCAACATCGCTTTTAGGAGATAAATCTTGTCTTCCATATCCCCCAACCGCAATTAAAGTAAAATCTTCTACGGTGTATGTTTTTTTAATTTCGCTTACAATATCTTTTACAATTGTGTCGACTAAATCTGTGTGTTTTTGATTAAAATAAAACCCGTTATTACTTTTAGCTAGTTTTTTAAATAGCTTTTCCTTTTCCTGTTTATATTTAGTTTTAAGCTGTGAGGGGTGTTTCATTTTTAAGTTTATATTAAAGAAAAAAGCTAAAAATAACGATTTTTTTTAATATTTCTAGAAATTACATATATAAAATTGTAATATCTTTAAGTTTTAAAGGTAACACACCCCATCATGTTCGGTTTAAAAACAAGTAAAATATCATTATTCAGTGACACCAAAAAACTTGAAAAAGATATCGATGAATTTGTCAATATCCTTTCAGAAGTTGGTTTAGCATTTAAATCTATTGTCAGAACTTATTTAACACATTCTAAAAATGGAAACTTCGATGAAATGGTGGAAAAAGTCACAGAAATGGAAAGTAAGGCAGATACAATCACAAAAGAGATTGAACACGCTTTGTATGAGGAAACTTTAATACCTGATGCAAGAAGTGACGTGCTGAGACTTTTAGAACACTTAGATGAGCTAATTGGAATGTATCAGGGTAATTGTTATCACTTCTCTATCCAAAAACCTGACTTCCCAGAAGAGTTTCATGAAGATTTAATAGGTCTCACCGAAACAGTAGTAAGTTGTGTTGAATCTTTATGTTTAACTGTGCGTTCTTTTTTTCGCGATACAAAATCAGTGAGAGATAATGCACATAAAGTAACTTATTTCGAAAAAGAGTCTGATATTAAATTTAGTTCTCTTGCTAGAAGGATCTTTAACTCAGATCTTAACTTAGATCAAAAAATGCATCTAAGATATTTTGTAGAAAAAATTGACCGCATATGCGATCAAGCTGAAGATATAGCTGACGAATTAATTATTTATTCAATTAAACGATCAGTTTAATTAACTTATGGAATTAACTATTTTACTTTTCTTGCTTGGTGGACTATTTCTTGGATGGTCTTTAGGTGCTAATGATGCGGCAAACGTTTTTGGAACAGCTGTGGGCACCCGAATGGTTAACTTTAGAACAGCTGCAATAATATGTAGTATCTTTGTTATCCTTGGCGCTGTGATTAGTGGAGCAGGTACAACTGAAACGCTAGGAAAATTAGGAGCTATAAACGCACTTCCAGGTGCTTTTGCATGTTGTGTAGCCGCTGGGTTCTCTGTTTATTTAATGACCAAGTCTGGTTTGCCTGTTTCTACCACTCAAGCTATTGTGGGTGCAATAATTGGTTGGAATATTTTTACAGGATCAAGTATTGACTTTGGTGTTTTAACAACAATTTTCGCAACTTGGATAATTTGCCCTATTTTAGCGGGTTTGATATCGATTGGAATATACATTGGACTAAAAAAATTTATTGCAGCTTCAAAAATACACTTATTAAGATTAGATGCATATACAAGGGCAGCTCTATTATTGGCGGGTGCTTTTGGCGCTTACAGCCTTGGTGCAAATAATATTGCAAACGTGATGGGTGTTTTTGTAAATATTTCTCCATTTACAGACATTAATGTATTGAACTTTTTTATAATCACATCTGTTCAACAACTTTTTTTAATTGGAGGGTTAGCAATAGCGGTTGGAGTATTTACTTACTCAAAGAAAGTTATGTTCACTGTTGGAAATGATTTACTTAAGCTATCACCTTTATCAGCATTTGTGATAGTTCTTTCACACTCCATTGTTTTATTTTTATTTGCCTCACAGGGAATTAGTAGTTTTTTAACTTCATTAAATTTACCCGCAATACCATTAGTTCCTGTCTCTAGTTCACAAGCTATCGTTGGAGGGGTCATAGGCATAGGTTTTTTAAAAGGGGGCAAAGAGGTTAAATGGTCAGTCGCAGGAAAAATTTCTATTGGTTGGGTTGTTCTCCCTATCATTACAATGATTATTGCAATGTTTATTTTATATATATTAACATATATGTTTAACTTAAATGTGGTGTTCTAATCTGTATGAAAGTTTAAAAAATTTTTTGTATATTTTACAAAAACTTCAGTATTTAATAAAAAATTAAATGGCCAAATCTAAATATGAATTAATTGTTGTGGGAGCGGGTGTCGTTGGTATGGGCATTGCTTTAGCCGCACACAAAAAAGGGGTAAAAAAAATTTTAGTAATTGATCGTCATCAAGCATGTACTGGCGCTTCTATTAGAAATTTTGGTTTTATAACTATAACTGGCCTTAGGCAAAAATTGATGCAAAAAAGAGCTCTCAGATCGAGAGACATCTGGCTTGATCTAACCAAAAAAGCAAAAATAAAAGTCAACCATCGTGGTCTTTATCTTTTAGCACAACATAAAGAAAGTATGCCTGTTTTAGAGGAGTATCTAAAGGTTGATCCTCGTAAAACAGTAAAACTCCTATCAAAAAAGGAAATTGCTGCAGAAAGCTCTTTGTTCCAAAACAATAAGGTTTTTGGTGGTTTATATAGTAGTGATGAGGTTCGAATTGAGCCACGTCTTGCTATTCCCGCAGTGGCAAAATATTTACAATCCATTGGTATCGACTTTTTATGGAAGGAAGAAGTTTTAGATTTTTCCCATAAACAAATAATTACTCAAAAAAGAAAAATTGATTATAAAAATTTGATTATGGCACCAGGTAATCATCTTAAAGGTTTAGGGAGAGATATTTTTGAAAAAAAGGAAGTTCAATCAAGCAGGTTACATATGCTTCGAATAATGCCAAAGAAAAAAATTAAGTTACCGGGAGGTATTATGGCAGATTTAACTTTGATGAGATATCCTGGTTACGAAAATCTTCCCTCTAAGAAAAAGCTTGATAAAGTTATAAAGAAAACATCTAAAGCAGAATTAGATAATGGTATTCATGTCATTGCTGTTCAAGGAAATGATGGTTCATTAACTATTGGTGACTCTCATCATTACACTCATGACACCCATTTTCCATTTGAAAATGAAAAAATTGATAACTTAATTTTAAAAAAATTTGATCAGGTCTTACCAATTGGTAAATATGATGTCATTGAGCGATGGGTTGGAGAATACCCTGCAGGAAAAAAAGATTATCTTGATCACTGGATAGATAAAAATATTTGTATTGCAAATGTTACAACTGGTATAGGCATGTCTACCGGATTTTCATTTGCAGAGGATGTCATAAATAAACTTTATTAAATTTATAAAGTTTTTAAGCTAAAATTTTGTCAATTACTCTTTTCATTATAATAATTTTTACTGCTTTAGCGCATACAACATGGAATGTTTTATTAAAACAATCAGATAACAAAGCTCTATTCCTTAGATGTTTCACATTGATGGGAAGTATTATATTTATCCCTACTTTATTTTTTATTGAACCTTTGCCTTCTAATGCTTTCATATTTTTAGCAGCATCTTTATTTATTCATATTTTTTATAATATTTTTCTGATCAAAATGTATAAACACTCTGAGATATCTTTCTCTTATCCCATCGCTCGGGGTAGCCCCATATTAATATTACTTTTTATTACACCTTTATTATTAGGCGACCAAATTAGTTATTTAAATAATATTGGAGCCTTAATTTTAATAAGTGGAATTTTCTTTCTAATATTTTCAGAAGGCGATTACAAAAAAATTGATTTTAAAGGTTTGGGATTATCTTTAATGGTAGCTAGCACAATTGTTGTTTATACACTTGTCGATGCAACTGGAGCTAGAATATCAGATAATGGTTTCTCATACGGGATGTATATGTTTGCTATGGAGGGAATTATTTTTAATATTGCTTATATTCTTGTATTCAAAGATAAAAAAATTCCCCTAAAGTTTATCTCCAAAGAAAAAAATAATATTTTATTTGCTAGTGTATTGGTTACGTTTGCCTATCTTCCAATACTTTATGCTTATACTAAAATAAATGTTCCATCAGTGGCGGCGCTAAGAGAAATAAGTATTTTATTTACGTCTATTTATGGAGTTTATTTTTTAAAAGAAAAATTTGGACTTGTTAAAGTTATCTCTGCTGCACTTGTTGTAATTGGTTGTGTTATTATTAGAACAGCAACAAGCTAATTAGAGAAAAATTTATTAAACTCTTTGTAACCCATCAATTTTGGAATACGAAATTTAATTTTTTTAGGTAAATTTTTATCATGGTCAGTATGGCGTAAAACTTTTTGAACCTTTGCTTTTAGTGCTGCCTCTATTCCTACATCTGAGTCTTCAATTACCAAAATATCACTTGGCCTAAGTCCCAACTTTTTTGTACCGATTACATAACCGTCTTTATTAGGTTTATAAGGAACGTTACCTGTGCAAGAAGTAATATTCCCTTTAAAAAAACCGTACAAATTATTTTTTTTTAAAATTTTTAGTATGTAATTATGATGAGCATTAGAGACAATACCTACTTTTAAATTGGTCGAACGTAAAAAATTTTTCAGGTGCGGGTAGATACGAGGACTTTGCTCTGCAAAAGCTGTTTTGAGATTTTTTCTGTAATTACTCATTATTTTTGAGAGGTTGTAATTATCCTCCAATAAAAGTCTTTTAAATAAATCCTCTGATATAATTCCAATAGTAGATTTTTGTTTAACACTCTTGTCATAATTCAGACCCATTTTTTTGAGAGTTAATATTGCAGTGCCAAACCATATTTTCTCTGACTCTGCAATTACCCCATCAAAATCAAATAAGATACCCTTAATTTTTTTTGTCATTTATCAGCACTTTCAAGCATTTTAGTAGTTATAAACAGTCAAAAAGTAATAAATCTTTAACATAACTAAATTAGATTTATACTAATTATTCATTATTACGGAGGAAATGTAATGGTAAAAATTAAAAGTCTTTTTTTAATACTTACTGTTTTCATGTTTGGGTCAGCTTCATTGATGGCTAAAACACAGCTCACTGTTTACACAGCTGTTGAAGCAGAGGATTTAAAAAAGTATGCAAAAACATTCAATGAGGACCATCCAGATATTGAAATAAACTGGGTTAGAGACTCAACGGGTATTATCACAGCAAAACTTTTAGCTGAAAAAGACAATCCTCAAGCAGATATCATTTGGGGTTTGGCAGGAACAAGTGCAATGCTTATGAAAGCTGAAGGTATGTTTGAGCCTTATGCACCGAAGGGTTTAGATCAGCTTGATCCTAAATTCCGTGACTCAGCGAACCCTCCTTCATGGACAGGAATGGACGCATGGGTTGCAGCTGTATGTGTTAATACAATTGAAGCAGAAAAGTATGGTTTACCAATGCCTGGTTCATGGGAAGACTTAACCAAACCCGTTTATGAAGGCCACGTAGCTATGCCAAATCCAAATTCATCTGGAACTGGATTTTTAGATGTTTCTAGTTGGTTACAAATCTTTGGTGAAGATGGTGGTTGGGACTATATGGATAGACTTCACAAAAACATATCTCACTACACTCATTCAGGATCTAAGCCTTGTAAGCAAGCTGCTTCAGGAGAAGTTCCAATTGGTGTATCTTTTGCATTTAGAGGCGCTAGATCTAAAGAGGCAGGAGCTCCAATTGAAATTATAGTTCCAGCAGAAGGTGTTGGATGGGAGATGGAAGCAACAGCTATTATTAAAGGTACTTCTAATTTAGAGGCTGCTAAAACTTTAGCTGATTGGTCTATTTCAAGAAAAGCTATGGAAATGTACAACGATGCTTATGCTGTTGTTGGTATGCCTGGTGTTGCAAAACCAGTTAAACACTTCCCAGAGGGCTTATTAGAAGCGATGATCAAAAATGACTTTGAGTACGCTGCTAAAAATAGAAAAGATATCCTTGCTGAATGGCAAAGAAGATATGATTCTAAGTCTGAGCCTAAAAGCTAAATAAATATCTTATATAAAAAGCTTACAATTAATTTTGTAAGCTTTTTATTCTTTTAAAAAATATGGAACAATATTTATCAGTTAAAAACGTAGCTAAATACTTTGGTAAATTTCAAGCTCTAAACAATATTAATTTTGATGTTAATGAAGGAGAGTTTGTTTGTATTCTTGGGCCTTCGGGATGTGGTAAAACAACCCTTCTACGTGTAATAGCTGGATTGGAAAGCCAATCAGAAGGAACAATTCAACAAAATAATAATGATATTTCCTTACTGCCGCCAGATCAAAGAGACTTTGGAATTGTATTTCAATCTTATGCTTTATTTCCTAATTTAACTGTTAAAGACAACATCTCATTTGGTTTAAAAACAAGAAAACAAAATAGAAATGAAATCGATAGTCGAGTTGACGAATTATTAAAATTAGTAGGGTTATCTGATCATATTAATAAGTACTCTGCGCAATTATCAGGTGGTGAGCAGCAACGTGTTGCTTTGGCAAGAGCTTTAGCGCCTTCTCCGGGTTTATTATTATTAGACGAACCTCTTTCTGCCCTTGATGCCAAAGTTAGACAACATCTACGACTAGAAATTAAAAATCTTCAAAAGCAACTTGGTGTTACAACTATTATGGTTACACACGACCAAGAAGAAGCATTAACTATGGCCGATAGAATTATTCTAATGAATAATGGCGTTATAGAACAGGAAGGCTCTCCTCAAGATATTTATTCAAAACCAACAACTGCTTTTTCTGCAAATTTTATCGGGACTACCAATTTATTTAAGGCAAAAAAAATATCTTCAAATTCAATAGAGATTCACGGATCTGTCTTAGAGTGCAATGATAATATCAATGATGATGTTTCAACGGTAACTATAAGACCTGAGGATATTAAAATCTCTGATAGTGGAGAAGGTAAAAATATTTTGAGTGGAACTATCAAAGAACTAGAATTCTTAGGATCTAATATCAGAGGTCATATTGAGGTTAACTTTGAGTCTGATAAGGCTATTGTTCTTTGTAATTTTGCTGCCGAATTTATTCAAAATAAAAATATTCAAACAAACGCCTCAATTAATATCTCTCTTCAACCTCATGCAATTAAAATTGTTAAAGAGTAATTTTTAGTATGAAAAAAAGCAGAGACGATTATTTAACTTTATTTTTCATTTCAATCATCGGATTTTATATTTTAATTTCGCTGGCTTTTCCAATGTACGCCATACTTTCAAAAAGTTTTGAAAATAAAGATGGTGATTTTATTGGTTTTGAAAACTACCAAAGTTATTTTGAAAATAGTTCATTAGTTTATTCAATTTATAACAGTTTATTTGTATCCATAGTGACAATGGTCATTACTATTTCTCTTGCCTTTGTCTTTGCATACGCTTTGACCAAAAGTCGTATGGCAGGAAAGGGAGTGTTCCGCTCCATAGCAATGATACCTATCTTGGTTCCTTCGTTGTTGTCAGGTATTTCACTCATTTACTTATTTGGTAAGCAAGGAATATTTAGAGAATTATTAATGGGTTATGAAATTTATGGACCTATCGGAATAATTATCGCTGAGGTTTTTTATACCTTCCCTCATGCATTACTAATTATTGTGACAGCACTTTCAATTGGTGACGCAAGATTATATGAAGCAGCAAAAGTTTTAAGATCAAAATCTATTCGAACTTTTTTTACTGTTACTCTACCTTCTGCAAAATACGGTGTGATAAGTGCGGCCTTTGTAGTTTTTACTTTAGTTATTACAGATTTTGGAATTCCCAAAGTCATTGGAGGTAATTATAACGTTCTAGCAGTTGATGTTTACAAGCAAGTAATCGGTCAACAAAATTTTGAAATGGGTGCAGTTGTGAGTATGGTTTTAGTATTCCCTGCTCTTATAGCATTTGCAGTTGATCGCATAGTACAACGAAAACAAGTAGCAATATTAACTTCTCGTTCTGTCGTGCATGAGCCTAATGAGAGCAAAACTTTCGATAGAATTATGTTTGGTTATTGTTCAGTAATTTCAGTGCTAATCTTAACTATTTTAGGGATGTGTTTGTACGCAAGCCTTGTTACTTTTTGGCCATATAATTTAACTCTTTCATTAAAAAACTATCAATTCGACCTTATGGATGGAGGAGGTTGGGACTCTTATTACAATTCAATTCGAATGGCTTCATATACTGCAGTCTTTGGAACCATAGCTGTTTTTGCGGGCGCCTATTTTGTCGAAAAGGCCAGAAGCCTTAAAACGGGACGATCGATACTTCACTTACTATCAATGATGCCGATGGCCATACCTGGATTAGTTTTAGGACTTGCTTACATTTTCTTTTTTAATCATCCAGATAATCCTTTGAACTTTTTATATGGAACGATGGCTATATTGGTCATTTGTACCATTACTCACTTTTATACAGTTTCTCATTTGACAGCTCTTACATCTTTAAAGCAAATAGACAATGAATTTGAGCATGTCTCATCATCACTAAAACAACCTTTTTACAAAACTTTTTTTCGTGTCACGGTACCCATTAGCCTTCCAGCTATATTTGAAATAGGAATTTACTTTTTTGTTAACGCTATGACTACTGTATCGGCTGTAGTTTTCCTATACAGCTCAAAAACAACCTTAGCTTCTGTAGCAGTTCTAAATATGGATGATGCTGGAGATATAGCTCCTGCGGCAGCTATGGGTATGATGATTTTTTATACAAATGCTGCTGTAAGAATAGTTTATGTACTTATAACTAAAAAGATTTTAGTTCGTTTTCAAAATTGGAGACTCAAAACAGCCTAGAGATATAAATGATTGATATTATTAGCTGAGTTCTAAATTATTTTATGTTCATTAAAGAAAACATTATTTTTCTTTTCTTAATATTTTTAAGCAACTTATCTTTATTATTTTTTTTTCAAATAGATGTAATTCTTATTGTTATCTTTTTTGAGATCTTATCTTTTTTTCTTGCTTTTAAGTTTATGCAATCAAGAAAGGTTAAAAATTCATTAGACGGTGCGCCGACTCAAGACCCTAATAACGAAATAGATCAAAAAATTATTTTAAAGTTCTTTGATCAATATCCGTATCCAGTTTTTATTCTAGAAAGCGACTTTATTATTTACTATCAAAATTCAGAGGCCTTACGAGCTTATGGAGAAAATAAAGATAAAGATATAATCTCAGTAATTCGTGATTATGATTTCATCTCTCAATTAGAAGAATTTAAAAAAAATAATAGTTACAATATTTTTAATTGGAATAAACCACTACCAAGTAATCAATATTTTAAAACAGAAGTTCTGAAGCTCTCAAAATTTTATGTTTTAACTTTTGTTGAAACAACTTCACAGAAAAACAAAGATGAAAAATACAATGATAGCTTAACCAGTTTAACACATGAGCTAAAAACACCTCTTTCTGTGATTATTGGCTATTTAGAGACAATTAATTTGAATAATTTGTCAAATCAAGAAAATCAAAAATACTTGGAGATAATTAACTCGAAGACATTTCAAATGAAAGATTTAATTGATCAAACACTCAAGTTGGATGAAATTGATTCTCTTGCAATTCAAAAGGTGAGTAATGATTTACATTCTTTATTGGAAAAATCATTAGATAATTATTCAATTTTATTTAAAAAAAAAGGTATCAAGCTCAATACTGATATTTCAGAGTCTAAAGAGGTATTCTTTGACTTCACCCCAAATGATTTTGATTTTATTTTAAATAACCTTTTATCAAATGCTTTAAAATATACTCCCACAGGTAAAAATGTTTATGTTTCAGCAAATAAATCAATCAATGAAGCCTCTGTGCTTATTAAAGATGAGGGCATAGGCATATCTCAGGATGATTTAAAAAAAATAACGACTAAATTTTTTAGAGCTGACCAGAGTAGAAATAGTGAGACAGGAGGACATGGGCTGGGTCTTGCCATTGTGGATAAATTACTCTCAAAAAATGGACATAAACTAAAATTTTCAAGCACTTTAGGTGTAGGTTCTAGCTTTCAGATAAATATTAGTTTGTCATAAATCTTTAATATTTATTTGATAATTATTTCATAATTAAATTTTAATTTAAAGACAGTTAAACAATCAAATAAGGAAAATAAAAATGGAAAAAATTTTTACAGTAATAACTCTCTTAGCATTTGCCTCAAGTGCTTACGCTAGAGATACAATTAGTATTGTTGGATCTTCTACAGTCTTCCCTTATGCAACAATTGGTGCAGAGAGATTCAGTGAAGAGGGTTATAATGGAGCTACTATTGAGCCCACTGGAACTGGTGGAGGCATGAAATTATTCTGCGGTGGTTTAGGAACTAACTTTCCTGATATCACTAACGCTTCAAGACCTATGAAGGCAAAAGAAGCAAAACTTTGTTTAGATAATGGCGTTACAGATGTTATTGAAGTAGTTCTTGGCAACGATGGTTTAACCTTCTCTAATAGTGTTGACGCAGATAGATTCAGTTTAAAAAAAGAGCATATCTTTTTAGCAATGGCAGCTGAAGTTCCAGTTGACGGTAAAATTGTTACAAATCCTTATACCACTTGGAATGAAATTGATAGCTCATATCCAGAATACAAAATTGAAGTACTCGTTGCCCCTCCAACTTCAGGAACAAGAGATGCATTTGATGGCCTTGTTATGGAAGAGGGATGTGAGAGATCAGGTTACACGGAAATTAAAGGCGATGATGAGGGCTGTACTTCTTATAGAGAAGACGGAAGAACAATTGAAATGGGAGAAAATGATACTCTAATCGTTCAAAAACTATCCGAGGACTCTGAGAGATTTGGATATTTTGGTTATAGTTTTTTAAGTGCTAACCAAGATAAAATTCAAGGCAGTATTATTGATGGTGTAGAACCCACAATGGAAACGATACAATCTTATGAGTACCCTAATGCTAGACCTTTATTTTTCTATATTAAGAAAGCACATATAGGAGTAGTACCTGGTATCCAAGAGTATGCATTACTTATGGTTTCTGATGATGCAATCGGGGAGGAAGGATATCTCACAGAATATGGTTTGGCTCCTATGACAGAGGATCTCACAGATAGGACGATCGAAGCAGTAGAAGAATTATCAACAATGGATTTACAAGCCTGTGCTGATAAAAAACATCCATTGAAAGAACTAAGTGGTTTTGGATCTGCTTGTAAGTAAAAGAAAATTTAATTTATTCAAAGGGGGGGCTGCAAAAAGCCCCTCTTTGCATTTGAAAATTTGATATAAAAAAGTCTTAAATGTTCTACCCAGTATTATTTTTATTACTGCTTTCAGTTGTAGGCTTTTATCTCAATAAAAATAAATCTGTTTATTTATCTAAAAATCAAAAATTAGCGAGCCTTCCTGCATATTATGGATACCTAGCTTTTCTCTATATTTTTGTCCCTGCTATAATTATTTGGCTTGGACTGCTTATCGGCAAAAGTTTTATTCTACAAAATTATCTAATTTTAACTTTAGGAGACTCGTTAAGCGTAATGAACTCAGATGAAATTAATTTATTCATGAGCAAAGTTAAAAATTTGTCTTTAGGGATTTCTTTCGGTAATGAAACTGATCTAGAAAAATTTGCGGCAGAAAAAATTATAAGTTTTGACAAAATATTTTCTTTGCTCACTTATTTAGTTCTTACTCTGTCTTCTATTCTTGCTTTTTTAATTGCAAGAAAAAAAGTTATTCCTAATTTTAAAAGCCAAAGGACTGTTGAAAAAATCGTTAATCGTTTTATCCAAATTTGTTCTCTTATTGCTATTTTAATTACTTTAGGAATTTTTCTTTCACTTGTTTTTGAAACATTAAATTTTTTCAGCTATGTTAATCCATTACATTTTTTATTTGGCCTTAATTGGAGTCCAAATAAAGCTTTTGTAATTGATAGTGCTGAAACAATTGACAAAGATATTTTAAGAGATGCTTTTGGAATAATACCTTTGCTTGGAGGAACGCTACTCATTGCTTTTTTAGCAATGATTGTTGCCATTCCTTTAGGTCTTATGTCAGCTATTTATCTTGCAGAGTACGCACCAAAAAAAATTAGAGATTTTTCTAAACCTGTTATTGAAATTTTAGCAGGAATTCCAACAGTAGTTTATGGCTTTTTTGCAGCCTTGGTCGTTGCCCCTAAGATAGTAATGTTGGGGAAATCAATGGGTTTTGAAGTCTCCTCTGAAAGCGCTTTAGCAGCTGGTCTTGTGATGGGAGTTATGATTATCCCATTTGTTTCATCATTATCAGATGATGTAATTAATGCTGTCCCTCAAAGCTTAAGGGATGGTTCGTATGCATTGGGTGCTACAAAATCTGAAACGATTATCAAAGTTATATTACCCTCTGCTTTACCTGGTATTATCGGCTCTTTCCTTTTAGCTATTTCAAGAGCAATTGGTGAGACAATGATTGTTGTTATGGCAGCTAGTCTTCAAGCAAATTTAACTATCAATCCCTTAGAACCAGCAACAACAATTACAACTCAAATTGTAACAGCATTAACAGGAGATACTGAGTTTGATAATCCTAAAACTTTAGTTGCTTTTGCACTAGGACTAACATTATTTTTTATCACTTTATTCCTAAATTATTTTGCTCTTAAAATTGTAAAGAAATATAGAGAAATATATGACTAATTTGATCAAAAGAAAAAAAGCTGAGAGAAGATTTCAATTATATGGTATTTTTGCAGTCAGCCTTTCTCTTCTTTTTGTTTTAACTTTAATTGTCAATATTTTTTCTTCTGGTATAGGGGGTTTTTATAAAACAAGTTTTTTAATGGAAATTCATTTTGATCAAAAACTCTTAAAGTTAGAAGATAATCCCTCTAGTGAACAAATTGAGGATGCATCATTTAGAAAACTCATCTCTTACAATTTTAAAGAAAATTTCTCTCAATACTCGAAAGATGAAATAAAACAAATTAAAAAATTGTTTTATCGAAAGATCGACAAAGAGACTCAAAGTTATCTTCTAAAAAACCCCCAATATTTAAATCAAAAAGTTGAATTATTGTTTACAGCTTCAACTGATATAGATCAGATTCATAAAGGTAATTTCAATCGCAATATTCCAGAAAAACAAAGATCAATAAATAATTTTCAATTAGGTATTTATGATCAATTTATTGAGACTGGAAAAGTAAAAAAGGTTTTCAATAAGAGATATTTTACATCGGGCGACTCTCGTGATCCTGAGTCTGCTGGTGTCGCCAGTTCGGTGATGGGATCAGTTTTCACAATTCTCATTTGTTTTTTACTTAGTTTCCCGATAGCAATATTTGCCTCAATTTATTTAGAGGAATTTGCCAAGTCAGGTAAAGTTACTGATTTAATTGAGATAAATATTAATAATTTAGCGGCTGTTCCATCAATTATTTTTGGTTTACTGGGCCTTGGAATATTATTGAATTTCTTTGGTTTACCAAGATCTACATCTTTAGTTGGAGGCATGGTTTTGTCATTTATGACCTTACCCACAATTATTGTAGCTTGTAGATCTTCATTAAGAGCTGTTCCCCCATCTATTCGAGAAGGTGCTTTAGCTTTAGGAGCAACAAAAAATCAAGTTGTCTTTCATCATGTTCTTCCACTGGCAATGCCTGGAACTTTAACTGGCACAATTATAGGCTTGGCTAGAGCGGTAGGTGAGACCGCGCCATTGCTGATGATAGGAATGGTTGCTTTTATTATGAATGTTCCTAGTACCCCTTTAGAACCAGCAGTAGGTATGCCTGCTCAAATCTATTTATGGTCAGAGAGTGCGGAGCGAGGATTTATTGAAAAAACTTCTTCGGCTATTATTTTATTGTTGATCTTTTTAATTGTTGTAAATTTTGTTTCTGTTTATTTCAGAAAGAAATATGAAAAAAAATGGTAAACGCAATTACAACTGAAAACGTTAATGTCTTTTATGGTGATAAACAGGCCATAAATAATATCTCTCTTAATTTTTTAAAAAATAAAGTCACTGCTCTGATCGGACCCTCTGGTTGTGGTAAATCAACTTTTTTGCGATGTTTAAATCGAATGAATGACGTTATCGAAATTTGTAGAGTTGAGGGAAAAATTTCAATTAATGATCAAGATATTTACAAAGATCAAATCGAAGTTGAACAACTTAGAGAAAAAGTAGGAATGGTTTTTCAAAAACCTAACCCGTTCCCAAAATCAATTTACGATAATGTTGCTTATGGTCCTAGAATTCATGGTTTTACTGATAAAAAAAATGAAATGGATGAAATTGTAGCAACTGCCCTTAAAAAAGCAGGGCTATTTGAAGAAGTTAAAGATCGCCTAAATGATCTAGGCACTAGTTTATCAGGCGGCCAACAGCAAAGACTATGTATTGCACGTGCCATTGCCGTCAAGCCAGAAGTAATCTTAATGGATGAACCTTGTTCTGCTCTTGACCCGATAGCTACCTCTATTATTGAGGAATTAATTACTGAACTTAAAGAAAGCTATACCATAATTATTGTTACTCACTCTATGCAACAAGCTGCTAGAGTATCAGACAAAACAGCTTTTTTTCATTTAGGTAATCTAATTGAAGAGGGAGATACTACTAAAATTTTTACAAAACCAGATAACCAAAAAACTAACGATTATATTACAGGAAGGTTTGGCTAAGAATGCAGCACACAGATAAAAATTATGAAAATCAAATAAATTTAATTAATGAAAATCTTGTAAAGATGGGATCAATTTTAGAGCAACAGTTCAGTGATGCCTTAAAAGTTGTTGCTTCAAGAGATCAAAATTTAGCAAATAAAGTAATTGAAAAAGATGACCTTATTAACCAACTCAATCATGATATTAGTGATTTAGTCTTCCAGATTATTGCAATGAGACAGCCTATGGCAGACGATTTAAGATTTTTATTTTGCTCAATTAAAATTATAAGAGATCTGGAAAGAATAGGGGATCATTTAACAACTGTTGCAAAAAAAGGATACCGAGTCAGCACGAATATCCCTGATCAGCTGATTGAAAAACTTGAGGTTTTAGGTGGAAAGGCCTCCGTGATGACCCACGATGCATTGAATTGTTTATTTGAGAGAAAATTAGCTCAGGCTGATCAAATTGCTGAGAGAGATGATATAATTGATACTCTTCATGGGAATTTTATAAAAGATGTTCTCTCCTATATGAAAGAAAATGATGATTTTATACCAGACTCTTTAGCTTTAATTCAAATTTCAAAAGGCATTGAGCGTATCGGAGATTATGTAACTAACATAATGGAAGAAGTACATTTTTTAATTGAAGGTAAGTATAATAATTCTTAAAAAAAATTGCTCGCAAAAATATTAGTAGTCGAAGATGATAAGTCAATCTCTGACCTTATCACTTTGCATTTAAAAAAAAATGACTTCGAATATTTAGTTGTTCATAATGGGGAAGATGCATTATCCCATCTAGATAACTTTATGCCTGATTTCATAATTTTAGATTGGATGATACCAGGCCTTTCAGGCTTAGAGGTTCTTAGAAGAATTCGAAATAAACAAGAATATAAAAACTTGCCCATATTAATGCTTACAGCCAAAAACTCTGAACAAGATAAAATTATAAGTTTTGAAAGCGGATTAGATGATTATATCACTAAGCCTTTTTTACCTAGCGAACTTATCGCAAGAGTTAAAGCAATTTTAAAAAGAACTAGTCAGTTAAATCAAGATCAAGACAATCTTATTTTTAATGAAATAAAAATAAATATTGTTCAAAAAAAAGCCTTCAGAGGAGACAGAAGACTTAACCTTGGCCCAACAGAATTTAATATTTTGTATTTCTTACTAAAGAATAAACAAAGAGTATTCTCTCGAGAGCAGATATTAAATAAAATTTGGCCTAATCAAGTCAACGTAGAATTAAGAACAGTTGACGTTCATATCCGGAGACTTAGAAAAGAACTAAATCAAAATAAAGACAAGGATTTAATTCGTACAGTTAGGTCGGCAGGTTACTCCTTAGACTTTGATGAATAATCAAAAGAAAATTTTAGTTCTTTGCACTGGAAACTCTTGTCGTTCAATTATGGCAGAAGGACTAATTAATCATTTTGGTAAAGATTATTTTCAAGCGTTTAGTGCAGGTAGCAACCCTGCAGGCTTTGTCCATCCAATGAGTATAAAAACTTTAAAAAAATCAGGTATTTTAAAATCAGATTATAAAAGCCAATCTTGGGATGAATTTAGTGACATGGATTTTGATTTAGTTATTACAGTTTGTGATAATGCTGCTGGTGAATCTTGTCCTGTTTATTTAAGTAGTGCTCCGAAAGTGCATTGGGGAGTAGAGGATCCAGCTAAGTTTAAAGGCAGTGAGGAAGAAATTGAAAATGAATTCCAGCGAGTCTATGAAATTCTTGCGAAACGAACCAACGCAATGGTTGAAAAATATAGCTATACAAAAAAGCTCCAATTAGAAGAATTAAAATTAATTGGAAATTTAATTTAATTATTTTCGTTTTTTATTTTGCATTTTCTTTTTTACTCGCCAACGTAAGTTACTTCTTACAATAAAGCCAACACAATCCTTAGTACCACATCTACAAGGATGGTCTTCAAGATAATGCATGTCGTAACCGTAATCATAAGAAAGCTCTTCACCTTTTTTTATATCTCTGATTGCACTTATCCAAATTTTTCCTCTGATAATATCTGTTTCACAATTAGGGTCACATGAGTGATTAATATATTTAGCTAAGTTCCAAGAAACTTTGCCGTTAATATCATAGCGTTGGTTTAACGTAAAAATATAAACAGAACCAACTTTCCCTTCTTTTTTATTAGCTTCAATATGCACATCTGCAATCTTGTCCGATTGAGCCTTTGTTATTTTTAGGCCACGGTATTCTATGATTCGAGTACCACTTTTAATATCTGTTTTGGCAAACAAACCAGATGAATGAATACGTGAATTTTTTTTGATATAAAGTTTTTGATTTGTAGACATAAAAAATAAAAATGCATCTTGGCATAAGTCATTTAAAAGTAAAGAACGTCTTACCGTTTTATGATAAACTTTTATCTTGACTTATAGTTTCAAGAAAACAAATTCATCAGATTTTTTAATTCAATATAAAGAACCCTTGGAAATTTTGTGGAGCAAAGATTCCATTGATAAGCACTTTGATAATAAAAAAAGCATTAACATAGAAATGAGCTTAGATAGCAACTTTATAGGTGTTCTTATAGGACACTATCTCTACCAAAGTTCAGATCTTGATGAATTTGAAATTTTACACATCGCAATTTTGCCAAAATTCAGAAACAGAGGTTTTGCTTTAAACTTAATGAAAGAGCTTGAAAAATTGTTAAATATCAACAAAAAATCACTAAAAATATTCTTAGAGGTAAGCTCCTCAAATAAATTTGCTATTAAACTTTATGAAAAATTAGGCTATAAAGCCTACAATGAAAGAAAAAACTATTACCGGAGTAAGTCTATAAACGCTCCAAATACGCAAGACGCAATTTTGTTTGCAAAATCCCTTAATGCCATCAAATAAGAAATTTTATATTAGAACATTTGGTTGTCAGATGAATGTTTATGACTCTGATAAAATGAAAGATATTTTTCTTTCTCATAATATCAATCAAACAGATGACTTTCAAAATGCAGACTATGTAGTTTTAAATACTTGCCACATCCGTGAAAAGGCAACAGAAAAAACATTTTCAGATTTAGGAAAAATTCATAAAAAAGGAAAAGAAGACCAAAAAGTTATTGTTGCCGGTTGTGTAGCTCAAGCTGAAGGTGAATTAATTCAAAAAAGGGCACCCTACGTGGACTTAGTGATCGGACCACAATCCATTCAGTCATTAAATAAATTTTTAGATAAAAATAATTTACCTAAGACATCTATCACTGAATTTGATGTGAATGAAAAATTTGACACACTCAATCATATTAAAACGAATACATCGAATAAATCTGCATTTGTGACTATCCAAGAAGGCTGTGATAAGTTTTGTCATTTCTGTGTTGTTCCTTATACAAGGGGATCAGAATACTCAAGAACAGTTAAGGAAATCTCTGATGAGGTTAAATCTTTAATTGATCAGGGGGTGGTGGAATTCACACTTTTAGGTCAAAATGTTAATGCCTATCATGGTTTAGACACTCAAGGTCTATCAAATAATCTAGCATCTCTTATTAACAGTATTAGTATAATAGATGGAGTTGAAAGAATTACCTATTCTACCAGTCACCCTGTGAATATGACTGATGACCTAATTTCCCTTCATGGTGAAAACTCTAAACTTATGCCCTATCTTCATCTTCCTGTTCAATCAGGTTCTGACAAAGTTTTAAAATTAATGAATAGAAAACATACCAGGGATTATTATTTTGAAATCATTGAAAAGGTAAGAAAAGTAAAACCCGATATAGCACTTTCCTCGGACTTTATTATTGGTTTTCCTGGAGAAACAGACAAAGACTTTGAAGACACAATCGATCTAATTGAAAGGGTTAAATACATGAATTCTTATTCTTTTAAGTACAGCCCAAGACCAGGTACACCTGCGGCTGATCGTGAAGAAATAGATGAGGCAATTCTCAATGAGCGTTTAAAGATCACACAAGATTTACTCAATGAACAACAAATTGAATACAACAACCAGTTTGTAAAAAAGACAGTGCAAGTATTAATTGATGGTGCTGGTAAACACACGGGACAAATCAAAGGTAAGTCACAATTTAATCAAAGTGTAGCCCTGCAGGGAGAAAAAGAAATAATTGGCCAAATAATTCCTGTGCAAATCAAAGAGGTTTTAACACACTCATTATTAGGAGAAAAAATTTAGTTGAGTCCTGTAAATATTTCTTCCCATCAAAAACAACTTGAGTTTGAGGATAATCAATTTCTATCAAGCCTATTTGGTTACCACGATAAAAATTTAAAGGTCTTAGAGAATAAATTTAAAGTAAAGCTATACACAAGAGGCAACCTTCTATCTATAAAAGGTAATAGAGATCCAGTTGAAAAAGCCTACTTTATTATTCAAGGCTTATATCAAAAATTAAAAAACAATGATATTTCTGCAGAAGAAATAGAAAACAATATTGATTTAGCAAAACCTACATATATCAAAGAACAAATCGAACAAGATCAGAAATTCCAAATCAATACAAAATTAAAAACAATTTATCCCAAGACCAAAAACCAAGAGCTCTTTTTAAAAGAAATGAGATCAAAAGATGTCGTTTTTGCTGTTGGTCCAGCGGGAACAGGAAAAACTTACTTAGCTGTTGCATATGCAGTTAGTCTTTTTGTAGAAGGAAAAATTAATCGATTAATATTATCAAGACCAGCAGTTGAAGCGGGTGAACGATTAGGCTTTTTACCTGGAGATATGAAAGAGAAAATTGATCCCTATTTACGACCACTTTACGATGCTTTGTATGAGATGATGCCAGGTGAGGAAATTGACCGAAAAATGGTAAATAATTTAATAGAAATAGCTCCTCTTGCCTTTATGAGAGGAAGAACATTAAATAAATCTTTTATAATTTTAGATGAAGCACAAAACACCTTATCGACACAGATGAAAATGTTTTTAACTAGATTAGGACAAAACTCGAAAATGGTTATTACGGGAGATTTAAGTCAAAAAGATTTACCCGATAATGCAAAAAGTGGAATGCAGGATGCAATGGAAAAATTAGAAAAAGTTAAAGACATAGGATTTGTTCATTTAAATAGTAGTGATGTATGCAGACACACACTAGTAGAAAAAATAATTAATGCTTACGATAAGTAATTTTGAGGATTAGTAATAAAAAATTTGTGATTGAGATAATTGGAGACAAGAATTTAGAGCAATTTCTAAAATCCTCCAAAGAAAAGTTAAAAAAGTTGTCAGAATATTTTCAAACAATCCACCAAGCTGATCATCAAACACAACTGACAATAAAAATAGTTTCTAATGAAGAAATTAAAAGCATGAATAAAAAATTCAAAAATAAAAATAAAATAACTGATGTGTTATCTTTCCCCGACGGAGACTTTTCTGGTGATATTGCTATTGCAGATAGTTATATTTTAAATCGCAATAAAAAAATTAATGAACAAAATTTTTTTATGCTAGTGAGTCATGGATTACATCATTTATTTGGTTATCATCACTACGATAAACAATCGAGAAGTAATATGAGATTTTTAGAAAACACACTGATGAAATTGTTAGGTTTAAAAAAAGTACATGAAAATTAAAAAAAATTTAGCGATTAAATTAGTCAAAGAACTGATTCAAGACGAGAATTTTAAAAAAGATATTATTGATCTTATCTCAGCGACTTCAGATAGTTCAGGCATTGCCAAGAATGAAGAAAAAAAAATCTTTAATAATCTTTTAAAGGTACATAAAAAAACAGTTGATGATGTAATGGTTCCAAGAGGTGAAATAATTTTTATTGATCAAAATATTGATAAAGAAAACATCATTAAAATTATCAATAAAGAAGCTCACTCAAGAATGCCCGTTGTAAAAAAAGACTTAGAACATTGCTTGGGAATGGTTCATATCAAGGATTTATTCAAGAAAATCAACAATAAGTCCTTTAATATTAAGAGTTTATTGAGAGAGGTCATTTATATTCCCTCCGCTACACCTGTTTTTAATCTTCTTCAAAAAATGAAAAAACAAAACATCCATTTAGCAATTGTCATGGATGAATTTAATAGCGTTACTGGTTTGGTTACCATCGAAGACTTAGTGGAAGAAATAGTAGGTGAGATTGAAGACGAACACGATAAGGATGAAGCACCGATGTATCGACAAAAAAACAATAATATAATTATGGATGCCGCAATGCTTGTTGATGATTTTGAAAGAGAATTTGATGTCAATATCCCAGATGATTTAAAAGAGGATGTAGGAACTATAGGCGGTATCATCTTTAATATAGCTGGTCGTATACCAAAGAAAAAAGAAAAATTTACAATAAATAAAAAATTATCTTTCACCATTCACAAGGTATCAACAAGAAAAATTCTTGAAGTTGTGGTTAGTGGTGTCAAATCTCAATAATCTACTGCCCTACCTCTCTAGGCCAATAAACTTAATATTTATTTTTTCTATTGTTTATGTATTTTCTCTTCCTCCATTCGGAGTATCTATTTTCTATTACGTATCATTTTCAATCATTTTTTTTAATATTCTAACTAATGATAATTTTTCGAAAAAATATATTTTTTATTTTTTCTTATTTACTCAAATAATTACATTAAGTTGGATTACACAGTCTTTTTATTCAGGAGGTTTTGGATATTTACTCTTAGGTATTATTTTAGTTGGTGTACTCTCTATATTTATTGCATTCTTACATTATTCAGCAACAATTCTAATCCTAGTTACATTTAAAAAAAAATTGCTACAGATTTTCTTATTACCACTAGGTTTATCTATAGTGGAAATACTAAAGGAATTTATTTTCGGAGGTTTTCCTTGGAATCCTAGTGCAATCATATATTACAAAAATATTTGGATCTTAAAATCACTACCATTTTTAGGAGTTTATGGTCTGGGATTAGTTGTCCATTTGATTGTGGGTTTAATTATTTATTTTCTCTATTACAAAAATAAAGTTGTAACTTTTAGTTTGTCATTAGTGCTTTTTTTAATTTATGCATTTGGTTTTTTTGAAAATAATAATGAGAGAAAAACAAACAATGAAACTTTAAACATTCTTTTAATTCAACCTAATCTTTACGAGTCATTAGTAGAATTTGACGTTTTAAGAAACCTTGAAATTTATGAAAAATTAACCTTAGAAGCTCTCACAAATACTCCAAAAGCAGATTTAATTATTTGGCCTGAAGGCTCATTGCCAATTGATTTAAATAACAGGGACGGACTTCTTAGTAGATTATCATCCTTAATTAACGAGGATCAAAAAATAATAGTTGGGTCGAGCGCTATTGAGGAAAACCAATTATTTAATCGTCTATATATCATTGATCATCAAGGAAAGATTAATGATTTTTATGATAAACAAAAGCTGGTTCTATTTGGAGAATACATTCCCTTCGTGAAACCATTTGTAAGCAAATTTTTAAATTTAGGAATGAACTATACTCCTGGAACTAATCAAAAAATTTTAAAATTACCAAAAAATATAAATGCTGTTCCAATGATTTGTTTTGAGTCTATTTTTAATTATAAATCAATTAATACTGAGGTTTGTAATTCAGATATGGTGATACAAATTTCAAATGACTCTTGGTTCGGTAAATGGTATGGACCACATCAGCATCTGGCTAACTCTCTTCTAAGGAGTGTTGAATTCCAAAAACCTCTCATAAGATCAACTCCTTCAGGCATTACATCTGTTGTTGATTACTCGGGCAAAATTATTGAGACTATTCCAACAAACAAAAAAGGTTATCTTTATTATCAACATCCAATTAATAAATATAAATCAAATTGTTCATCAACTTTATTTTCAGTAAGTCTTTTGATTTTTTTAATATTTCTACTTAGTTTTTTTTATGTTCGAATCAAAAAATAAATACTTTGGTAGGAAAAAAGGAAAGTCATTTGTAAGACTCGAGCAATACTCAAAATTTCTTAAAGAACCAAATAAAATATTATTTAACAAAATCAAAACACCAAGAATTTTAGAAATTGGAATTGGTGATGGAGAAAAAATCAGTGAAGATGCAAAACTATATTCAAAAATAAACTTTATTGGTTGTGATATTTTTGCTGATGGAGTTTTAAGAGCTATCAGAAACTCTATTGATGATAATTTGAAAAATCTTCAAGTCTTTCATTTAAATATTCAAGATCTTTTACCAATCATACCAAACAATTATCTTCAGGAAATAAGAATATACTTTCCAGATCCGTGGCCCAAAAATAAGCATAAAAAAAGAAGAACTGTTAACCAAACACTTGTAAAAGAACTCACAAAAAAATTAAAAAAAAAAGGAGTTATTTGTTTTGCTACTGATCACGGTGACTATTTTATTGAAGTTTTGGCTTTGATGAAAAAGTTCAAATACACCATGCCAGATATTAGCCCTAAATGTTGGAAATATAGTGATTCCAACGCTTTGCACACCAAATTTGAGAAAAAAGCCTTAGACAAAAATCATAAATTATTCTATTTTAGCGTTCTTAAAAATTATTAACCAACGACGAGGAGGTGGGTTATCCCGCCTTTTTTTTTAACTAGAAAAGATAATGCTAAATAACACAGAAATATTAAAAGTTGCCGAAGTCGTCTCACAAGAGAAGGGCATCGAAATGGATATAGTAATGGAGGCTCTTGAGGAGTCTTTTGAAATTATTGGAAAATCAAAATATGGAATGGACAATAACATTAAAGCATCTATTGACCGTCTCACAGGAAATATAAGTTTATCTCATATTAAAGATGTGGTTGAAAAAATTGATCCTGTTTTGCAGGCAAATCAAATTTTATTAGATCATGCTAAAAAATATGATGCTGATACTGAAATTGGAAAACAAATAACAATTCCTTTACCATCCGTAAACTTTGGAAGAGTAACAGCCAATATGGCAAGGCAAGTTATTTACTCTAGAGTTAGAGAAGCTGAAAAAAGAAGACAATTTAATGATTTCAAAGATCGCGTCGGAGAAGTTTTGTCGGGTATTGTTAAAAGAATTGAATTTGGAAATATTATTGTTGATCTTGGTAAAGCTGAGGGATTTTTAAGAAAAGATGAACTCATTCCAAGAGAGAATTTTAAAAATGGTGATCGTATTAGAGCTTATTTCTTCGATATAAAAGAAGAAGCCAAAGGACATCAAATTTTTCTTTCAAGAACTCACCCTCAGTTTATGGCGAAACTATTTGAACAGGAAGTACCTGAAATATATGAAGGTCAAATAGAAATTTTATCTGTTGCAAGAGACCCTGGTAGTAGAGGAAAGATTACAGTTCGTGCGAACGATAAGTCCATCGATCCAGTTGGTGCATGCGTAGGTATGAGAGGTTCTAGAGTTCAGGCTATTGTTAATGAATTACAAGGTGAAAAAATTGATATCGTAAATTGGTCAGAGCTAAAGTCGATGTATGTTCAAAATGCCATTGCGCCCGCACAAGTTGCAAAGGTTAATGAATTTGAAGACTCAAATAGAGTAGAGATAGTCTTACCTGATGATCAGTTAAGTATTGCTATCGGTAGAAGAGGTCAAAATGTAAAATTAGCTTCAATACTTACCAATCTTGAAATTGACATACTAACTGAAAAAGAAGATGCAGAAAGAAGACAAGAGGAATTTAAAAAAATCACATCTCTTTTCGCTGAAAAACTTGATCTCGAAGATATGATTGCACAATTATTAGCGGTCGAAGGATATACAAGTATTGAAAAAATCGCTAACGCTTCAATCCAAGATATAGAAAAAATTGAGGGTTTTGATAACGAGCTTGCTGCTGAGATATACGCTCGTGCAACGCAGTATATGGAAAACGAGAAGGCAGAACTTGAGAAATTAATACAATCTTCAAAACTAGATGATTATGTCAAAGGGATTTCAGAGTTTGATAATAAAATTTTAGCTACATTGATTGAGAACAATATCTTTTCACGTCAGGACCTTGCAGATTTAGCAACTGATGAATTAGTGGGCAGAGATGGCATACTACAAAAAAGAGTTGAAAAATCTGCCGCAGAAAAAATTATAATGGATGCTAGGGAGATTTATCTCAATAGCTAGTTTTTTGAATGACAAAAGAGACAAAGAACACAAATACATCTTCGGCTAAGCCCTCTACGCCTACCTCTACAACATCTACTCCTCCTAGAAAAAAACTGACTCTCAATACAACAGCATTTCAAAAAAAACTTTCCTCTATTTCAGTTAACAATCTCTTAGATGAAGAACCAGACTACGAAAAAATGCCTAGTCTTGCAAAAACAAAAAGAAATAGAGAAAAACAAAAAACAAAATTTAAACCAAATTTAACTAGCTCTCAAAAAATTGTTCGTGAAGTTGACATACCCGTAAAAATTTCTGTGCAGGAATTAGCAAGTAGAATGTCCGA
This sequence comes from Pelagibacteraceae bacterium AG-349-E10, assembly GCA_003281065.1. Classification (GTDB taxonomy): domain Bacteria; phylum Pseudomonadota; class Alphaproteobacteria; order HIMB59; family HIMB59; genus HIMB59. The sequence continues at coordinate 78,380 of QCDA01000004.1, forward strand.
AAAAACAGGTGATGTTATAAAAGCTCTTATGAAAAGTGGAATTATGGCTACGGCTAATCAATATATAGATGGAGATACAGCTGAGCTTATAGTTACAGAATTAGGTCATACACCGAAAAGAGAAGAGGCGATCAGCCTAAAAGATGAAATCGCAAATCATCAAAAAACAAAAATATCTAAAATTTCACCTAGGCCTCCAATTGTAACTGTTATGGGCCATGTTGATCACGGTAAAACATCTTTGTTGGATGCACTAAGAAATACAAATGTAACTTCAAAAGAGTCTGGTGGAATTACACAACACATTGGTGCGTATCAAATTCAACATAAAAACAATCCTATTACTTTTTTGGATACACCTGGTCACGCAGCTTTCTCAAATATTCGCTCAAGGGGAGCAAATTTAACAGATCTTGTTGTATTAGTAGTTGCTGCTAACGATAGTGTTAAACCTCAAACAATTGAAGCAATTTCACACGCTAAAGCAGCAAAAGTTCCTATTGTTCTTGCAATTAATAAAATGGACTTACCAGATGTTGACCCAAGTATTGTTAGAAACGATTTGTTAACTCACGAGGTAGTAGTAGAAAGCTACAGTGGAGATGTATTAGAAACTGAAATATCTGCAATTAAAAAAACAAATCTAGAAAAATTATTAGATAACATTTTGTTACAAGTAGAAATCCTAGACCTTAATGTCGAACATAATAAACTCGCTGAGGCAATTGTAGTTGAGTCCAAAATTGAAACGGGAAAAGGACCTGTTGCAACTGTGATAGTAAAAAATGGAACCTTCAAAGAAGGTGATCATTTTACATGTGGTTCATCTTATGGAAGAGTTAGAGCTTTACTCGATGAAAATGGTAGTAGGATTAAATCAGCTAGCCCAGGCATGCCTATTGAAGTGTTGGGTTTTGACTCAGTGCCACAAGCAGGCGATACAGTTTATGTTATGCCAAATGAGGATATCGCAAAAGATATTACAGAAAAAGTAAAAGAACAAAAAAAATTAGAAAATACAGAAGCAGTTAAAAAATCATCACTGGAAGAAATGATGGCTAATGTATCAAAGGGAGATATGAAAAAACTTCCAATCATCGTCAAAGCAGATGTTCAAGGATCTCTAGAAGCAATAGTTTCCTCACTAGAAAAAGTCGGTAATGAAGAAGTTAAAATCAATGTTGTCCATAACGCTATTGGTGCAATTAATGAAAGTGATGTGAGTTTAGCGAGTTCCGCACAAGGGCTAGTAATTGGTTTTAATATCAGAGCTATCCCACAAGCTCGAACAATCGCAAAACGTGATAAAGTAGATATACGATATTATTCAATTATTTATGAATTAATTGATGATATGAAAAAAATGCTCTCTGGTCTCCTCACCCCAGACACTAAAGAGGAAATTATTGGCCACGCTGAGGTTCGTGATACTTTCAAATCCTCAAAGTTTGGTACAATTGCAGGCTGCTTTGTTACTGACGGTATAGTCCAAAATTCTGCTAAAATCAGGCTTGTTAGAGAAGGTAAAATCATACACGAAGGAGAAGTTGGTACTCTTAAACGATTTAAAGATGATGTCAAAGAGGTAAGAGAAAATTACGAGTGTGGTATTTCATTTAAAGACTATTCAGATATTTTGGAAAAAGATGAAATTGAATTTTACGTAACTAAGGAAGTTCAAAAAGAATTATAGTGTGGACAATAAGCCAAGTTTTCGAACCAAAAAAGTTGAACTTTCAATTAAAAGGCTTGTATCCGAATATCTCGTAACCCAAAAAGATTATCTTTTAAAATTTCCAAATGTTCGTTTCGAAATTACTGAAGTAAAAGTAAGTAAAGATCTAAGATTTGCAAAAATTTATCTTATCCATAATATTTCAGAGGAGGACTTTAAGGAATTTAATAAACTTTATCTGAGAGAAATACAAAATTTAATAGCGAGAACTCTTACAAGCAAATATACTCCAAAAGTATCATTAATTTTTGATGAATCTTTTCAAGAGTCTTTAAAAGTACAATCACTTCTAGATAAATTATAGATCTTGGCAAAAGAAAACTTTCTTAGTGATGGATGGTTATTAATAAATAAACCTCAGGGCATAGAGTCATTTGGAGTTATTAGAAAATTAAAATTTCGTTATTCATTTAAAAAAATTGGCTTTGCTGGAACTTTAGACCCTTTAGCTTCCGGTTTATTATTAGTAGGTATTAATAAAGCTACCAAGAAAATACCAGATATACATCAAGAAAAAAAAAGTTATGAGGTTGAGATACGATTTGGTGCCTCAACAAATACGTTAGACTCAGAGGGTAGATTTTTTAAAATGGAATCGACCTCACATAATATAAATGAAAGGGTTTTACATTTAAAAAAGTTCATAGGAACTTATCAACAAAAAATACCAGACTTTTCTGCGCATAAATTAAACGGTAAAAATTTTTATGAACTGGCAAGAGATAACAAAGTTATAGAAGATCGTTATAAAAAAGTATCAGTTCAAAGTTTAAAAGTTCTATCTTCAAATAACTCTAAAATGAGGGTTGAGTTGAATTGCCATTCGGGTTTTTATGTGAGGGCATTCGCAGAAGAATTTGCAAATTCCCTAGGTGATATAGCTTATGCAAGTATGATTAAAAGATTGAAAATAGGGACTTTTGATGTAAATCAAGCTATTCCTTATGAAAAAATCCTTGATTTCTCAAGTATAAATGATTTACATACCAATCTGATTACCATTTGAACTGGGCGACATCCTGGTCAGATGATGTTTACTTTGAAAGGAGTATTGATGTCGGAAATACAAATAAACGATATAGCTCGTGCTGATAATGACACTGGTTCACCAGAGTCCCAAATTTTTTTTCTCACAAAGAAAATTAATCTGTTAACAGAACATATCAAAATCCATAAGAAAGATTTTCATTCTCGAAGAGGTCTGCTGATGATGGTTGGTAAAAGAAATAGATTGATGGCGTATTTAAAGAAGAGGAATGTAGGAAAGTACACAGAAGTAGCAGATAAACTAAAGCTAAGAAAAAAATAATTTTAATTAGCTATAAAGAAAGAGGAAGATGAAAATAGAACATAAATTTGAGTTGGGTAACCAACAAATTACATTAGAAACAAATCGAATAGCAAAACAAGCAGATGCATCTGTGGTTGTAACCTGTGGTGAAACAATGGTTATGGCTAATATTTGTGCAGCAAAAACACAAAAACCTGATATTGATTTTTTCCCATTAACAGTTAATTATCAGGAAAAATATTATGCTTCAGGTAAAATACCTGGGGGATTTTTTAAGAGAGAAGCAAGACCGACTGAAAGAGAAACATTAACAAGTCGTTTAATTGATAGGCCTATTAGACCTTTATTTCACAAAAACTTTAAAAATGAAACACAAGTAACATTAACTGTCCTATCTTACGACAGTGTTGTTGATCCTGATATTATTGCTATGTATGCAACTGGCGCAGCATTAGCTATTTCAGGACTTCCTGTGGCAGGCACTTTGGGTTCTGCCAGAGTTGGATATATAGATGGACAGCTAGTTGCAAATCCTACTATCCAGGATATGGAAAACTCTGAATTAGATCTTGTAGTAGCCGGAACAGAAGAGGGTGTTTTAATGGTGGAGTCTGAAGCTCAAGAACTATCTGAGAGTACCATGCTTGAGGCGGTAATGTATGGTCATGATTTTTACCAAACATTTATCAAAGAAGTTCAAAACTTTGCAAGCAAAACAGAAATTAAAACTTTTGAAGTCCCAAGCCTACCTGATTTTTATGAAGGATTGCAAAAAGATATTGAAAGTAAAATTTCAGATCCTATTCGTGAAGCATACGGTTTAGTTGACAAGCAAGAGAGAAGTCAAAAACTGACTGAGATCAGATCTTCTATTGTTGATAATGTCGAAGATGATCAGATTTTAGCTGCTACAACAATCATTAAAGATATAGAAAAAGACGTAGTTCGAGGCGATATAATCAAAAATAAAAGCCGTATTGATGGAAGAAAATTAGATGAAGTGAGAAAAATTACATGTGAATTAGACATTCTTCCTCGAGCTCACGGTTCAAGCCTTTTTACTCGTGGAGAAACTCAAGCATTAGTTGTTACCACTTTAGGAACGGGCGATGATGAGCAAATGATTGACTCTCTTGACCCAATGCATAAACAACACTTCATGTTGCATTATAATTTTCCTCCTTACTCTGTAGGAGAAGTAGGAAGAGTAGGGGCAACTGGCAGAAGAGAAATTGGTCATGGAAAACTAGCATGGCGTGCAGTTCATCCAATGTTACCTAAAAAAGAGGACTTCCCATACACACTAAGATTAGTATCCGAGATAACTGAGTCCAATGGTTCTAGTTCTATGGCTACTGTATGTGGCTCATCTCTTGCTTTGATGGCAGCGGGTGTACCAATTAAAAAACACATTGGTGGTATAGCAATGGGTCTAATCAAAGAGGGTGAGGACTTTGTAGTGCTTAGTGATATCTTAGGTGATGAAGACCACTTAGGTGACATGGACTTTAAAGTTGCTGGCACTATGGATGGTATTACTTCTCTTCAAATGGATATTAAGATTACTAGTATTACTAAAGAGATTATGGAAATTGCCTTAAATCAAGCATCAGGTGGAAGAAAAGGTATTATTGGTGTCATGTCAGATGCCTTACCAGAAGCTCGAACAAAATTTTCTAAGCATGCTCCTCAAGTAATCTCTATCACTATTGATAAAGCTAAAATAAAAGATGTTATTGGCTCAGGCGGTAAAGTAATTAAAAACATAGTCGAAGTTTCTGGAGCAAAACTAGAAGTCAATGATGATGGAATTGTAAAAATTGCATCTAGTAATGAAGAGTCAATTAATAAAGCTAAACAAATGGTGGAGGACATTGTAGCAGAACCTGAAGTTGGAAAAGTCTACACAGGTAAAGTTGTAAAAATTGTTGAGTTTGGGGCCTTTGTAAACTTTATGGGTGCAAGAGACGGATTACTCCACGTCTCACAAATTTCACAAAAAAGAGTCGAGAATGTCTCTGATTTTTTATCTGAGGGACAAGAAGTTCAAGTTAAAGTGCTCGACGTAGATCGTGCGGGTAAAGTAAAGCTCAGTATGAAAGAAGTCTAAAAAATAATCAGTAGCGCAGATTTTAGAAAAATTTGTGCTACTTTTTCTAAGATTAGATTTTAGTTTTCTCCAAACCACTCCCAAATGACTGTAGCCATCGTATCACAGTCAGTTTCACCAGCAGATATTACAGCTGATGCTCCTAACCCACCTCTCTCCCAAGCGAGCTCCTGGTCGTTTGTTAGGTGCTCTAATTCAGAAGAATATCTGTCAAACCTAGGACTGTTCGGCAATCTGTCTAATATTACCTCGTAATATTGATTATCAGCACAAAACTCTTCATACACATATATTTGAGTCCACAATCCACCTAAGGCTGCTATATCTTCATTTGCAACTTCAACATCATGAAAAGCAAGTGCAAATTTACTAAAAAACAAAAATAAAAATATTAATGGAATTAAAAAAATTTTCTTCATTAGTTTAGTTTATAAATTTTTTTTATTTCTACAAATCTTGAATGCTCATTCCTACATTGTTATAGCCATTATCTACGTAAAGAATTTCACCTGTAACACCTTTAGAAAGATCGCTCATTAAGTAAACAGATGACTTACCAATATCTTCCAATGACAATGGTTTTTTTATAGGAGAATTTTCAATGGTATAATTATAAATCTTTCTTGATTTGTTTATAACGGCACCTGCTAAAGTTCTCATAGGCCCAGCTGAAATTGCATTAACTCTAATTCCCCTTTCGCCCATATCAACAGCAAGATACTTTATAGATGTTTCTAATGCAGCCTTTGCAACTCCCATTACATTATAACTTTGCATATATCTTGTGGACCCATAATAAGTAAGGGCCATGATTGATGCACCATCATTCATTTTTGGCGAAAGCATCCTGACCATTTCAGTCAATGAATATGCAGAAATATTTAGTGTTTTAAGAAAATTTTCTCTAGTGGTATTTAAATATTTACCTGATAGTTCATTTTTATCTGAATAAGCAACCGCGTGAACAAAAAAGTCAATATTTCCTTTAATACTATTACAAACATTTTCTAGTGAAGATGTTTCAGACACGTCACAAGGCATAATTCCTAAGCAATTAATTTTCTCAGATAGGGGCTCAACTCTTTTTTTGATTGAGTCATTTTGATAGGTTAAATACATACTTGCACCTTCATCACTCAAGGACTTTGCAATACCCCATGCAATCGAATGATCATTGGCTATACCAACAACCAATCCTTTTTTGCCCTCTAAAATTTTACTCATCAAAGCTAGTTAGATAGATAGATGCATTCGTTCCGCCAAAACCAAAACTATTTGAAAGTATAGAATTGATTTTTATATCATTTTTATTCTCTAAGAGAATGTTCATTCCTTCAGCCTTTTCATCTAAGTTTGTAATATTGGCCGACTCAACCATAAAATCGTTTTCCATCATTAAAAGAGAGTAAACGGCTTCTTGTACACCAGTTGCTCCCAATGAATGACCTGTTAGTGACTTTGTAGAGCTTGTAGGAGGAATATTATCGCCAAAAACCTCTTTAATGCCTTGTAACTCAATCATGTCTCCGACAGGTGTTGATGTTCCATGAGCGTTGATATAATCAACAGGCCTACCCTGTGTTGCCATCTGCATACACCTTACTGCCCCTTCACCAGAGGGTTGAACCATGTCATATCCATCTGAAGTCTGACCGAAACCTTGAATTTCTGCAACAATATTGGCTCCTCTTGCATTTGCACTATCAAGGCTCTCAACTACTAATACACCTGCACCTCCACCAATGACAAACCCATCTCTTGAAGAGTCGTAAGCTCGAGAAGCAACCTCAGGTGTTGCATTATATTTACTTGATAAAGCACCCATAGCATCAAATAAAATTGACATTGTCCAATGTGTTTCTTCGCCACCACCAGCAAATACAATCTCTTGTTGCCCATGTCTAATGAGATCATATGCATTGCCAATGCAGTGCAAACTTGTCGAACAAGCTGAGCTAATGGAGTAATTTACACCTTTAATTTTAAAAGGAGTTGCTAAAGTAGCAGAATTTCCTGATGCCATTGTTCTAGTAACCATATAAGGTCCAATTTTTTTAACACCTTTTTCTCTCGCTATATCAAATGCTTGTTGCAGTTGATACGTTGAAGGCCCACCTGATCCCATAACTAACCCAGTATTAACATTAGATATAAGTTCCTCATCAAGACCTGAATGTTCAATTGCCTCTTTCATTGCAATATAATTGTATGCTGCGCCTTCCCCCATAAAACGCAAAATTTTTCGATCTACATTTTCTTCTATATTTATTTTAGGTTTTCCATGTACATGACTTCTCATTCCAAGTTCTTCATATTCCTTGCAATGACTAATCCCAGATTTCACATCTCTTAAGCTCTGTAAAACTTCTTGTTTATTATCTCCTATGCAAGAAACAATACCGTACCCAGTAACCACAACTCTTTTATTACTCATTGAATAAACCCACTCTTAAATCATTGGCATGGTAAATTATTTTTTCTTTGTGAATTATCTGCCCGTCTCCATACCCTATTGACAACCCTTTTTTATTTAAAGATTTTTTTAAACTAACTTTATATGTTATTAATTCTTTGTCCGGTTTTATTTCTTCAACAAATTTTATTTCCCCAACACCTAAAGCACGACCTTTTCCAGGATACCCAAGCCAACCAAGATAAAAACCCAACATTTGCCATAAAGCGTCAAGACCCAAACATCCTGGCATTATAGGATCACCCAAGAAATGACATTTAAAGAACCATAAATCTGCTTTTATATCCAGTTCAGCAGTTATCTCTCCTTTTCCATGTACTCCACCATCTTTATTGACATTAGTTATGCGATCAAACATAAGCATGGGAGGTGCTGGTAGTTGGGCATTTCCTTTTCCAAATAAATTTCCTTTCCCACACTCAATGATTTCTTCATAGCTATAACTAGATTGAGGTGTAAATGTATTCATTTTAATGAGGACAATCTTTATTACTTAATTGTAGTTTGTTTATGTCTGAAGTCAAAAGGTCTATCAAATTGATTTCATTTTTCAATTGAGTTTTTATTTTAGCAAGGGCGAATATAATTTTCACACAAGCGAAACTAGTAACAAATCCTGCAACTGGACCTACCATTGCACTGTTAAGACAACGGTGATTCTGATCAGCTTTAGGAAAAAGACACTCAAAACATGATGGATTGTTTTCTTCATTGTTTTGTGCAAAGTATATACCCTCTGAAGAATTAATTGA
>QCDA01000005.1 GCA_003281065.1 Pelagibacteraceae bacterium AG-349-E10
CCCACTCCTAAAAGAGAGGGATAATTGAATAATCTTGTTGGTCTTTTTACATTTGCTACATATTTTTTATCATCAATGAAAATATTTGCTTTACCAATAAATCCAATATTGCATACACCACTATCAGCTGGCTGAAAATTATATCTATTTATTCCTTTATTATTTAAACTTCGCTGTTGATGAACCGTATCTCTAAATAAAAATATTTCATCAGCAATAAATTCTATTCCTCTTTCAACTTTAACACTATTTGGAGGTTCATAACGTCTTTCCAAAGTCTTATAATAACCCGGAATAACATCTCTACACAGTGCAGAATTACTAAATGCGCCAGTATTTTCAGTATCATATACGTCATAATGGACATGAGTGACTCTAACTTTACAATCCATACAAGTTATAAAGTCTTTCGTATTACTGAAAGTACCTTTGATAGTAAAATGTATTGAATTGGTTTCAAATTTAAATTCACCATAACCTTTATGTTTTTTGATATTTTCAGCGTTCACAAATAATGGAATTAATAAAAATAATGATAGAAAGATTTTCATTTTATAATAATTTACCATATCCGACCGGTCGTGAGAACCGTTGCAATGGAAAACTCATTTTTAAACTTAAAATGGTACTCAAATGGTACTGAGTACCATTTAAAATTACCTAATCTGATGATAAAATTTTTTTTATTTGCTTTAAAAGTATTGTGTTATATACATTCTACACACTTCAACTATCTATGGAAGGATGGCTGAGTGGTTGAAAGCACCGGTCTTGAAAACCGGCAAAGGGGCAACTCTTTCCTGGGTTCGAATCCCAGTCCTTCCGCCATTTAATCTAACTCCAATATTTCAATAAGGTAAAATTATAATACTACTTCAAAACCCTCAAACTTTGGGTGATCTAAATATACTGTTTTATGTTCACCCGCATTTTTATGAGCCATCCTAAAAGCTTCTGACTTAGTCCAATTAATAAAATCTTGCTTTGACTCCCATTCACTGTGAGATGCATAGAGTGTATATTCTTCATTAGACTCACTTTTTATTAAGTTAAATTTTTTGAAACCAGGAACTTCATTTAAGTGTGTATCTCTATTTTTCCATATTTCTTCAAAATAAGTCTCTTCACCTAATTTTACTTTAAATCGATTCATTGCAATAAACATGATTTATTTATGTCTATTCAGATATGATAATTCTAGTATTAGTACCAATAGCGATAGTTACTCTGGAACCAATTGGAATTTGTTCTGTGCCAGACTGAACTATTGAAATGTCATCATCTGTGTCATCAACGTCTACAACATATTGAAATCCTGTATGATCTCCTAATGATGAGCCAGCAACATAACCTACTATTGCTCCACCAATGGTTCCAACCACAGCAGCAGCATCTCTACAATCATCATCAAAAATACCCTCTCCACATCCTACAACAAAACCTACTAAGCCTCCTGTAAGAGCGCCTAAACCAGAGCTTTCACCAGTAATTTTGACAGGCTCAGCTGCAACGAGAGTTCCATATTTAACTGTGTTAACTTTTTGGGTGTCAGATTTTTTTACCCCAGTATTAAAACCACCACATGCTGTTATCAATGTAAATAAAAATAAAAAAGATAATTTATGCAGGCCTATCATATTCAACGAATTTTTTAAGCGAATTGGTGAGAAAATTTTCATAATTATCAATATTATAATTGATATTTTCATAAATATCCAAATGTTTTGGGTCTAGAATGAAATCATAAGAGGGTTCAAAAAAGAAAGGTATTGAAATACGCTCCTCCTGATTAAAAAGAACTCTGTGATTAGTTGCTTTCATTTGACCATTTGTTAAACACTCTAAAGCTAAACCTGTATTAATTACAAAAGCATTTGGATCATGAGGAACATCGTACCAATCCAATGAATGTCTATTTTGAACTTGTAAACCACCTTTTTTATCTTGATATAAAATAGTCATTATTCCACTATCTACATGGGTTTCACAACCTAAAGCAACACCGTCTTGTGAAGAGACTTCAACAGGTTTATCTTGTTTAGGATAGTAATTAAATCTTAGAGTTGATAATGTTTTGGGTCTTTGAAAAGCCTTTTCCGCTAATGATAAATCTGAGGAAAATGAGGATATAATAGATTTAAATATTGTTATTCCTAAATTATGAAGGTCATCAAAATAATTATTTATCGTAATTTGCCAATCTGGATCTAGAAAAGACATATCATGATTAACTTCAAATTTTTCCTTTTTTAACAATTCAACCATATTTTGCTTTAAGAGTGGATCTCCTATGTCTAAACCCTCCTTACCATTTACAGAACTAGGAAAATAACCCCTATAAACTGTGTTTGTATTAGGATTCCATTTTTTTGGTGCTATTTTAAGTTTCTCTTCCTCATTTAAGTAAAAAAATTTTTTACAAGTCTTTAAAAGATTATCAATTTTTGAAATTGGAATACCATGATTTGTTACTGTAAAAAAACCAATCTCTTCAGATGCTTTTTTAATATTATTTGATACTTGTACAGCAGCATCACTATTAAGATCTTTATTTATAATATCCGCTAGATCTATATTTGGAATATAATTACTCTGCATCACCAATTTTAAAATATAGTTTTTTGATATATTTCTGTTTCCTTTTTATAGGAAGTTCATAAAATTCATCTATTGAAATAGGTTCACCTATTTTTTTTTGATTTTCAGTAAGTTCGGCTATTATAGATTCATAATAATTTGCCCACTCTGCATTAGTTTTTGGGAGTTGTTGATCTTCCATCATTTTAATCCTAACTTTTTATAGAATAGATTTATAGTGTAAAATAAGTCCTTACTGTCATTATTTTTGATCTGAATAGAACTAGAACTTTGCATTTTTATAATATTTTCTTGTGCCATTTGAATTAAATCATCTAGTATTTTTTGACTTGCTTTTTTAAAAGTAATATCAATAAAATTTCTCTTTATATTTATTTTTGAAATACCAAGGGCAAGAGATTTAATTTTAATAGTTAGTAAATTAAATAAATTAGTTACTTCAACTGGGTAATTACCATATCGATCATATATCTCATCTAAAACATTCTTAAGCTCTTGAATATTCTTTGAATTAGTAAATTTACGATAAATAATCAACCTGGAAATATCATCAGATATGTAATTCTTTGGAATGTAATACTCAAAAAATGCATCGAATTCAAATTCATCATAATCATCTTCAATTTCTGCATTATTATTTTTTTGTCTTTCCACCTCATCTTTTAACATACTTTGGTAAAGCTCTATTCCAATATCTTTCACATGACCACTTTGCTCATCACCAAGTAAATTACCTGCGCCTCTTATTTCCAAATCCTCATTAGCTAACTGAAAATTTGATCCTAGATTTTCATAGTTAGCTAAAACTTGAAGTTTCTTTAGAGCTGTTTTATTGATTAATTTTTCACTGTCATGAAATAAATAGGCATATGCTCTTTTATTTGAACGACCTACCCTACCTCGCAATTGATATAATTGAGATAAACCAAATAAATTAGAATTAAATATTATTAGTGTGTTTGCATTTTTTATATCTATTCCAGACTCAATAATATTTGTAGAAATAAGGCACTGTATCTCACCTTTTGTAAAAGATATGAACACATCCTCAATATCTTTTTCTCTCATTTTACTGTGACCTACTCCGTAAGAAAGATCTATATTTAATTTTTTAATTTCATTTTCCACAAAAGGAATATGGCTTATTCTTGGTACAACAATAAAAATTTGTCCATTCCTTTCTAATTCATTCTTTATTGCTGAAATAAGGGCAACAGACTCATATTTTTGAACATAAGTTCTTATACTAATTCTATTTGATGGAGGTGTTCCAATAATACTTAAATCTTTTAAGCCCAATAAAGACATCTGAAGTGTTCTAGGAATAGGTGTGGCAGACAATGAAAATAAATGAATAGTTGGGTATTTGTTGATTAAATATTCCTTTTGATCGACACCAAATTTTTGTTCTTCATCAATTACCAGTGTGCCTAAATTATTAAATTCTATATCTTTTTTAAAAAGACTATGTGTTGCAATAAGAATTTGAATATCACCAGACTTTAATGAAATTAAAATTTCTTTTTTTTCTTTTGACGAAGTAAATCTAGATAAACATGCAACCTTAATGTTAAAAACTGAAAATCTCTCACTAAATGTATTAGTGTGTTGCATTGCTAATAATGTGGTGGGAACGACTATTACAAATTGAAAACCTGATAAATATGTTGCACATGCAATTCTTAAAGCCACTTCAGTTTTACCAAATCCTACATCGCCGCATATAAGGCGATTAGATGGTTTATCTTGTTTTAAATCATTTAAAGATTGTTCAATTGAGTTTAATTGATCCTCAGTCTCAACAAATGGAAATTGTTGATTAAATTTCTCAAGATCAGAATTATTATATTGAAACTCTTTGATGTTTATAGTGGATCTCTTTGCTGCATTTTTTAAAAGTTTATTAGCTAGAAAACGGATTTTCTTCTTAACTGAAGATTTTCTTAAAATCCAATCATTCGTGCCTAATTTATCCAGAAGTAGATTATTATCATCAAACCCATATCTTGAAATATAGTTTAAATTTTCAATTGGTAGTAAAAGCTTGTCGTTGCCGCGGTAAATTAATCTAATAAACTCCCTTATTCGATTATTAATTTCAATATTATCAATGGATATAAATCTACCAATACCATGCTTTTGATGAACAACTGCATCTCCTAATGAAAGATCATTAAAATTGATTATAGTGTCTAAATTCGTTTTTTTTGTAGTATGAGTGTTTTTATTGAGGTGTACGATTCCATCAAATAGATAGTCTTTTGAGATTAAAGATTTATAGAAATATAAATTATTACCATAATTTGGTTCAATATTTTTCTTTTGATGAAATTCGTTTTCTATTGAGGAGGAATTTTTTCCACTATGAAAATATATTTTATTACTCATTTTAGAAAATTCATCTAAAGAAGTATTTGATGTAATTTTTAAAGATTTAGGAGAGCTAGATAATATATTTGTAAATTTAAAATTTTCTATTTTGTTATCTTCTAAATAATAATTTGAAAAAGGGATCTCAGGTTGGACTTGATCAAAAATTGTTTTAAGAAAATTTAGTTTCTCTTTTAATATTATGTCACTTCTATTAATTGTATAAATGGAATATCCCATAACGATATCCTCAAAATAACTATCTTTATTACTTGGCTCTAATAACTCAATATTAGGGTTAAATATATCAATCCTCTCTTTCTCATCTTTATAAGTAAGTTGTGTTTGAGGATTGAATTCTTTTATTGTTTCAATTACATTATCAAAGAATGAAATTCTATAAGGATTATTATTACTGTTATAAATATCTAAGATATCCCCTCTTAGTGAAAATTCGAGTTTATTATAAGCATTTGCTTGGTTTGAATGATTGAATTCAACTAATTTTTCTAAAATTGTATTAGCTTCAATAGTTTGGTTTTTAGTTAATGTTAAAAAATGATCAGCATCTTTGTTTATTTGAAATTTTTTTAAAAGATTATTGCAAGTTATTATTATTATATCATTATGATTTAATGTTAGTAATTTTTCTGACCTATCAAGTAGGATGTCAGATGATGAACTTTCAGAACTGAATGGTAAAGAGTCATGTGCTGGAAAATAACATATTTTCTTATGGGAATAATGTATATTTAGAATATTTTCATAGTCTAGAGCTATCTTATCATCTTCACATAATAAAATTGATTTATTGCCAAATTTAGAAATAGGATTTTCCAATATTATTTTGATAAATTTATAATTTTAAGGTACTTAATTCTATCTTCTTTGAAAGACTCATTAAAAAATACATCAAATATGTATTGTGTTTCATTCTTTAATAAATCATCTAATTGATCAATTAGAGCCTCATCATTAGTGTTTACAAGTTTTGAATAAATTCTCTCAAAAATTACATCTAATTCTTTTATACCTAATGTTTGACATCGATATTTTATTTTTTTTAATTTATCTTTGTAGTTATTATTCATGAACGACAATAGTTTCGATTTTTTATATCAGAATGTAGAAAAACTTAAAGGAATAGGTCCAAAGAAAGCGTCCTATTTTAAAAATCTAAATATAAACACAGTTATTGATATATTTTATAATTTACCGACTAGATCAATAGATCGAACTCAGGATATTGACTTTAAAAATCTTGAAAAAGGACAAACTATCACCACTCTCGTTAAGGTAAAAAAACATCATTTTCCTTTCAATCCTAAACTACCCTACGTGATTGAATGTGAAAAAGGATCTTTAATTATAAACATAATTTATTTTTCAATAAGAGGGAATTTTCTTAGAAAAAAATATCCTGAAAACAAAGAATTAATTATTAGTGGAAAAGTATCATTTTATAAAAGCAATCTTAGTGTAGCACACCCTGATTACATAGAAGAGATAGAAAATGAGGATAAGTTAAGAACTTTTGAAAATATTTATCCTTTAACAAGGGGTATCACATTAAAAGATATCAGAATAGTTTTAAATGACGCAAAAAATCATTTTAATAAATTTGATGAATGGTTGAATGAAAATATTATTAAAAAATATAATTTTTCAAGTTTCAATGAATCATTAATAAAAATGCATTTTCCCTCCGTAAAAGAAGATATTGAAAATAGAGAGAATTTTAGAAAAAGGTTGGCAGTTGATGAATTAGTATCGAATTATTTTGCTATTAGATACTTAAAAGAAAAAACAAAAAGAAAAAATGAAAGTTTAAATCTTAAATTTAATTTACAAGAAAAATTGATAAATGAGCTACCTTTTGAGTTGACAAAAAATCAATATAAAATAATAAACGATATAAATAATTATAATAATACTCAATATCGAGAAACAGTACTATTACAAGGTGATGTAGGTTCAGGAAAAACTATTGTATCCTTATTAACAGCAATCCCTTTTATTCAAAAACATAAACAAGTTGCGTATATGGCGCCTACAGAAATATTAGCTAATCAAATTTACAGTAATGTATTAAATCATTTAGATAATGAAGAAGTTAAGCCTATATTGCTCACTGGCAGTACTAAAAATAAAAGTAAAATTTATGAAAAAATAGAAAAAGGTATTTTTAATTTTATTATTGGTACTCATGCAATTTTTCAAGAAAATTTAAATTTCTCATCCTTGGCATATGTAATAATCGATGAACAACATCGATTTGGTGTTCAACAAAGACTGTATTTAGCTGAAAAAGGAGTAAATACAAATATTCTATTAATGTCTGCCACACCTATTCCAAGAACACTCGCATTAGCTCATTATGGTGAAATAGAACAGGTAATACTAAAAGAAAAGCCAGCTTTTCAAAAACCGATAATAACTAAAGTATCGAGCATTGACAAAATTAAAGATATAGAAATTTTGTTAAAGAAAAAAATTTCAAATGTGTCTCAAGTTTACTGGATTTGCCCTTTAGTTGAGGCATCAGAAACTCAAAAGTATAAAGATGTAGAAACAAGATTTAAGTCTTTGAAGAATATATTTGGTTCAGAAGTTGAAATGTTGCATGGCAAAATTAAGAGTGATCAAAAAGAAAGAATTATTCAAAATTTTCAAAAAGGAAATATAAAAATATTAGTTGCTACTACTGTAGTAGAGGTAGGCATAGATAATAAAAATGCAGATTATATTGTAATTGAAAATGCAGAAAAATTTGGCTTATCTCAATTACATCAGTTAAGAGGAAGAGTAGGAAGAGGTAACAATCAAGGTTATTGTTTTGCTTTATATGGCAAGGATTTACCTGATAATACGATAAATCGACTAAAAATATTCAAAGAAAACTTAGATGGTTTTAAATTATCCGAAAAAGATCTCGAAATTAGAGGCACTGGTGACATATTAGGATATCGTCAAAGTGGTGACTCATTATTCAAGTTTGTAAATGTTTATCATGATCAAGAACTAATAATAGATGCACTTCAATATGTAAAAAAATTGATTGAAAATAAAGAGTATGAAAATGAAAAATTTAAAAAAGATATATATAAGTTACTAATGTTTTTTAAGCAGCAAGAAGCAATAAAACTATTATTTAGTTAACTTTTTAATTTTTTTCTTTTTAGGAAGAGCTTTTTTAATTTCCGGTGCTTTGGGTGTAACTAATCCTGCAGAAATGATGTATTTGATTGCTTGATCGACAGACATATTAAGTTTGGTACATTTTGATAATGGAACAAACATTAAGAAACCTGTAGTTGGATTAGGTGTAGATGGCATGAAAACATTTATCATCTTTTGATTTTTTCTTTTTGCTATTTCCCCTTTTGTTTCACTTGTTAAAAATGCAAGGGCAAAAATATCTTTTTGAGGATATTCAATAAGAACAACCTCTTTAAAAGCATTAGACTGTGTCGTAGCAAATGTATCAATAATCTGTTTTACTGTATTATAGATTGAGTTTAAGCCGGGAATTTTGGATAAAACAGCATCAACTACTCGATGATAAAGTTTTCCAAAAAAACTTCCAGCTATGGCTCCTAAAATTGTAAAAAATAAAAAAGCAACTATTAAACCAACACCAGGTATTTCAGATGGAATACCAAATTTATTTAGAGGTATGAAAGGTCTAAATATTTTATCTGCAATACCAACTACTACCCATGCAACGTAAATAGATAAAGCTAATGGTGCAACAATTAATATGCCACTAATAAAATGATTTTGAATTTTTTTCATTTATATTAATTATTTATTTTATCTTCAAACTCAAAAACATTCTTATTATTAATTTCAAAAGATACTTTTATCGATAGATCCTTTACATCAGGGTTATTTTCAATGAATTGATTAAGTTCTTGTTGTGAGCTAATCCCTAACCTTTTGAGAAATTTTCTAACTTTTAATTGTGTTTCATCATCCATGAAATTGATAATATGGATTTTTTTTCATATTTGAAGGCTTTTAAATAATCAAAAACTATAAATGATAGTTAGGATAGTTTTCAATTCTAAGATAGTTGTAGATATGCCTATTACTACGATTA
The DNA here is from genome assembly GCA_003281065.1 of Pelagibacteraceae bacterium AG-349-E10. GTDB lineage: Bacteria > Pseudomonadota > Alphaproteobacteria > HIMB59 > HIMB59 > HIMB59. The sequence continues at coordinate 9,071 of QCDA01000005.1, forward strand.
ATCTAGCTAAAAAAGATAGTATTTTATTGCCTTTATATTTTTGAGAACTTCTCCAAACACCAATGCAAGATGTAAAGTAATAGATTAGATTTAATACAAGATATAATGAAAATGTATAAATAAAATTTTGTATATGTATTTTTGTGACGAGCAATAGAGGTGCCGAAATAAGGAAATTAACAAGAACGTAATAAATCCAATAACTTTTGTATAAAGGTAAATTGCCTTTAAAAAGCTCCATAAGGTTATTTTCAATTTTAAATATGAAATTCATATTTTAATTCTTCCCCATTGAATTTTATTCCAGACTCTCTCATGAATATAATAAATTAATATACCGTTCATTATTTCATAAATGACAATGGATTTTGTCCAATCTAAGTTTGATGTAATAAACATAGCAGAAATAAATGTTATTGTAGATGCGGCTAATCTCCATGTGAGTGCCTTGAAAAATGATCTGAGTCTAATTACTTTTTGATTAAATCTGCCATATTTGTATAAATTCCATACTCTTTCATGAAAATAGTATGTAATCATTTTTAAAATGAAAACAATTAAAGCTACATAGAAAGGAGAAGTTGCATCAAAGTTTTCTGAACCATAAGAAATAACAAAAAAACTTATCAGAAAAGTATTTATAAAACCAACTATTCTATAACTTATAGTTTTTAAGATTGATCTATTTTTTGTTACTTTCATTATTGAAGAATTTCATATTCTTTCAAATGAAGATTAGCTTTAAATTTTTTTGAATTAATTCTAAATTTAGCAGGAATTTTAATTATTTCTTTTTCAAATGAATAAACCGTTATAACTTCTAAATTATTTTTTTTATTCTCTTTATAAAGACCTTTAAAAAAAGGAAATACTAAATCTATAACTTCAGCGTTTCCCTTGTATATTGAAGGATTATTAGATTTTAAGTTTTCAGTATTTTTTGTAATGGATGATAATTCATAAATGTTAATTCCATCAATAATTAACCTTTTTGAATCTGTTTGGAAAATAAAATATTGAACTAATTGTGATATCGGATCAGTGAAAAATTTATAATCATTAATTAAAGTATTTTGCAAATTAATTTGATCACTGGAGAGTTCTTTTGAAATTTCAATATTTGATATAGTACCATTCTTGTTAAAAATAATATTTTCAAATCTATCCTGTTTAGAGCTTTTTGTTTTACTTTTGTAAATTATGGGATTGAAGCTATCATCTTTAATTTCTCCACTAACTTTTGTAATAGACTCATACCCATAAATTTTGTCAGTCACACCATAACTTTTAATTGTGAAATCAATTTCATATAAATTATCTTCAATTTTAATTTTCCAGAATAAGTCTGCTAGGTGAATTGATTTCCAATCAATTTCATATTTTAGATTTATTACTTTAGAGTTCAGGTAATATGGATATATTATTAAAAAAATTATGAAAAATATGCGCATCAATAAAACATCGTATAAAAGTACTACTATTGATGATTATAATACTATAATTGATGTAAGAACCCCATTAGAGTTTGTTGAAGACCATATCCCAAGATCAGTAAATTATCCTGTATTAACAAATAAACAACGTCATGAAATAGGATTAAAATATAAAGAGAATTCTTTTTTAGCTAAAAAAGAAGGAGCTAGTATTATTAGTGCAAATATTTCCAAAATTATTAATAAAATAAAATTTGATAAAAAAAATAAAACATTAATTTATTGTTGGAGAGGTGGTCTTAGATCACTTAGTTTATATTTAGTTCTTAAACAAATAGGTTACGACGTAACATTATTAGAGGGTGGATATAAGACTTACAGAGGTTATGTAGTAGATTTTTTTGAAAATAATACTGATAAATTTAAATTTAACCAAATTATGGGTGTAACGGGTGTAGGGAAAACACTTTTTATTAAAGAATTATCAAAAAAATATCAAGTGATCGATTTTGAAGGTTTGGCCAAACATAAAGGCTCTATTTTGGGAAATATACCAAATACTGTTCAACCATCACAAAAATTATTTGAAACATTAATTTATGAAAAACTTCACTCTTTCAATTCAAGAAAAAATATATGGGTTGAAGCAGAAAGTATTAAAGTGGGTAAGTTAAGTATTCCAAGTAAAATTTGGAAAAATATGCCTTTGGGTAAAAATGTAAAAATAAAGAGTAATTTAACAGAGAGGGTGAAATTCATTTTAAAAGATTACAAATATTTTACTAATTCACCAGATTTAATGAAAAATGCGCTTATTGTATTAAAGAAAATTATTCCAAAAGAGGAATTTAAACTTATTGAAGTAAATTTAAAAAAAAAGGAGTATTTTCAGTTTGTGAAATCATTAATTGAATATCATTACGATAGAGCTTATAAAAAGACTCGAGCTGAAAATGACAGTAATATTTATAAAGAGATTTATTTAAATAAAATCAACTTAATAAATATTAAAAGAGTTATTAAAGAGAGTAATTATTTTTAAAATGGTCAAATTTTTTTACTTTGGCAAGATTAAATTTTTTTAGATTTACACCCTTTCCTTTTTCTACACTTCCAATACATATAATTCTAATACCCCTCTCAATTAAAAGTTTTTTTTTATTTAAATATAATAAGTTTTTAGGTGAGGTAAAAACTGGAACATACTCCTCCCCACTGGATAAAATAAGTGAAATATATTTTTCTTCTTCAAAAAACTTACAAAGCTTAGAATTAACAGAGTTGAGATTATTTAATTTAATTTTTTTTTTGGATTTCAACGAAATAGTTTCTAAAGTTGATAAAAGACTATCTGATAAATCCATACAACTTGTAATATTTAGATGCCTAAATATATCTTGATAAATATACATTTTAGGTTTTAAAAATTGTTTTACTGATAAATTTTTTAAATTATTAGGTAATTTAAACTTACTATATAAACTTAGGTATCCTAGTTTTGAATATCCAATACCTGAAAATGTATAAATTTTATCATCAACCTTAGCATTAGATCTCTTTGTTATTTTAGTATTATTAATTTTATCGCTAATAATTGTTAAAGATAAAAATATTTTCTCAGAAGAAGTAGTATCCCCGCCTATTATCTCAATCTTATTTCTTAGGCATATTCTATGAAAATTAGTTATTATTTGTTGCACAAAATTATAGTTTTTATTTGGGAAACTAATATTTAGTAGAACATATTTAGGTACGCCACCTGAGGATTGAATATCACTATAATTTGAAAGAAAAAGTCTGTGAGCTATGTTTTGAGGAGTAAAATACTTTAGATCAAAATGCTTATTTTCAACTAAAGTATCAGAAGAGATTAATTGATTTGTTGAGTTTATATAAGCACAATCATCACCTATTTTCTTATAATTCTTTTCAAAATAATTAATAATTTTTTGCTCATATGACATTAAGTAAATATAATTGAATATGAATTCAAAAACAGAGATATTTAACTAATTTTTTTTCTAACCAAAGGAAATGAGTCTCTTTTTTTTGTTAAAACTAGTTGGAAAATCACATTATCACCTTTGGTAAAAGATAATTCACTTAAATTTAAATAAGCTTCCCACATTCTTATAAATCTATCATCATACAGTTTAAGAACCTCTTTTTCTTCTTTTTTAAAATTTTTAAACCAATGAGAAAGTGTTTTAGCATAATGTAATCTAAGAACCTCTATATCTGAGATTATAAGTCCAGATTTTTCTACTGCTGGCATTACCTCAGACAAAGATGGTATATAGCCACCAGGAAAAATATATTTTCTAATAAATGCAGGAGTCATTTTCGGGACTCTAATATTGCCGATTGTATGTACTACCGCTATGCCATCATCAGATAATAAATTATAAATTTTTTTAAAATATGTTTTGTAAAAAGGTTTTCCTACATGCTCAAACATTCCAACAGAAACTATTTTTGTATAAGAATTCTCTTCATCTCTATAATCTTGTAAAGAATAAGATAAATTTTCTTTTTTATCTGACTTTTTAAGTTGGTCATTACAGTATTTAATTTGCTCTTCAGATAATGAAACACCCTTTACTTTACAGTCATGATGGTCTGCAAAATGTCTACTAAGTGATCCCCACCCACAACCTATGTCTAAAACTCTATCATTGGAATTTAATAATAATTTGTCAGCTAATCTGCTCATTTTGTTAGTTTGTGCTTGTGTTAATGAATCGTTTTCATTTTCGAAGTATGCGCATGAATATTGCCTAGTTTCATCCAAAAATAAATCATACAACCTATCAGATAAGTCATAGTGACTTGCGACATTACTTTTTGAACTCTTAACGAAATTTAACTGAAATAGTGGATTAATGATTAAAATAATTCTGAATATTAGTGTATTTGATATTTTTTCAAGGTATTTATTATAATTTTCAATAAGTAATTCAGAAAACTCATAAAAAGTCGAATTGCTTAACTCGTAATCTTTATCCATATATCCTTCCGTAAGCACAAGAGAAGGTGCATAAAAAATTTTATTTAAAAATTTCTTGTTATTGATCTGTAAAATTAATGGATCAGTGCCGTTGTCAATAAGATGGTCATTTCCATCAAATTTTATAATAACAGATCTTGTTTTGATTAAGTGTTTAATTAAAAATTTAAGTACCCTAAAAGACATAATTTTCTTATAAATATCTAAATATACAAAATTTATAAAATTTTATCATATATTGATTGATAAAATGAATTAAAATATCAATTAAATAGTTGAACTTTTAATATTAAGCTAACGTAGTACAAAATATGCATACCAAAGAAAAAATTGAATTTATATCAAATTGGATAAAAGATTATGCACATTCAAACAATGTCGATGCGTTAGTTATTGGTATTTCAGGAGGTATTGACTCTGCTGTCACTAGTACGTTGTCAGCAAAAACTGGCTTAAAAACTTTTGTTGCGAACATGCCTATACTTGATCACAAAACAACTAATGAAAGAGGTATAAATCACATAGACTGGTTAAAAAAGAATTTTAGTAATGTAACGGACTTTAAAATAGATCTCTCTCTTGTATTTGAAAGTTTTAAATCAGCTCTTGATAAAAATGACTCTGAACACGGTTATGCAAATTCACAGGCTCGATTAAGGATGATGACTTTGTATCAAATAGCAGCTAGCAATAACGGAATTGTTGTTGGCACAGGAAATAAGGTTGAAGACTTTGGAATTGGTTTTTATACAAAATACGGTGATGGAGGAGTCGATATTTCTCCAATCGCAGATTGTCTCAAAACAGAAGTATGGGATATGGGGAAGGAACTAAATATAAGCCAAGACATAATAGATGCAGCCCCAACAGATGGTTTATGGACTGATGGAAGATCTGATGAAGATCAAGTTGGTTTAAGTTACTCTGAAATTGAAGAAGCAATGCTTAATGAGAAATCATCAAATAGACAAAAGTATCTTGAGATTAGAAAAAATAACGTTCATAAAATGAACCCTATCCCTGTGTGTATTTTACCAAAATAGACTTTGTAAAACTTATACTCTTGAACCGTTACTGTTATCAAAAAGGTGCACTAAAGTACTAGATATATCAAATTTAAATGTATCTCCTGCGTTTAGATTTATTTTTGAAGACAATTTACAACTAAACTCTTGATCACCAATTTTCGAATAAATAATCATATCTGAACCTAAATATTCAACTAGATTTGCTACACAAGAATGCTGTCCATTATCTGATATTAGGATATCGTCTGGCCTTATACCTAAACTTGCATCATCGATGTTTGTAGAATTATTAAGGTTAATTTTCATATCAGCTATATAAGCTATGCCATTTTCAATTTTGCAATTAAATAAATTCATCTGTGGGGACCCTATAAATTCAGCAACAAATTTAGTGTTTGGTTTAGAGTATATCTCTTTAGGTGTACCAACTTGTTCAACAACACCATTGTTAATGACTACTATCCTATCCCCTAGTGTCATCGCTTCTGTTTGATCATGGGTAACAAAAATACTTGTTACGCCCATTTGTCTTTGAAGACGTTTGATTTCCAAACGCATTTGATTTCTTAATTTTGCATCTAAGTTAGATAATGGTTCATCAAATAAAAATATTTTTGGATTTCTAACTATGGCTCTTCCCATTGCAACTCGTTGTCTTTGTCCTCCTGAAAGCATACTTGGTTTTCTTGTGAGTAATTGATCTATTTCCAAGAGTTTAGCTACATCATTGACTTTGATATTGATCTCTTCTTTAGATATTCCTCTATTTTTAAGACCATAAGCCATATTATTAAATACTGACATGTGAGGATAAAGGGCATAATTTTGAAAAACCATTGCTACATCTCTTTCAGATGGATCAATTTTATTAATAATATTACCATCTAGAGATATTTTTCCATTTGTAATATCCTCTAGTCCTGCAATCATTCTTAATAACGTTGATTTACCACATCCACTAGGTCCAACAAATACAACAAATTCTCCATTTTCAATATTTAAAGAAGTCTCATTAACAGCTTTAGTGCCATTAGGATATATTTTAGTAATATTTTGTAATTCTAAAAAACTCATATTTATTTTTCTGTTTGAATCAATCCTTTGATAAACCATCTTTGAAGAATTACAACAACTAACACAGGTGGTAACATTGATAATATAATATAGGCAAATCTCTCACCTGTTCTTGGTAAAGCAACACCCTCATAATTTTCAGTAAAAATAATCTTCATTCCCATCACTACTGTCCAATATTTTTCATCAGTAGTCATTATTAAAGGCCATAAATATTGACTATATCCATAGACAAACATAAAAATAAACATAGCCGCTAACATTGTTTTTGATAGAGGCAATAAGAAGTCAATAAAAAATCTCCAACTATTTGCACCATCTAATTTTGCAGACTCTAACAATTCATCAGGGATTGTTTTATAAAATTGTCTAAAGAAAAATGTTGCAGTAGCAGAAGCAACTAGTGGGAGTATAAGTCCTGTATATGTATTTGTAAGACCAAGATCAGATACAATTTTATAACTTGGAAAAATTCTTACTTCTAGTGGAACTAATAGAGTAATAAAGATTAGCCAAAATATTGGAACAGCCAATTTAAATCTAAAATAAACTAACGCGTAAGCTGACATAGCTGAGATGACAACTTTCAATGTTGCGATACCAAGAGCCATAATAAAACTATTTACAAACATTCTTGCTGCAGTAACTTCCTCAGACCAACCCCCTTTTTCATTCAAAACTTCATTGTAATTTTGAGAAAAACTCTCACCTAAAAAAAATTTCATTCCCTCAGTCATTATTGAAACATTATCATGTGTTGAAGTGGCAAAAGAAAACCAAATTGGTAATACCATTAATAAAACACCAAGAATGAGAATGATGTGTGTTAGTATTTCTAATGGTTTGAACTTCATTTATTTTGAAATATTCCTTGAATAAATAATTTTTGTAGAAAAATAATTATAATTACCGGTGGTATCATTGACATAATTACAAAAGCAAAGCGGTCAGAAATAGATCCGTACATTGTCTTAAGACCCATTACAACAGTCCAATATTGTTCACTAGTAGTCATTATTAATGGCCAAAGATATTGATTATAGCCAAACACGAACATAAATATAAAAACAGCAGCAATCATCGTTCTAGATAAAGGAATTAAAAAATCTATAAAAAATCTCAAACTATTAGTTCCATCTAATTTAGCCGCTTCTAATAATTCATCAGGAATTGATTTATAAAATTGTCTAAAAAAGAAGGTTGCTATTGCAGAGGCAGAGATGGGTAGAATTAAACCAGCAAATGTATTTACAAGGTTTAATTTTGACATAACTATGTATGAGGGCATTATTCTAAGCTCCAAAGGAACTAATAAAGTAATAAAAATTAACCAAAATATAAAAGTCGCATATTTGACTTTAAAATAAACTAAACCGTATGCGGCCATAAGTGATGTAATTACAGATAAAGTCGCTATACCTGTTGCCATAACAAAACTATTAAAAAACATTTTAAGAGCTGTTATTTCATTAAAAAAACCAGATTGTTTAAATAAAACCCTAGAATAATTATCAATAAAATTATCTCCTAAAAAAAATTGTAAACCGTTAGTATTTATAAATAGGCTTGAATGTGTTGAGCTTGCAAAAATTATCCATATTGGAACAATCATAATAAGTAAACCAATTGAAAGAATAAAATGATTGATAGTTGAGGATATAAATTTAGTCATTAATTGTAATGAATTTTACCCTCTATGTATCTGAATTGAAAAATTGTAATAACAAGAACTATTATCATCATCATGATTGATTGGGCACCAGCACTTCCTAGATCTAAACCTTTAAAGCCATCAATGTAGGCTTTATAAACTAAAGTTTTAGTTTCGCTTCCTGGAGCTCCAATAGTAGTTGTGTCTATTATTCCAAATGTATCAAAGAAGGCATAAGTTATATTAATAATAATTAAGAAAAAAGTAGTCGGCATTAATAAAGGGAAAGTAATTGTCCAAAATCTTCGAATGTTGCTTTTACAATCAATAATAGAAGCTTCAATAACTGTTTTTTGAATAGCCTGAAGTCCAGCTAAAAAGAAAATAAAATTTGCACTTATTTGTTTCCAGGAACCAGCTATAATTACATAAATATATGCATCAAATACATTTTCATACCAATTAAAACCCCATAAATTATTAAATAAATGGTGAAGTAAACCATATCTTTCACTGAAGAAATAATTAGCCATTACACCAACAACAGCCGGTGCAATAGCATAAGGCCAAATTAATAGTGTTTTATATGCACTTTTTCCATGCATGACTTTATTAGCTTGCACGGCAAGCAATAAACCAATTGAACCTGTAATAAGAGTAATTATGAAACTATAGATAATTGTAAACTTGAAAGCAGTAAAATAGGAGGGATCAGAAAAAATAAATAAAAAATTATCAAAGCCAGCAAACTGAGAACCAAAACCAAAAGCATCTTGCATAGTAAAGGCATCTCTAAACGTTTGAATAATTGGCCAATATAAAAAAATTAATAAAATTAAAAGCTGAGGAGCTAAGAAAAAATATTGAGAATAATTTGATTTAAATTGAACTTTTTTCATTAAGTTAAAAGGAGGATATTATAAATATCCTCCTTTTTAAAATAATATAAATTATAGAGTTTTAGCAAACTGTTTTAATAGTTTTGCTGCACCCTTATCCATATTGCTTAGAGCTTTTTCAACAGTGATATCGCCATTTAGCATTGGCTCAACATTTTCGTATATTACTTCACGAATTTGAGGCCAGTTACCTGCTCTATATCCACCAGGGATAGTTGAGCCCTCAAGACCTAATTGATCACCAACAGCTTTATGATAAGGAGATGCTCTATAAAAATTTATAGTTTCAGCTAACTCTATACCACCTTTTGTTACAGCAGCGTAACCTGTCATGTTATGATAGTATAAATCCATTTCTGGTGAACCCATAAATTCAATAAATTTAGCAAGTCCTTTATACTCTTCTTCTGTATGACCGTTTAAAATCCAATTTGCAGCACCACCAATAAATGTTGGATACTCTTTACCACCTGTTACTGAATCCCAATATGGTATTGGGTTGGTTGTAAAGTTTGGAAGTACACCTTTCATACCTCCAAAAGATGCAGCAGATCCAAACCAAAACGCAGCCTCACCGTTAGTAAATGGTGCCTGGTTATCTCCCCAAGCTCTTCCCTTGTAGCCATAGTAACCCTTTTCATACCATTCTTTAACTTTAGTCCAGTGATAGACAAAAGCTTCTGTATCAGCAAAAAGTGTTTTTGTAGGAACAGCATCATAGCCATTATTGCCATCTGTCATCAATAAATTATGCCTTGAGAAGAAATTTTCAGTCCAAATCCAAGGACTGTGACTTTGAAGAAGAGGAATATATCCAGCATCGAGTATCTTTTGAGCCATACCTTCAAATTCTTCGTAAGTTTTTGGAACCTCTTCGATGCCAACTTCATTTAGGATATCCATATTGGCATACATGAGACATGTAGAACTATTAAATGGAACACCGATCATTTTTCCATCACCATCAGCATAAAAGTTTTTTATACCAGGAATGTAGTTATCAGCATCAACATCAATACCGTATTTTTCGGCCATCTCTTCAAAGCCGATAACAACTCCATTTTTGACTTGTGCTACCATTATAGCTGCACCTGCATCATAGACTTGTGAATAATGAGGTTGATCACCTGCTCTAAAAGCAGCTATAGTAGCTGCCATGTTGTCCTCATAGCTTCCTTTACCAGTAGGGATAACCATATACTCATCTTGTGACTCGTTAAATCGATTAGCTATTTCTATGATTACATCACCTAAAAAACCACTGTTACCATACCACCAATGAATTTCGGTTTTACTGTAACTGTTTGAAGTAAATGCAAAAGAAACTAAAAGTACAAAAATACTAATTAGTTTTTTCATTATGTCCTCCTATTAGAACGTTCCTTTTACCATTATATAACTATTTAATAGTCTCAGGAATAGATTGGCTGTGTATAACTCTACAAAAAAATAAAAAAACTATGAATTTTTTGTGAAATTTAAAAATTAAGCTTTGATTTATATGTTTTTTATTAAATATCTTAATGCGTAAATAAATCCATCTTTACCCATACCTATAATTGAACAATCACAAGCTGGTGCTATGAGAGACTTTCTTCGAAAGTCCTCTCTAGAGTATATATTGGATAAATGAACTTCTATTTTAAATATTGTTTTAATTTCAAGGGAGTCGTGTAATGAAACCGAGGTATGAGTCAAACCACCAGGATTAATTATGATACCAACGTATGACTCATCTAAGCCATTTATTTTATTGATGATCTCTCCTTCTATATTGCTTTGGAAAAAATCAAGACTACATCCTAATGTCTCAGACTCCTTAAGTAACTCGTTTTCCAAATCTTTTAATGTGAAATTTCCATAAACACTCTCTTTGCGTTTACCTAACATTTCTAGATTAGGGCCATTAATAATTAAAATTTTATTGTCCATATTTATTGAACTTATATCAAAGATTTTTGCATTCCCAATGGGTATAATTTTAAATATTTCTCTATTTTTTTGGTTAAAATCACTATATTTATGATATTTAGTTAATATTTAATAGGAGGTTAGTTATGAGAAAATTCATTATAGATATGACTATGTCATATGACTTTCAGGTAACTATTGAAGCTGAGTCTGAGGAAGCAGCTAAAGCAAAGTTTACAAATACACCATTAGAGCAACTTGGTAGCTATAAATTTGGCTCATTTTATAAGACATTTAGAGGTATAAAATTAGATGAATTTGATCCAAGATTTTATAAGGACGAAGATAAAGTAAGATAAGCATACGATGAGTAGAACTATTACAGAAAATCTCTTTGGCACACACTTCTTTTCCAAGTATTACCTAACTATACTAGGAGTGATTTTACTGACTATATCTTCTAAAATTTCTATTCCCTTTTACCCTGTTCCAATGACATTACAAACTTTGGTGGTTTTCTTTATAGCTGCATCAATGGGCATGATTGGGTTTTATTCAACATTTATTTATGTGGTTTTAGGTGTGCTAGGACTACCTTTATTCGCTAATGGTGGAGGAATTGGCTACATTTTTTCTCCAACATTTGGTTTTTTATACGGAATGGTAATTTCTTCGTTCATGATTGCATATATTCTCAAATCTGAAGTGAACACAGGTTTGATCAAATTATCGGCTACTATTCTTGCTGGTGCATTTGTAATATTTTTATGTGGTATTAGTCACCTTTCGTTTTTTGTAGGTATTGAACAAGCTATAAATCTTGGTTTATTACCATTTTTGTATAGTGAATTCCTAAAGATTGTATTGGCTATAGCTATAATTTTTGGGTTGATTCAAAGAGTTAATCAAAAAAATTCATAAATAAGTTTTACTTACAGTTTCAAATATTGAGAAGTGCCGAGATGCCAATTCTTGTCTATTCTTGCTGTATCCTCCACCTATAACAGTACAAATAGGTATTTTTTTTTCTTTGAAATACTCACATACAATTTCATCTCTTTTTTTAATGCCATCGTCAGTAAGGTTTAAATTACCTAGATCATCGTTAGAGTGCACGTCAACTCCTGCATCATAAAAAACAATATCTGGCGTAAAATTAGACTCAATTTGATCAAGTGTTTTTGTGAGGATATTTATATATTTAACATCATTTACTTCATCATCTATTGGTACGTCTAAATTGCTATTTTTTTTGTTAAATGGAAAATTATTTTTACAATGAATTGAACATGTAAAAATATTATCAATTTTTTCACAAATAGAAGCAGTTCCATCACCTTGATGAACATCTAAATCTAAAATTAAAATTTTTTTTACTTTTTTTTGATTAAGTAAAGCTATTGATGCATAGGCTAAGTCATTAAATACACAAAAACCAGATCCACAATCTTTAAATGCATGATGAGTCCCGCCTGCCAAATGACATGCAACACCATTCTCTAATGCCAATTGAGAGGTTTGTAAAGTACCTTGTATAGCTAAAAAAGACCTCCTAGCAAGTCTCTTACTCCAAGGAAGATTTATTTTTCTCTCATCAGCCCTAGAAAGACTGCCTTGTTTAACATTTAAAACATATTCACTTTTATGGACACATTGAACATCACTTATAGGTGCTTCTATACTTTTATGAATGATTAAATTTTTATAGATATCTGAGTCTTTGATGTAGTTATAAAGGTCAGAAAATTTTGTTCCAACAAATCTATGTCCATCTGGTAATGGAATGTCATAATTATGATTATAAACGACATTAAGCTTACGCATTATTAAGTATTAACTTATTCTCACTATTTCGTCGGACTCGTATGTTACTTGACTTAGGTTTTTTTTTATAATGTTAGACATAGCCTTGGCTACTGTGTTAGCATGAATTGGCTTCATTTTTTTTAGAGGGCCTATAAAAAAAGGGGATAAGAGTCTAAATATATATATATTCCTATTGTTTCAAAAATTCTAAATTGTTTTCTCTTTCCCAATAAAAATGAAGGCCTTAAAATACCAAGGTTTTCAAAACTTAAAGATTTTAATTCCTCTTCAACAAGACCCTTAAACCTCAAGTATTCTCCAGAGTGATTTGGATTAGCGAAACCCGAAGAAACAAAGACAAATGAGCTTATCCCATTAGATTTACAAATTTGAGCTATATTTATAGGTAATTCTAGCTCTATTTTTTTATATTCAAGTTTTTGTGGTGAATTTTTTTTTGTAGTTCCTATACAAAAAAAACAACTATCAGCAGAAATTTTATCTTTCAAGCTCTCTATATTTTTAAAATTTGTTTCTATAATTTCTAATTTATGATGAATTATCTCAATTTTGGATCTGGTGAATACCTTTACTTTGGAATAATAATCATCATTAATTAAAATTTTTAATAAATGATTACCTACAAGACCTGTTCCCCCAAAAACTACTGCCGTAGACATATAGGATTTATATATTAATATTTAAAAAAAATAACTTATTTAATTTTTATTATATTTTTCTTTTAAAATATTCTTTTGGACTTTACCCATTATATTTTTTGGGAGTTCATCTAATACAAAATATTCTTTAGGAATTTTATATCTAACTAAGTTTTTTTCTAAGTGGGATTTAATATTTTCTAATTTATTATCTTTTTGATACATGACTATCGCTGCTACAGGTATTTCACCCAAATCATTATCAGGAATTCCAAAAACAGCTGACTCTATAACATTTTCATTTTCATTTATTACATCCTCTATTTCTTTAGGGTAAACATTATAACCACCACTTATAATTAAATCTTTATTTCTTCCAGATATATAGAGATAACCATCATCATCGAAATAACCAATATCTCCTGTAATAAAATATCCATCTTTTGTAAATGCTTCTTTGGTTTGATCTAATTTATTTAGATAGCCTTTAAACACATTAGGGCCTTTAATTTCTATCATTCCAATTTGATTTTTATTTAATACCTCAGATCCCTCTGTAACGCTTATTCTAATATTTATATCTTTTATTGGTTTTCCAACAGAGCCAGCTTTTCTAACGCCATCAAGAGGATTAGATGAATTCATATTTGTCTCTGTCATACCGTAGCGCTCTAAAATGTGATGACCTGTAATATCATAAAAATTTTTATGTGTTTCTTTTAATAACGGAGCGCTACCAGAAATAAATAACCTCATATTCTTCGTATGCTTTCTATTTAATCTTTTATCTTTTAACAATCTTGTATAAAAAGTAGGTACTCCCATCATCAAGGTAGATTTATCAAAAGCCTGAAAAACATTATCTAAATTGAAATTTTTAAGCAACCTTACAGTTGCTCCAGCCATCATTGTAGTGTTCATAGCCACAAACAATCCATGAGTATGATAAATTGGAAGAGAGTGGATCAAAGTATCATCATGGTTAATATTCCATAAATTAACTAATTGATTTGCATTAGAAACTAAATTCAGCTGTGTTAACATAGCTCCTTTAGGTTTGCCAGTTGTGCCTGAGGTATATAGAAGAGCTGCTAAATCATCATCTTTTCTAAAAGCTGGCTTAAAATAACTATCAAAATTTTTAAGGCCATCTGTAATCTCTCCCTCTCCATTCACGTTCATAGATAAAATTTTACATCCTATTTCATCACATATGGGCTTTAGTTTTTGAATTTCACTTTCTTCACAAATTAAAAAAGCTGGTTGTGCGTCTTTTACAAAGTAGTTAGTTTCAATTGGTGTATAATTTGAATTAAGAGGGAAATAAACGGCACCAGTCATTATAGAAGATAGGTATAAAGCAATGGTTTCTTTACATTTAGGAGCTTTTACAAGTATATGATCTCCAACTTTTAATCCGAACTTGATTAGTTTATGAGAGATTTTTGAAGCAATAGAGATAATTTCCTCATAACTAAATGATTTACCATCATCAAGTAGTAAAAAAGTTCCTTTATTATCTAAATTTGGTTCAATTAGTTGTGAATAAAGAAAATTATTCAAAACTCATTTATTTATTATTCGAAATAAAAGGCTCTGCAATATAAACAGAGCCTTAAAATTTTATGATCTTAAGATCCAGATAGACCTTCTACTGATGTTGGTAACCACTTTTCCCAAGTAGATTTATTATTTGCTTTCCACTCAGCTACAACGTCATTTAGTTCTCCACCTTCACGAACCTTAACGAGCATTGCTGCTTGATCTGCATTTGATAAAGCCATTTTACCAAAAAATTCTAATGCAGCTTGGTTTTCAGGTTTTGCAAAAGTATCAGGATTACCGTAGTTCATTGGATAATCAACTGCCCAACCTGTTGCTGGCCAATAATCTGCACCACAAGTTTCCCAGTTATTAGCTTCTGTGAACGTATCACAAGTCTTATTTGGAGCTAATTTTACACCGACTAATTCGTTAACACCAAAGAACCAATGCGGCTCCCAAAGGTACATTAAGAAAGGCTCGCCTCTATCGTACATACCTTGCGCTTCAGCAAGAGCAGCAGTTTCAGTTCCTAATTCATCAGCAACAAAGTCTAGACCCAACAGATCTAATCTTTTTTGATCATGACAGTTCCAACCAGCAACTGGACAACCAATTAATCTACCTTTGTCACCACTTTCCATTGTAGCAAAATCAGATTTATATTTATTCAAATCAGCGAAACCAGAAAAGTCTGGGTTTGCATCAGCCCAATATTTTGGAACATAGTAATCTGACATGCCTGTAATTCCTACAGTTCCTAAAAGTTTGACGCTACCATCTCCAGAGTAAGTCATTTTAACTTCTCCACCATGAATTAAATCGCCATTTAACATAACCTCATCTGCTTCCGCATAACTAGGCCATGACTCACAAGCAAAATCAATATCACCTGCAGCAATAGCCTCCCAAAGACCAGTTCCTGAGGCAAATACTATTCTATCAATCTCATATCCTAGTTCGTCTTCAAGTATGCTTACAGCTACTTGGCACGAAATCTCTCCACCAGTCCAGTCAGCAATAGCAGCAAGTAATTTTTCTGCACTTGCTTTACTGAATGTTGCAGTAAAAAGAATAGAGGATAGAATAAAAGTAATAATTGTTTTAGATATTCTCATAGATTATCCCTCCCATTATTTGTTTATATTAGCAAAAAAAAGCCAAAGTACATATGCAATTTATTCATCAATCAGTATCTAAATACTATAAAATATGTTTTTTAATAACTAATTAAGTGTAATAGTATCAAAAATGATGAAAACTAAAGTATTTCTAACATGTGCTGTTAATGGATCTGGTGACACTGCATCTAAACATCCTGATCTTCCAAAAACACCAAAACAAATAGCTAAATCTGCATTGGAGTCTGCCCAAGCCGGTGCCTCGATTGTTCATATTCATGTCAGAGAAGAAGATGGAACACCTAGTCGAAAATTTGAATTTTATAAGGAGGTAGTTGAAATAATTAGATCAAGCGACACTGATGTAATTATTAATTTAACAACTGGTATGGGAGGTGATTTAGATATAGGTGAAGGAGATAACCCAATGGATTTTGGTCCATATACTGATATGGCAAATATTATGGAGAGAATATCTCATGTAGAGGAATTACTGCCAGAAATATGTACACTTGATGCTGGAACTTTAAATTTTGGTGATAGTTCTGTGTTGGCAGTCAATACACCAAATGATTTAAGAAAAGCAGCAAAACGTTTAAAAGAAATTGGAGTTAAACCTGAAGTTGAAGCATTTGATTTAGGTAATATGTGGTTTGGAGCTCAGCTTTATGAAGAAGGACTACTAAGTGATCCACCTTTATATCAAATGTGTTTAGGAATTCCTTGGGGAGCTCCAGCAAAAACTACAGCTATGATTGCAATGTTAGATGTCATGCCAAAAAATGCTATTTGGTCAGGGTTTGCAATTTCAAGAAATGAAATGCCCTTTGTTGCACAAACAGTTTTACTCGGAGGTAATCCCAGAGTTGGGCTTGAAGATAATTTATATTTATCAAAGGGAAAACTTGCAACTAATCCACAATTAGTTGAAAAGGCAATAAAAATAGTTCATGAGTTGGGCTCCTCTATTATGAGCCCAGAAGAGACCAGAGATTATTTAAAACTAAAAAAATCCTAATCCATTCTTTCAGTATTACCATCTATTGAAATTACTTGACCAGATACTCTAAGAGAGTCGTGAGAAATTAAAAAAGAACACATTTTTGCAATATCATCTTCATAAACCCATTGTTTTAAAGAACTCATAGAAACAAAATCTTTTTCAATTGATCTTACAGATTGATTTAACATTTTTGCTTTCGCTTTTATGACTCTCATCATTCTCGCACCTTTAACAGAACCTGGGCATATTGCATTGACTCGTATATTAAATTTACCTAATTCCATTGCTAAAGTTTTGGTAATACCAACTAAGGCCCATTTGCTTGCCGCATAGGGTGATCTATTAGGAAAACCATCGATACCAGCTGTAGAGGAAATATTAATTATTGATCCATGTTTAGATTTTTTAATCATGGGTATTGCATATTTCGTAAAATAAAAGTGACTATTTACATTTACTTGTAGAGTTTTTTCCCAATCTTCAGATTTAATTTTCTCTAAAGGAGATGTGGGTCCAGCTATACCAATGTTATTAATAAGTCCGTCTATTTTTTTTGTTTTATTTGATACTTCTTTATAAAATTTCTTTACCTCATCCTCTTTTGAAGCGTCGCATTCTGATATAAAGAGTTTCTTATTAAAGTATGGATTTTTTTTTAATTTATTAATATTTTTTTTATCAATATCACAAGTATATACAAAAGCACCTCGTGATAGTAATAATTTCACAGTAGCTAAACCTATCCCCGAAGCACCAGCAGATAAAATAATATTTTTATTTTTTAGGAAATTATTTTGCATCATAAACTGTATTATCAGGTTTGGTAGGAATTGTTCTATCAATACCCTTTACAATTCTTTTTTCTTTATCGTAAAATGGTAAATCTACAACGACTCCGATATGAGAGGAATTATCTGGGAGTAATATTTCAATCTCTTTATTCATATAATCATTTGGCTCATAAAATCTTACATAACCAATTCCTAGTTGGAGAGTTGGTGACGGTACACCTGCTGTAATATAACCGACTTCTTTATCATTAAGTTTTATTTTACTTCCAGCTTTAGGAACTGCTGTTTTACATGTTATTCCAAATAAACATGTTCTTTTATCTTTTTTCATTAAAGCATCTTTACCGATAAAATCTTTATCCATATTCACAAAATACCCGAGGCCTGCTTCGAAAGGAGTAATTGTTGTATCAATGTCAGTTAAATTTCCAAAAATACCGCCCTCAATTCTTCTAATTGTCATAGCTCTTGAGGCAGAAAATTTCATTCCATATGGTTTACCACATTCAATAAGATAGTCCCATAGAGCCAAATGGTCTGTATTAAATCCATCACAAAATATTTCAAACCCCAATTCATTTGTGAAACCTGTTCTCGAAACATATAAAGTTTGCCCTCCTAAATCGAAAAAATTTGAGCTAAAATAAGGCATATTTTCATCAATCTTTCCATTTGAGGCTGACTTCATAATATCGATTGAGGCTGGACCTTGAATTTGAAGAACTCTAGATTTGGGGTCTTTTATTTCAATATCATAATTTGAACTATGCGCAATCAGCCAATCTTCAAATGGACCATCTGCTTGAACATACCAAAACTTTTCTTCATCAAATCTAAACAAAACTCCGTCCATGAAAATTCCACCTTTTGGTGTACATGCAAGTGCATAATAGCCTCTGCCAATTTTTGTTTTTGAAATTTCTCTTGTGAGCACTTTATTCAAAAAAGAAACTGAGTCTTTTCCTGATATTTCAATTGGTTTTTCTGGAACATCAAACAAAAGTGCTTTTTGTCTTAACAGCCAATATTTTTCTTGTGGATCTTCATCAATTTTCATCGGAAAGTATCTACCTGCATAAACACCTCTAACCATATTCGAAGTATTGGTACGCTGAATAAATGGAGACTCTTCAAATCTACGAGCACTAATTTGGATAGTTTGTTTTAAATCAGCTTCTTCTTGTAAATTTCCCATTTATTTATCAACAGATTTATTTGAGTTATATTTATTATCTCGAATAATAACAGGAGGATCAAATGCTGTCACAGGTGAAACATTATCTGTAACTAATTCTACTTCAATTAGACATGAGTGTGCTATAGGACCCTGACCTAATTTTGAAGTTCCTTTGTCTTTTGTAAGGACATTAGGATTACCATGTTTGCAGATGGTTTTAAAATTTTTAGTATTCTCCGGATCATACCAAGCGCCCGTGCTAATTTGCACGACTCCAGGGCGGATATTTTCATTGATATTTACTCCAGCTAGACATGCACCTCTGTCATTAAAAAGTTTTACTATATCTCCATTATTTATTCCACGGCTATGCGCATCAACACTATTCATTTCAATTGGTTCACGATCTTTAATTTTAAAAGATTTGCTGTAACCTCCATGATCCATTTGACTATGTAATTTATTTTTTGGCTGATTGGAGATTAGATGCAAAGGATAATTATTATTTTTACTTCCAAGCCACTCACAAGGTTCTAACCATGTTGGATGACCAGGACAATCGTCATAATTAAAACTATCAACTGTTTTGGAATATATTTCTATTTTTCCACTGGGAGTTGAGAGTGGGTATTTTATAGGGTCTTTCACAAAATCTTTTAACATTATTGTATACTCTTTTGGTGGTGGAACTTTAAACCATCCTATTTTTCTAAACTCCTCGTAACTCGGAAAATCAATATTTTTCAATGATTTTGATTTAACAGATGTTTCTTGATAAATCCATCTCTGCCAGTCTTCTTCACTTCTTCCTTCAGTAAAAAGATTTTCAACATCCATTTTTTTGGCAATTCCTTTAAAAATATCAAAATCACTTTTAGCTTCCTTAAAAGGTTCTACTAATTTTGACATTGATATAACGTAAGGATCTCTTGGGGTGAGCATTATATCTTGTCTTTCAAGTGGAGTGGTACAAGGTAAGATAATATCTGAATATTTGGCTAACGAATTCCAGCACCATTCATTACAAATAATTGTTTCAGGTTTTTGCCATGCAAGTAATAGTTTGTTAATATCTTGATGATGATGAAAAGGGTTACCCCCTGCCCAATAAATTAATTTAATATCAGGATATACATATTCTTGACCATCAAAATCAAAAGTATCACCTGGATTCAATAATAAATCACTTATCCTTGCAACGGGAATAAAATTATCAATCTTATTATCAGATTGTGGAAAAGCAGCACCAGGAATAATTGAAAACTGGCCACCTATATGATTAGTTGCACTATAGCCAAAACCAAAACCACCACCTGGTAATCCTATTTGACCCAACATAGATGCTAGCATAATTGCAGCCCAAAAAGGTTGCTCACCATGATCTTGACGAGTTAAAGACCAACTAACAGATATCATAGTGCGCTTTGAAGACATATCTCTTGCTAGAGATATAATTTCATCTGTTGAAATTTCACTTATTTTTGATGCCCAATTAGCATCTTTTACTACCCCATCTAAATCTCCCAATAGATATGGTAAAAAAATTTCAAAACCCTCTGTGTATTTTTTAATAAATTTTTCATCATACAAATTTTCTTTATAAAGTGTGTGTGCTAAGCCAAGCATAATAGCTACATCGGTATTAGGTCTTAAAGGAAGCCATTTTCCTTTAACTTCACCTAGTAAGTCACTTTTGAGTGGACTAAAATTTATAAATTTTATGCCAGCTTTAGCTGATCGAATTAACTTTTCTTTTTGATTATGACTTCCAGTACCACCTTGAGCTATTTGACCGTTTTTTATTGGTACCCCTCCAAAACATACAAATAATTTTGTATTTTCTTCGATTGAGTCCCAACTAGTGCAGGTATCAAGATAAGCTCGATAACTTCCAAGTATATGGGGAACCATTGCCTCTGCTGCTGCAAAGCTATAAGTAAACTTAGATCTTGTGTAACCACCAATACAATTTAAAAAGCGATGAAGTTGGCTTTGAGCATGATGGAATCTTCCAGCACTAGCCCAACCATAAGATCCACCAAATATTGAAGAATTACCAAAATTATTTTTTACTCTGTTTAATTCCTTAGCCACAATACTTTCAGCTTTGTCCCAAGATACAGCTACAAAAGGTTCAATTCCTCTTAAATTATTATTTGTTCCTGGTCCATTATCTATCCAACTTTTTCTTATCATAGGCTTATCAATTCGCGTTTGATTATCGTGAATGTCTATAATGCCGGGGCCTATTGGTGATGGATCTTTATCGTTTTCCCATCCAATTAACTCTTTAACTCTCCCATTCTGTACTTTTGCTCTATAAGTTCCCCAATGTGAACTAGTTAAGGGAAGGTCTTTCTTAAAATCCATTAGGATGTATCTAATCCAAGGGCTTGTCTTTGTTTTTTAGTCCAGGCGTGAGTTATCCTATCGATGATAATAGCAAGAAGAACAATAGCTAAACCGGCTGATAGACCTCTTCCTGTATCTGATCTTTGAAGTGCATTAAATACTTGAAGTCCTAGACCTTTTCCACCAATCAAAGGTGTAACAATTTGCATTGCAAAAGCCATAATTACAGTTTGATTAAATCCCATAACGAGACTGGGTACAGCTAATGGAAATTTTACTTTATTTAAAGTTTGAATTCCTGTTCCTCCAAAAGATTTAGATACCTCTGAATAGCTTCCTGAAACTTGTGACAAACCAAGAGCTGTTAATCTTATTATTGGTGGCACAGAATATATAACAGTTGCAATAACTGCAGATACTATATTTCCTCCAAAAAACATTAAAACAGGAATTAAATAACAAAAATAAGGTAAAGTTTGCATTGCATCTAAAACAACATTTTGGATATCTCTATACCATTTATTGTAAGAAGCTATTACTCCAAGTGGCACTCCTATTACGAAACAAATTAAAACTGAAACTAGTACTGAAGATAGCGTAATCATTGAATGCACCCACATACCCGTCGCTCCAATGAAGGCTAATAATATAGCAGTAATTGTGGCAAACTTTATTCCTACAGTCACATATCCAATAAGAATAAAAACAATCATTGTGTACCACCAAGGTATTTGAGTTAGAAATAAATTTAGTGGGTTTAGCAAATATAAGTAAACAAAATACTTCATACCTTTTGCAAAGGAAATAAAGCCAGGGTCAAGAGTCATTGCCTTAACAGCATCTTCTATTGGTTTTTGAATATTAATTGCCCAAGTTTCTGGAAAAGTCCCTATGCTATAAAAGTATGCATCAAAAATATAAATAAAGATGAAAATTAATAATGATGAAAATAAAAAATATCGCTGATTTATAAAATTTTTAACTGAACCATTATAGGATTTATTAAATACAGAAATTATGCTAGCCATTAAATTAGCAAAAATGTTAACAGTTTTTGTGAAAAATAAGTCTATTATCTTTACAGTTAATCTTATTGGTAATTCAACTAAATTTGCTAATGGGTTTCTATGTAAATTTTGCGGTAATAAGTAAAATTTTTTTACATCATCAGGTAAGGTTTCTTTTTCTTTACTAATAGCGGTACTTATTCTATCAAACATTATTGCCATAAATAAAATACATAAGCCCCCTTCCATTGCCCAACCTACATCTAATTTTCTAATTGCTTGCCATACTTGACCGCCTAAACCTTCAGCTCCAATGAAAGTTGCAAGAACAACTAAAGCTAATGCCATCATAATCGTTTGATTAACTCCCATCATGATACTTGGTAAAGCCATTGGAATTTTTATTTTAAGTAAAAGTTGAAATTTATTAGATCCAAAAGACTCAGCTGACTCAATTGTTTCTTTTGATACTTGTCTAATACCTAAATTAGTTAATCTAATAATTGGAGGCATAGCATAAATTAATGTAGCAAGTATCGCTGGAGCTCCACCAATTCCAAAAAAGAACATTGCAGGGAATAAATATACAAAGGCAGGCATTACTTGCATGGTATCTAAAATTGGTTTTAGAAAATTTTCAAATCTATCACTCTGTGAACTAAGTATTCCTAAAATTACACCAAAAATTACAGATAAAATTACCGACAAACCCATTAATGCTAGTGTTTGCATTGATACTTCCCACATGTCTACAGCTCCCCAAAAATAAACTGTAAACATACAAAATAGAGCTAGTTTAATACCACCGTACGCTAATGCTGGAAGAGTCATCAAAGACATAATTAAAATCCATGGAGACTCAACAAAGAAATTTTCCAATGCCATGTAACCAGCTTGTAAAAAGGATGCAAATAATCTAGTTATCCATCTATAGTTATCTTTTAAATAATCCTCTCCTGCATTTATCCATGCGGTAAATTTAAATTCATCAGTAATAGATTTAGGAAATACAGTAGGATCCTCATTAATAATCGAAAGGTAATACGCTACTGCCCCAATTATAAAAATGCTTACATAGAGAATTATATTTTTATTTGAGGTATTTTTGGTATTTATATTTTGGTCTACAGACATATATAGTTACATTTATCAATTAATATAAGAATTTATAAAAATAATTTTATTTTAATAGTATTAATTCACAATATAATACCAATATACCTTAAAAATATGGATAAAATTATTTGCTCAAATATATGGAAAATTTTTGGCAATGATGAAAAAAGAATTTTAGATAATTTAGATCCAAATTTAAGTAGAGACGAGGTCCAAGAGAAAACTGGACATGTGGTAGCTGTTAAAGATGTCAGCTTTTCCATTCAAAAAGGTGAGACATTTGTTGTAATGGGATTATCAGGAAGTGGAAAATCCACATTAGTAAGATGTCTAACTAGATTAATTGAACCTACGTCAGGATCAGTAATTATTGATGATACTGACATTACAAAAATAAGTAGAAATAGTCTTCTTGATCTTAGAAGAAATAAAATGAGTATGGTATTTCAACACTTTGGACTTTTTCCACATCGAACAGTCCTTGAAAATATATCTTATGGTTTAGAAATAAGGGGAGAAAAAAAACAAGAAAGATTAGATAAGGCTACAGAGTCTTTAAATCTTGTTGGTTTAAAAGGTTGGCATAATAATTATCCAAGAGAGTTATCAGGTGGAATGCAACAAAGAGTTGGTTTAGCACGTGCGATGGCTGTTGAGCCAGAAATCTTAATATTTGATGAGCCATTTTCTGCTTTAGACCCTTTAATTAGACGAGAAATGCAAGATGAACTATTAGACATTCAAAAAAAATTGCAACGCACCATGGTATTTATTACTCATGATTTTTTGGAGGCAATAAAAATGGGCGATCATATTGCAATCATGAAAGATGGAGAGATTTCTCAAGTTGGAACACCTGAAGAAATTGTAGCAAATCCAGTTGATAAATATGTTAAAGATTTTTGTGAAGATGTTCCAAAATATAAGGTATTAAGTGCAGGAAAAGTTATGCGTAAAGAGTGTTCTGATGAGTCTAAAAAATTATTTTCAGATAAGACAAAATGCATAAATGAAAATGCTAAAATTGAAACATTAATTGACCAGATATGTGAGGATGATACGGCCTACCCTATAATAAATGCACAATCTGGAGAGTTAGTTGGAGAAATTGATCGAACTATAGTTATGAAGTCTATGAAATCTAAATGATCTTATCATTTAGTTTGGTTTATTAATTTTCTTATTTTTATCTCTCCAAATAATAATCATTCCAGCGAAAACTATTAATAAAACTCCAGGGAAAAGTTGATCAAAAGGCGCCTCACCAAAAAATATCCAAGCTAGAATAAAAGATGAGGGTATTGCTAAATATTCAAAAACTGCGATTTTACTAGCTGCAATTAACCTATAAGAGTAAATAAATAGAATTGCAGCAGTTCCTCCAAAAATACCAATTAATGATAAAATTAAAAAGTCAGTATTACTCTCGATATATGTATGACCAGTTGTAAAAAAAATAAAAATTAACGAACCAAGAAAAGATGAAAACAAAGAATAAAACTGAATTTTTCCTGTAGTAAAATTGTCTGGTATAAATTTTAGCACTATCACTTGGACTGCCCATAAGAAAGCAACAAGTAATGGTAAAATAGAATAATAGGAAAAAATACTACTATTAGGTTTCATAATCATTACAACTCCAATAAAACCAATTATAACAGCTGACCATCTATACATACCCACTCTATCTCCCAAAAAGAAGATTGATAAAATTACTATGAAAAATGTAGAGGAAAAAGTTAGTGTAGATGCTGTAGCAAATTCCATATTATTTATAGCAATATAATACAAGATATTAATAGCCAAAAAACAAGAACCTCTGATAAAACAAAATAAAATAAATTTTTTATTTAAATTTTTAAAAAGATCAGAGCTTTCTTTATTATAAATTAGTAAAAGTATTAAGGGTATTATTGCAAAAGTATTTCTAAAAAGAGCTAATTGAATTGTTGAGTACTCACCTCCTAAATATTTTACAATCAATCCATGTATATCTATGAATATAACACCAATAACCATTGCAGAGATTGCAAGAAATGTATTTTTTTGATTATTAATAAAATTAATCATTTCATATCACTATTAACTTGTTATAAACTTTATTATCTTAAATGAAAAACTTTAAACTAAACGAAAATGATATTCTCTCTAATCAAGACTGGACGTTTCCAACAACCACATATTACGGACCAGGAAGATTTAATGAAATTGCAAAATTTTGTGAAGAATTTGATATTAAAAATCCTCTTATTGTAACAGATAGTGGCAGCAAGGATCTTCCTTTTATTAAAAAGTTAATAGCATTATTGTCTAAAAATAGTATTAAATCAGATTTATTTTATGATATATCTCCTAACCCACGAGATGATGAGATATCCAAAGGATGTGACCAATTTAAAAATGGAAATCACGACTCAATCATAGCTATTGGAGGTGGTAGTGCAATGGATGGTGGAAAGTCCATATGTTTAACTGTTAATAGTGAAACTCCATTATGGGATTTTGAGTTTGAACAACCTGTTCCAAAGATAACAAAAGAAAATGCGTTTCCAAAAATAATAACTATCCCAACAACTGCAGGAACTGGGGCAGAAACAGAAATAACAGCAATGGTTACACATTTAGAAAAAGGAATGAAATTTTGCATCTGGCATCCAGATGTAAGACCTATATTCACACTAGTAGATCCAGAGTTAACTTTAGAATTACCTCCAAAATTAACAGCGTGGACAGGTGTCGATGCTCTTGTACATAGTATCGAGGGATACTGTGTGCCGGGTTTTCATCCACTTTGTGATGGAGCTGCTTTAGAAAGTCTTAATTTAATTTCTAAATCTCTTGTTTTAGCAATAGAGGAACCAAATAATTTGTTAGCAAGGGGTGCGATGATTATAGGCTCATATTTGGGAGGAATATCCTTTTTAAAGGGATTAGGTAATGTTCATTCAATATCCCACATGGTTGGAGCAGAATTTAATACTCATCATGGTTTAACGAATGCTATTGTTTTACCACCTGTTCTTCATTTCAATTTACCAGGTATGGACGAGAAAGTTCAAAGAATGTCAGAAGCCATGCAATTTAAAAATCATACAGTAAATGAATTTACTCAAAATATCGAATTGTTACTTGATAGATTAAATATTCCTAAAAGTTTAAGTGAAATAGATGTTCCTGAAGATTGCGCTGAAAGAATTGCGAAAAAAGCAATGCAAGATCAAGCCTATGCAACAAATCCAAAAGAAGCCTCATTGTTGCAAATGAAAGAAATTGTTACTCAAAGTATAAAACAAGCTCGCTAAGCCTCTATGCTTGAGGATCAATCTGTTGAAATAATAATACACAGCATTAATCAGCGACAAATATCTATCAAAGAGGTAATGGAATACTATTTGGATAGGATTGAAAAATTTAATCCAGATTTAAATGCAATAGTGCTTCTTAAGGATAGAAAAGATCTTATAAAAGAGGCTATTAATAAAGATAATTCAAATCAATTTGATAATACTTTAAATGGAATTCCCATAGCTATTAAAGATTTAAGTGATGTAGTTGGCATTAAAACAACATATGGTTATCCTGGAACAAAAGATTATTTTCCCAAAAAAAATTCATTATTTGTAGAACGTCTAATCAAAAGCGGAGTTATTATAATTGGAAAAACTAATACAGCAGAATTAGGTGTTGGTGGACATACAATAAACAGATTGTTTGGCCCAACTTCTAATTATTATGATAATACAAAATCTGCAGCAGGATCAAGTGGAGGAGCCAGCACTGCTGTAGCAGCAGGATTGATACCATTTGCAGACGGCACTGATCAAATGGGGTCATGCAGAGGACCAGCAGCATATGCAAATATTTATGGATACAGACCTACACCTGGCTTAATTTCAGAAGATAGAGGGAACCAATTATCAAAAATTCCCATACTCACAACACCTGGTTGTTTAGCAAAAACACCAAGTGATATGGCATTTTTATTAGATGAAATTATTGGAAGTGATACGAGGGATAACTACTCTTTTGATTTAAAAAAACTTTTTAAAAATCAAAAAATAAAAGATGAAGATTTAACCAATATCAAAATAGGTTGGTTATCTAATATGAATAACAATTATAAAATTGAAACAAAAATTTTAGATATGTGTGAGTCTCAACTTAAAAAATTAGAAAACTTTGATGTAAAAATTGAAAGATTAAAGCCAGATTTTGATAATGAAGCTCTATGGAATAGCTGGATTACGTTTAGATCCAAAAGTATTTACCAAGATACTTTAGCAATGAACATAAAAGATATTAATACAATGACTTACCAAGCTATATGGGAGTACAATCAAGGAAAAAATATAAAAGATGAAGACTTAGATAGTGCTTATAAACAAAAAAAAAGGTGTGCAGAACAAATTGAAAATATTTTTAAAAATTTTGATTTTCTAGCTTTACCCTCTGCACAACTATTTCCGTTTGATAAAAATCAACAGTTTCCTGAAAAAATAAATTCTTTTAAGTTAGATACTTACCACCGTTGGTTAGAAATTTTTATATTATCTAGTCTTCTTGAATTACCGACATTTACTATCCCTGTCGGATTTGATGAACTTGGTATGCCAATGGGTATGCAGATAATTGGAAAAAGGAAAAGTGATTTACAAGTATTTGCTTTTGCAAAAAAATATGAGGAAATATTTAACTTTAGTAAGTTTAAACCTCTGTTAGATTAATAATAATGAGGCATCCTCATCATTATAAAATAGCAGCTGCCCTTGCTATATCAGCTGGATCATGGGGAATATATTGGTTACCACAAAGAATATTAGAAGATGGTGGTCTTACTGGTGGTTGGGGAACCATCGCACAAATGATTATTGGAGTTTTGATTTTATCTCCAATTGCAGTGTGGCGTAAAATTAATGGAAGAACTTTTGGTTTAGAGCTTCCGATAACAGGCTTGCTTTGTGGGGGTGGCTTTATTTGTTATGCGTTGAGTTTTCTTTTAACTGATGTAGTTCGAGCATTAATACTTTTTTACATGACACCAATATGGACTACTATTTTTGAAATTTTATTTTTGAAAAAAAGACCTGGGATAGAAAGAGCTATAACACTTAGTTTAGCTTTAGGAGGGCTATGGGTAGTATTTAGTAAGCAAACGATAATCCCTTTACCAGAGAATG